>CAXMPY010000143.1:0-5474 GCA_964195275.1 uncultured Paracoccaceae bacterium
CGGTCGCCGCCCCGCAGCGCGATATCAAATTCGTCAGATTTATAAAGATCCTGAAACCAGATTTTGCCCTGCTTGTTACCACGAAATACCGTAACCTGGGTGATCTCTGGTTCAATTGTGACGCCGCCTGCGCGCGCCAGCATGGCCGTTAACGTACGCGTTGGCCGTTCGATCGGGTAAATACCCTGACCACCGACCGATCCGGTTATCGACACAGTGGTGCCATTACCTGCCAATCGGCGCACCAGAACCTGTGGGTCTGGCGTCTGATCATTCAATTTTTCGGTGATGATCCGGCGGATCGCCTCGGGTGTGTTGCCAGATGCCTTTATCCGGCCGGCATAGGGGACAAAAATAAACCCAGAACCATCGACCTGTACTTCCGCCAATTCGGTGGCGCCCGCACCGGCAACAGATAACAGCCCGTCATCAACATTTTCCCAAATACTTAACCCAAGCGTGTCACCGGCGCTGATCGTGTCCGACCCAATTTTGCCGGCGCTGATGAAATCCGGTGAAAAACCGAATGCCGGTACAATTGCGGTTGCCCGGGTCACCCGATCATTCACAGCGACGACAAAGGCGTCCCCTTGTTTTTGAACTGAACCTGAAAATATTTCCCGCTTGTTGGGCCCACTTCTAGGCAATCCACAGGCGGTAACGGTTGTGGCCAGCACCAACAGGGCTGTCAACCGCATATTACGCGATGTCATTTTGGTCACTACGCTGGTCTCCTCGACCTGAAACTCTGCCTAAATCGTTTTTTGTTTTTTTTGAATCTACAAGCTTTTCAGCAAATTACCAGCACATCGCCCGATGATGATTACTGCACCAGGCGCAACTGTTGCGCTTGCGCCGCTGTTTGTTGCCCCAGCATGTCATAGGGGTCGGCGTCGGCCAGCATCATATCCACGATTTTTCGCAACAATTGTCGGCGCGAGCGAGACGCATAAAACCCGCCAGCGACTCGCGACGTTTCCAACTGAAATTGGCGAAAATCGTGGTATGCGGGCATGTTCGGGCGTTCTGGTGTTGCAAAGAATTCCGCCAATTTTGCTGCGACACGAATTCTGGTTTTGCGTAAACGGCCTGCCCAAAGGCCTTAAGAGGCAAACCGCGCCACAGCGCCTGTTGGGCAGCCGTGGAATTCACGGCAACAACACTTTTTGCACCATCAAGCAACGCCGCTAATTTGCCACTGCGCACAAAATGGACGCGCGCTGCTACACCATATTTTGCCGCCAATTTTCGGATATCGCCCTGTAAGGGCACGCGTCCGTCTTCTAGGGGGTGGGCTTTGAATACTAAATGATGATGTTGGGGCGCGCTTTGGGCAAGGATTTCGATCACAAAGCGTAAAAAATCAGTCAACGTCGAAAACGAAGAATGGGCCTGAAAGCTGGCGTCATGTTCCAGCTGCAACAGGGCCAGATGATAGGGAAACCAGCGCGCTTTATCCGCCGGGTGGCAACCAAGCGGCCAACTCAATGGGCGGGCCTCAGGGCGAGTTTTCGCAGATACAGTCGAAATTCACGGGCCACAGATATATTCCTGTGGGCGGCAAATTGGCGATAGCGTTGGTTCCAAAATAAAATCAGCCAATGATATGCAGCCCCATAGAAAATATGTTCGCGCATATCGCCCCAATGGTCCGGTGCCTGCGGTTGGTCACGGTTTGATTTTGACAACTGACGCTGCATTTGGTGGACCGACATATCCATCAGGCGCGAATGGCCGTTTGACCCACTTCGTTCATAGGTTTCCCAAAATGGCCGCAGATAGCCCTCTCCAAATACATGGGTTGTCAGGTCCATTTGGTTGGCCAGTTTAATGGCCGTTGCGTGCACCGGGCGGGTGTCACCATACAACACGATGTCGGTAATGCCCCGGCTGACCAATAGCTGCTTAAGAAAGCCAGGCCAGTTTGCAATGTCGTCCTGAAAGGCGACGTATCGGTCCTGGTCTTGCCAAAAGAATTCGTCACCGGCGTTAAACCCGACACGTAATATTGTTGCGCCCGTTGCGCGCATCAGGGACGCAAGACGGTTAAAAAACGGACCATGTGGCCCCTGCAAAAACAGGAAATGCCGATTTTGCCCAGTTGCTTTTGTCATATTGCCCGTTTTTTTGATTAGTTGTGCATCACTAGATAGGTTTGTGTCACGGCTTAGTTTCAACCGTCTTAGCGGCCTTTGCCTTTTGGGCAATGATTTCTACGCCTTGCTTCGCCGCACATCTGGCGATAGGCCTAGGTAAATCAAAGGGAAAGCACATGTTTACTGGCATTGTGACCGATATTGGCCATATTTTAAGTGTGACAAAAAATGGCGAGATGCGTGCTCGGATCGGTACCAATTATGACGTCGCAGGCATTGATATTGGCGCCTCGATCGCCTGTGATGGCGTGTGTTTGACGGTGGTGGCGCTGGGAACGGACCCACAGAACTGGTTTGAAGCAGAGATATCGGCAGAAACCGTTTCAAAAACCAATATCGGCCAAAATGGCTGGATGGTCGGGCACCATATCAATCTGGAACGCCCGCTAAAAGTTGGTGACGAACTGGGCGGGCACATCGTTTCGGGCCATGTCGATGGCGTGGCGACAGTTGAAAACGTCACCAGCGACGGCGACAGCACGCGCATATCTTTGCGCGCGCCACCCGATTTGGCACGGTTCATTGCCCCCAAAGGATCGGTTACACTAGATGGTGTTTCTTTGACCGTTAACGACGTGGATGGACGCGAATTTGGCATCAACCTGATCCCCCATACCCAGGAAGTGACAACTTGGGGCAAGGTGCAGCCTGGCGATATTATCAATCTTGAGATTGATACAATGGCCCGCTATGTCGCCCGTTTACAGGATTGGCCTGGATAGGCAACTTTTGCCGCACCTGTGCGGCTGGGGCGTTCTGTGCGCGCCGAGCTTGCCCTAATGGGCGATTTTGGGCATTTCCAATACTTCAGCAAATGTTATCCATCCATCTTTCGCTAGCACTTGGCGCTTTGTTGCGATATCTCGCCAGAAAATGCTGAAAGGTTGCCACCGATGAGTTACGAACAGCCCGGCCCCGTCGAAGAAAACTGGCATGACGCGATATCTACAATCGAAGAGATTATCGAAGACGCCCGCAATGGCCGGATGTTTATTCTGGTGGACCATGAAGACCGTGAAAACGAGGGCGATCTGGTGATCCCGGCGCAAATGGCGACACCAGAGGCGATCAATTTCATGGCCTCGCAGGGACGCGGCCTGATTTGCCTGACACTGACCGGTGATCGGATTGACGCACTGGGACTGCCGCAAATGTCTGCCGGTAATTCATCGCGCTATGACACGCCGTTCACGGTCTCGATTGAAGCCCAGGAAGGTGTCACCACCGGCATTTCGGCCCATGACCGTGCGCGCACTGTGGCAGTTGCAATCGATGCGTCAAAAGGCCCGGCTGATATTGCCACGCCGGGCCATGTTTTTCCATTGCGTGCCCGCACCGGCGGCGTCTTGGTCCGGGCCGGGCACACCGAGGCTGCGGTTGATGTTTCGCGCCTGGCAGGGTTGAACCCATCCGGCGTAATTTGCGAAATTATGAATGAAGACGGCACGATGGCACGACTGCCCGATCTGGTGGCTTTTGCGCAACGCCATAATCTGAAAATCGGCACGATATCTGATCTGATCCGGTATCGCCGTCGCCACGACCATCTGGTCAACGAAAGCGCTCAAAGTGCGGTGACCTCGGCCTTTGGTGGCGATTGGATGATGCGAATATATACCGATGAAACCCACGGCAGCGAACATATCGTATTGACCAAGGGTGACATCAGCACAGACGAACCTGTGTTGACACGGATGCATGCGTTGAATCCGTTGGAAGATATTCTCGGCATTGGACGCACTTCGTCGGATTTGGAAAATTCGATGCGGGTGATTGCCGAGGTTGGCCGGGGCATTGTGGTTTTACTGCGCGACACAGACATGAAATTGGTCAAAGAGGGCGAGGCCAGCCCGCAAACCCTGCGACATTATGGGTTGGGCGCGCAGATATTGGCGGCGTTAAACCTTTCTGAATTGGTGCTGCTGACAAATTCACCAACGCCCAAAGTTGTCGGCCTTGAGGCCTATGGCCTGTCGATCACCGGCACCCAAAAAATCCCAAACAAGGGTTAGGTTATGGCGAGCGAAGAACACCACCACCTACCGGAGCTACCCAGTTTTCAGAAACCCGTCAAGCTATTGATTGTGGTTTCCCCATACTACAAAGATATTGCAGATAAATTGGTTGCTGGGGCGACGGCGACGATCAAAGATGCCGGGGCGACCTGTGACTTAGTTGAAATGCCCGGCGCCTTGGAAATACCCACTGCTATTCGCATCGCTGACCGGCAGTCGAATTTTGATGGCTTTGTCGCACTTGGCTGCGTCATTCGCGGCGAAACCAGCCATTATGATACGGTTTGTAACGATAGTTCACGGGCCTTACAGTTGATGGGGTTAGATTGCATTTGCATCGGCAATGGCATTCTAACAGTGGAAACCCGCGCACAGGCCTTGGTCCGTGCTGACCCCAACGACCAAAACAAAGGCGGCGGCGCGGCCGCCGCCGCGTTGCACCTGATCGCGCTAAGCCGAAAATGGGGTCAGCCCAAAGCCAAGTTGGGATTTCAGTCCGAAAGTATTTTGATTGCTGGCGGCGAAAAAGGTTCCAAAAACGCATGACCAAGCTTGACAAACGTCAAATGAAATCCGCCGCCCGGCTTTATGCGGTGCAGGCGCTATTTCAAATGGAAAGCACCGGCCAGACAGTTGAAGCGATTGTTCAGGAATTTGAAGAACATCGTTTTGGCGCCTCCTATGAAGGTGATGAAATGGTGGCCGGCAACCTGAAGGTCTTTCAGAAACTCGTTGATAATGCTGTGAACTTTCAATCTGAAATTGACCAGATCACTGACCGCGCCCTGGTTGCCAAATGGCCGTTGGCACGGATTGATCCAACCCTGCGCGCATTGTTTCGCGCCGCCGGCGCCGAAATTGGCCATAACGAAACGCCACCCAAGGTGGTCATCGTCGAATTTGTCGACGTTGCCAAAGCGTTTTTCCCCGATGGCAAGGAACCAAAGTTCGTGAACGCGGTGCTGGACCATATGGCGCGCGAAGTGAAACCGGGGGCTTTTTAGGGCCAAGCCTGGATTACTGATCCTTGAACTTGAATTCACTGCCGGTGACAAAATTGTATGATGCAATGATGAGCTGAGACACGACACACAGCTCTGCCAGACTGGTGGGCGTGTAAATCATCACGAAGCCGCTCCAACCCGGTCTTTCATTGGCCCAAGGGTGGTGAATGGCCCAACCAGCGTTGACGGCTTCGGCCGCCAGTTTGGGCGGCAGCGATGCATGTAGGCTGCCATTTGGATGAGCATGGGCAAACTCTCGTCCGCCGACAATCACTTCTGGATGAGCCAAATCCAATCCA
>CAXMPY010000143.1:5484-5734 GCA_964195275.1 uncultured Paracoccaceae bacterium
TCAGGAAAAATTTCAACGCCAATCTGCAGATGCGGCACACCCGCTGTGGTGGCGGGTCGGGGACCCTCTCGCAACGGTAGAATCTTATCGCTTGCCCAAGCTGTATCAACGCCAGAAATGATCAGTACGGTGGCCAATGTTCGAAATATCGCGGCATAAAGTTTCATGTTTAATACTTTCATCAACGGAACCCTTTGTCTCTCATTTTTGACCAGATATCAAGATGTGAGGGCCCGGCATCGGCGAGCAT
>CAXMPY010000144.1:0-5713 GCA_964195275.1 uncultured Paracoccaceae bacterium
GGTTGGGGATCTATCCCATTTTCGCGCATGACGCCGAAACATGGCTGGATAAGCGGTTTCGCAAACCTGTTCTTAGCGCAATTGACGCCGACGGGTTGGCCCGCACCGACGATTGGGCGCCCGGTGATGCTGCGCAAGCTTTGCCCCCACTTACCGCGATACCGGGCCATATCGGTGACCGTGAACTTGACCGCATTTTAGAAGGTGCGGCGCAGGGCGATGACCTTAGCGTCGGGCAGGTTACGCGGCTGTTCGCGGCGCGCGACGGCGAAGTGGCCGAGGTCACCAAAGCAGCCGATGAACTGCGCCAAAAGATCTGTGGCGACGGCGTCAGCTATGTGGTGACGCGCAACATAAACTATACCAACATTTGCTATTTCAAATGTCAGTTCTGTGCCTTTTCAAAAGGTAAAATGAGCGAAAACTTGCGCGGGCGTCCGTATAATCACGGACCAGATGTTGTGGTTCAGCGGGCGCGCGAGGCATGGGATCGTGGCGCGGTCGAGGTCTGTCTGCAGGGCGGCATCCACCCCGAATATACCGGTCAGACTTATCTGGATATTCTGACAGCGATCAAAGCCGAATTGCCGAACATGCACGTGCATGCTTTCTCGCCGCTAGAGGTACATCAGGGCGCTCAGACGCTTGGGGTATCGCTGGAGAATTTTCTAAGTCAGCTAATCGATGCCGGGCTAGGAAGCCTTCCGGGAACTGCGGCAGAGATTTTGGATGACGAGGTTCGAGCAGAACTATGCCCGGATAAGATCAACACGGCCGAATGGTTCAAAGTAGTGGACACAGCGCATCGACTAGGCCTGAAAACAACGTCGACGATCATGTTTGGCCATATTGACCGGCCACATCTCTGGGCGCGGCACTTGCTGCGACTGCGTGACCAACAAAAGAAAACCGGCGGCTTTACCGAACTGGTGCCGCTGCCGTTTGTGCATATGGAATCGCCGATCTACCTGAAAGGCAAAGCCCGGCGCGGTCCGACATGGCGCGAGTCGGTGTTGATGCATTCGGTGGCTAGGCTGGCCCTGCACCCGCATATCACAAATATCCAGGCGTCATGGGTCAAGCTGGGGCCAGACGGGCTGGCGGCTTGCCTGAATGCCGGCGCAAATGATGCGGGCGGCACGCTGATGGACGAGTCGATCACACGCTCGGCCGGTGCGGCGTTCGGTCAGGAAATGACACCCGAAGCGATGGAAACCCTGCTGGCGGGGCTTGCTCGACCATCGCGGCAACGCACGACGTTGTACCAGGACGCGCAAACCGAGCGCAGCGTTGCATCATTTGTCGAAAGTCGCGGAGCGGCCTAGCCAACCAGATTTGGCAGCCAGGTTGCAATACCCGGGAATGCGATGATCACGGCAATGCCAAGGATGAATAGCCCCACAAAGGGCCAGACCGCGCGGTAAACTTCGCTGATCGACATGCCCGGCACAACCGCCTTGAACGCAAACAGCGTATAGCCAAATGGCGGTGTTATTGCGCCAAGTGTTATGTTGATTAGGAACAACAGCCAAAACCACACCGGGTCAAATTCCAGCGCTGTGACAACCGGCTGATAAATCGGGATTGTCAGCAATATAACGGCAATGGTGTCGATGAACATACACAGCACGAACGGCACCGCCAGCATGATGATCAGCATCGTCAGCGGCCCATAGCCAAGGTTGGCGACCAATTCGACCAGTTCGCTGGTTGCGCCGGTAAAAGCCAGCAGCTGGGTGAACATTTTGGACATCGCCATGATCGCAAGGATCATCGCCGAAACCTTGATCGCGGCCATAACGGACGCCCAGATCATTTTCAGACTAAGATTGCGATATATCGCGGCAGTCAGCAGGGCGCCCAACACACCGGTCGCGGCAGATTCCGACGGCGTTGCGACGCCGAGCAAAATGAAACCCATAACCGAGAATATGACGATCGCAAACGGCAGTGTGCGCACCAGTGCCATAACCAGTTCGCCGGTCGTTACATCGTCGCGTTCACCAGCAACATTTGCCGGCGCTAGGTCGGGATTTAGGGCGATCCGCGTGAAGATATAGATCATGAATATGCCGACCATCAAAAGACCCGGAATAACCCCGGCGATCAGTAGTTTCGCGATTGACACATCAGCAAGGGAGCCAACAATGATGGCGAGCAGGCTGGGCGGGATGATCGGTGCCAGGCTGGCACCGGCTATGATCAGACCAGCAGAGATCCCGCGGTCGTATCCACGCTCGACCATGCCGGGCATGATCGCACGCCCCAACATCGCCGCCACGGCCATGGCCACACCAGATAAAGCCCCGAATACGGCTGATAGAACCACCACCAGCACGTATTGACGGCCGCGCACGCGTCCGACCAGTTTGTCAATCGAGTCAAACAGGACGTCCATTGTTCCGGATCGAAACAGCACTTCGCCCATCAGGATAAACAGCGGGATCGACGCCAGTGACGTTGTGGAAACCGTGTCCAGGACCGAATTGGCGAACATCGGAAATCCGAACGGTCCGATGATGAAATAGACGCCGGTCAGGATCGCGAACAGAAACGCCAGAAATATCGGCGCGCCCGACAGGAACAGTGCGAACAGAATGGCAATTCCGGCCAGAAGTGTGACATACCATTCCATCAGCTGGCCCCCCCACCCAAGGTTTCATCGACTTTACGTTGTCCGGGTGAGGCTTGGCGCAACATGTAAAACGCGCTTAGAAACAGGCCGAATGTTATGAAACTCGACACCCACCAAACCGGGATTGGGACCATGGCAAGGGTTTCGATGTTCCGTGTGTACTGCCGCAAATTTTCCTGAAAACTGATCCAGGCTGCCAGGGACAGAGACAGAAACCCAATCACACTGATAATTGTGTGGACGATACCTGCTGCTTTTTTGGGAATGATGTCGACAAGAATGGTGACTGCTACGTGGCCACGTTCTTTGGTTACTTTTGGTAATGCCAGAAAAACCGAAGCTGCCAGCGCGTAGGAAACATAGTCACTGGCCCAAGCCGTCGGCGAAGTGAATATGTATCTGGTGACCACTTCGTAGACATAAGAAGCGACGATCGAGATTAATCCAAGTGCTGCAAAAATTGCGGCAAGTTCGGTCAGATAATCATGTGCCGTGGTCAGAAAACGGACTGCGCGCATATCCAACCCCTATTTTTCAAACGCCGCAATCGGCGGTCTTGGCTTAGCCTAATCCAGATCGGGCAGGCAAAAAAGGCGCCCATCGAAGTCGTGACAACGGGCGCCCGGGAGAATTGCTTACATGCCCTGGGCTGCAACGAAGTCGCGGAACGCTTCGCCTAATGCACCAGATTGGCTGACAGCCACGCTCATCGCTTGATCGGCAAACAACTTGTTCGCCTCTTCTAACGAATAGCCGATGCTGGTCATTTCGGCACCGTCGGCGACCATCGCAGCATTTTCTTCAACCAGAAGGTCGTTGAAAGCCCCAACCATGTTTTGTTCCAGCTTGTGACCTGCATCCAACATGACGCTTTGTGTGTCCGCGTCCAGCGCATTCCACTTATCCAAATTCATCATGATCAGATACGAGAACGACCCAAACGCAGTTTCAGCAAGGTATGGTGCCACTTCGTGGAATTTGAAACCCACAGCACCAACGCTTGGCCAGACCAGGCCGTCGACAACGCCTTTTTCAACTGATGAATATAGCTCACCAAAAGGAATAACCACCGCAGTCGCACCAAGTGATCCGACGATCTTATTATAAGATGGCAACGCACGGATTTTCATGCCGTCCAGCTTGGTGTCTGCATCCATTGGCTCTTTCAGGAAGAACCTGAAGCCAGTGTTCGCTGTTGGGATCGACAGAACTTTCAGATTCTGCGTTTCCTGGTAATGGGTGTCGATCCAATCCCAGATACCGGTGGTCCGGCGTTTTTCGATATCGCCGTCAACGGCATCGATTGCTGCACCAATTCCGGTCGTGCCGGTGTGGTACAGGCCGTGCGTATAAATTAGGTCAAACACGCCCGCAGTAAGCGGCTGCAACTGTTGGCCTGCTGGCACAACTTCTGGCCCACTTGGTGCCACTGTCACCGATCCACCAGACAATTCTTCAACCAGCGAAATATAGCCATAGGCCATATTTGCCGTGCCGGAATGATTTCCACCCCATGCGGTTAACATTTTCATATCTTGGGCAACACCTGCGGATGCGAACAGTGTCGCACCGACGGCAGCCGTGGAAATTGTTCTTAGTATTTTGTTCATTGCTTCCTCCATGCTGAATGCGAGATCAAAAAAGGCCTCCCGGCTACCCAGGTCCGTAAGGTCAAAGGGCGCTCCCGCAAGCAAAGTATGTAGTATACGCCCTAATTTGTCGAGTCCTATACTATTCCATCGTTTCAATGAGTTGGCGGTGCTCGGTTCAAGCGAAGGCGCAAACCTGCTGGTTCGCACCAAAATTTTCGTTGAATATGTATTAATGAGAAACCAAAATGATCAGCCTTTCGATGCGGTTGAATTAATACTGGAATTTCAGGGGCCGTTACGGTAGTTTTCTTTTAGGGCGTCTACTACCTTTCAAATTTGGCGACAAAGTTCCGCCCGATCAGCGGATTCAACCGGTTGTGAACACCAATGGTGCAGAAAATCAAATGACCCAAATTACTGAGCAGGACAAATACAATAGATTGCGAGACCGCCCCGGTCACCTGATCCGCCGACTGCATCAGATACATGTGGCGATATTTCTGGAAGAATGCAGCGACTTCAATCTGACGCCGGTGCAATTTGGCGTGCTCAATGTTCTTGCCGGCGGCAAGGTGCTGGAACAGGTTGCCATCGCCAGCCGGATAGGTATCGATCGAAACAATGCTGCCGATGTGATCCGCAGATTGGAAAGTCGTGGCCTTTTGAAAAGGCCGGAAAGCACGAAAGACAAACGTGCCAAGCTTGCCCGGATTACCGAAAAGGGTCGCGAACTGGTGGATGCCGTATTCCCGGCGATGGCCGAGGCTCAGCGTCGGTTCGTCGAGCCTTTGACGGATAGCGAATATTCACGCCTTATGGAGCTGATGGAAAAACTGGTGGTCGGGAACAATGCGGCGAGCCGTGTTCACTGGCGAATTGACGGTGATCAAAAGCCGGAAGAGGCAACAACCCGATAACCCGATTGGGGTTCGCAGATGATATGATTGCACGATGTGGGCTTCAGACGGCACTGTCAGAAAAAAACCGGTTGAGGCGGGCGGTGCCGGCGCCTAGCGTCTCCGGATGACAAAACGCTCCCCTTTTCGCTACTTCAAGACGTCTCCCGAAATCATCCGTCTTGTCCGTTTTTCCTGCTCAGCGCACGTGGATGGACACCGCAGTTAAATGCAGGTTAGAGCCCAATTGGGACCTCGGAACATGTTGATGCACAAATTGACTGAGTTCGTGAATTTTTTAGCGTCGCGTCGATCTAGGAAAGAAGATCATGGAAAATTCGACCAGTGTTGTCCGTCTGTTGCCTGGCGGCGACCCCATCTCCGGATTAACCCCCGGAAGCCATGCTGGTGATGTTTTCGAAGGCAATCCTGTGGAGGCCGCTCACCGGTTTTTCAACAAGAAGCGCGACAACATCAAGAGTGTTCGCGCTGGCGTCTACGAAGGGAGTGCCTATGCGGAGAAAGTCGTCAACTATCCATGTGATGAGATGGCGGTGATTTTGCAGGGAGAGGTCGAAATTATTGACGAA
>CAXMPY010000145.1:0-5663 GCA_964195275.1 uncultured Paracoccaceae bacterium
GCGTTGGTGCAGGCAGCGCTGCAGGCCCTGCAAAATCATCCCACGCTGGTTGCGGGCGCACAGGATCGCAAGGACCACGCGCATCGTGAAGCCCACAGATTGCTTGGCCTGGGTGGGCTTGAAAGTCAGATCATTCCCATCATTGTCGGTTTGGAAGATCAAACAATGGCCCGTGCGGCGGAACTTCAGGCGGATGGGTTTGATGTGCGGGGCATCCGGCCTCCGACGGTTCCACGCGGCACGTCAAGATTACGTATTTCGCTGACCGGGAATATTGGCTTGGCAGATATAACCGCTCTACTTGAAGCTGTCGCGCGCCAACAATCGGGGCCACTGTGTCAGCCATAATCGTCACCGGAACCGATACCGGCATCGGCAAAACGATTTTCGCGGCCGGTCTGACGGCGGCACTTGGGGCGACCTACTGGAAACCAGTACAGGCAGGATTGGATAACCCCACTGATAGCGAGATTGTGGCGACGTTGTCAGGGTGTCGGGTGTTGCCAGAAACCTATCGTTTGAACATGCCTGCATCACCGCATCTGGCGGCCGAGGATATGGGTGTTGAAATTGACCTGTCTCGCCTTGCCCTGCCCGATGTTGGTTGCCCACTTGTTGTTGAAGGGGCTGGCGGCATCATGGTGCCATTGACCCGACGCACGTTTTATTTGGACCTTTTCGTGCAGTGGAATGCACCGGTGATACTGGTTGCGCGCACAGCGCTTGGCACAATCAATCACACCGCGCTGTCGCTTGCCGTATTGCGCGGCGCAGGTTGTTCAGTTGTTGGGGTAGTCTTTAACGGCGCGCCAGAACCGGATGTCGAACAAACTATCGCCCAAATGTGCACAGTCCGACATCTTGGACGCCTTGAACCGATCAACGACCTAACGCCCGAAAATTTGGCGCGCGCGTTTGAGGCAATTGACTTGTCCACAATTCGGAGCGCGCTGTGACCCCGCTGGAATTTGACGCACGCCACCTTTGGCATCCCTATACCAACATGGATGCCGCAGACCCCATGCATCTTATTGCGGGGGCCGAAGGTGTTTGGCTTACCCGTGATGACGGGGTTCGGATGATTGACGCGATGTCATCCTGGTGGTGCGCAATCCACGGCCACCGGCATCCGGCGATTACAGCAGCGATGCATCGCCAATTGGACCAGATGCCCCATGTGATGTTTGGCGGGCTAACCCATAACCCCGCCATCCAGCTTGGCCAGAAACTGGTCGCAATGCTGCCGGGTGGTCTTGACCGTATCTTTTATTGCGACAGCGGTTCGGTTTCGGTCGAGGTCGCCCTAAAGATGGCCGTGCAATATCAACTGGCCAAAGGTCGCGACACCAAGGTTGAATTTGCCACAATACGGGGCGGCTATCACGGCGACACCTGGAAAGCGATGAGCGTGTGTGACCCCGTAAACGGCATGCACGGAATGTTTCGCGGTGCGTTGTCTGTTCAACATTTCCTGGCGCGCCCGACTGTGCGGTTGGGGGATGAATGGCCTGATAACCCGCTGCAAAACGGGTTGGCAGCACTTGAACAGTTGCTGAACGACAAAAGCCAACAGATCGCAGCCTTGATTGTCGAGCCTGTGGTACAGGGCGCTGGCGGCATGTATTTCTACCACCCCAAATGGTTGCAGGGCGCTAAGACACTGTGTGATCAGCACGATGTGTTGCTAATTTTTGATGAAATCGCCACTGGATTTGGGCGTACCGGCATATTGTTTGCGATGGATCATGGGCCTGTGGTGCCAGACATTGTGTGCCTGGGTAAGGCGATAACAGGCGGCCATATTTCCTTTGCAGCCACGGTGGCCACTGGGGCGGTGGCGCATGGCATCGGCGAAAGCGCGGCGGGCGTGTTTATGCACGGCCCGACCTATATGGCAAACCCGTTGGCTTGTGCCGCTGGCATTGCCAGTTTGGCCCTGTTGGAAGCAGGCAATTGGGCCGGGCAGGTGGCGGGGATACAAACGCAACTGCGACAGGAACTGGCCGCGGCGCGCAACCTACCGCGTGTTGCAGATGTGCGTGTGCTGGGGGCAATCGGCGTGATCGAGATGCAAGAAAATGTAGACCCAAGCATCGCGCACGGATTGGCCGCAAAAACCGGTGTCTGGCTGCGGCCCTTTGCGCGCAACATCTATTGCATGCCCCCTTTTGTTATCTCTTCGGATAACTTAAGCCGCGTTACGTCAGCGATGATCGCGCTGGCACGGGGCGACACTTGAACAAGCGCGCGTCGACGCGTATTTTCTTTACGATATATTGCGTGGCGGCCGTTCAAAATTGGACGGAATTGGTAGGGAGCGATTTAGGTGTCAACGATATCAATAGATCGCGTAAAGCGCAGCTTTGACCGTAGTTTTGATAGCTATCACGAAGCTGCCAGCCAACAGGCCCTTATTGCCCAGCAACTTGTCGCGCGATTGTCAGAAATTGGCGCGCCTGAACATTTTCACCGCGGATTTGAAATTGGTTGCGGTACCGGTCATTTGACCCAAGCATTGAACAAATGCTTTTCATTTTCATCTTTGACATTAAACGACCTTGTACCAGCAGCCAGCCGGACGGCGACTGCAGCTGCTGCACATTTTTTACCAGGTGACGCCCGCGATATTAAATGGCCCGATAGCCCCGATTTGATTGCATCGGCTTCAACGATCCAATGGACGAACGCGCCCAAAAAATTGCTGAATAGAATGGCGCACGCGCTGGCGCCGGGTGGCTGGTTGGCGATTACGGGATTTGGCCCCCGCCATTATTGTGAACTGACCGATCTGGGTTCATCTGCGCAGGCACCGGGACTTTGCGAACCGCATGTGTTGGCAGATGCGGTTGGACATGCAGGGGCAGGGGAATTTGACATTCTTGACGTCGGCGCGGAATGCCACCGACTGTGGTTTGATACCCCCAAACATGCCTTGAGACATTTGCGACGAACCGGCGTTAACGCCGGCACCACCAACACCTGGACGCGTGCATCATTTGCGCGATTTTATGACAGTTATGTTCAGCGATTTGGGTGCACACGCGGTGTTCCGTTAACCTACCAGCCAACTTGGATCATAGCCCGCAAGCTTCTATAATTTAATACAAGATCGCAGCCCTGCCACACGGTTCGCAATAATAAACCCTTACGCAATTTTGGAACCGATAAAATCTGGTGTTAGCCTAACCCAAATCAGCCAGCATTAGTTTATTTCAGGCCGCCGAAACGATGTGCCATATTTTGCAAGCGGACTGCCAATGAACCAAGTACTGAACATGGCAATCTTTGGTGCTGCCATCCAGCTGGATGCTTTCATCACTCATTGCGGCACTCCAGGAACGATGGCCAAGCCAGATCTCGACCAGTGTCCGCATGCTGCCGGTTACCCAAAGATCAATTTCGTGCCCAGGATTTTTTACGCAGATATCAACCGCTGTGCCATCAAAGACCAGCCAGTAAAAGCGCCGATTAGGCGGCATGCCATTCAGTTGAAACTCGACCATGGTGGGTCAAGATCGATTGTCGAAGCTCCCAAAACATAGCGTCCGGATCGAGATTTTTTCTGATGTGATCTCGCGACGCAGCCATTTCTGAGCCCAAGATCCCATTTTGTCGAGCACTGGAAAAAGTTCCTGCCCGGCTTTGGTCAACGAATAAGTGTATAGGCGTTGCCTGGTGCCAAACCTTTTGTGGTCATGTTAATCAGCACGCCCTACGCACCGGATACGATGGATGCGGTTGCACCCACGATCTGCTGCACATTGCCTTGGAAAGGATGTGATCTAACGTCGGCAACTTGCCGCGGGTCGGCGACAGCCGGTGAAAGTTGTAATGCCAGACTGATGGCCAGCGCCAGTTTTGTTGATATATTTTTCATAGTTTTCGAGGTCCTTTTTGCATTTGTTTCGATGCCTCATTTTCGTCGGCTAACCGAAAGCTGACAACTTCCGCATATGAAGTGAAATGAACCAAATCGCCCCAGAATCAGCAGCCTTTGCCAACCTTATGTTCACCTAAAATATTGAGCTTTAACGATATTTTATAAATATACAGCACTTCGGATTCTGAAGTTTGGATAGACGGATTTTGAACACTCACGCTGCTGGGCACTATTAATATCCACATCCGCCAGTGTTGGAAGAACCATCATCCTATGCCGGTGCACTTGTGACCGCGATAAACCTGGCTGCCCGATTTCAAATCTTGCGGACCGGCCGGAAATGCCCGTTGGATTTAAAAAAAATCACAGGCTGAAAGCCGATTTAACGTCGCCTTAAATCGGCATTTCAAAACGGATAGGTTGCACTAATTTGTGATATATTTGTCGATACAATTTCCGGAAACTCCAATTGCTGACACCAAACTATCAAGAAACCGCCATTTCGCGGGATTATACCAACATCGAATACAGTGTGGCTTTGTGACGAATGGAAATTGGTTGATGATATTGTTGTGTAATATTCTTGGGTGGAAACGGGAAATGGGCCGATTCAAAATATTAGCCGGATTGTTGGCAGCAACGGTGTTGTCAGCCTGTAACGGTAGCGAAGAAGGTACCGCCGCCCCAATAGAATTCATTAGCCACATTCCGGACAGCGAGATGTCCGCGTATTACGTCAACGACTGGTCTTTGTACGAGGCGGCGGCAAATACTCTGCGCACGATTAATCCGCTTTATACGGTGCAACAGTTTTCATGGTGGCAGAAATCTTCGCCGCCAGTTTATGATAGCTATTCCATTGCGAATTCCAGGGTTGAATATGCCCATGCGGCGGGGCTGACCGGTGCCGGGCAAATCATTTCAATTGTCGATGCCGGATTTCTGACCAGCCATGATGAATTTGACGGCAAAACAATTGATTTGCCAGGTGGTACAAACAATCCAGGTGTGCACAATCATGGTACCGGCATCGCTTCTGTCGCGGCCGGCGTCGCTGGCGGAGGTGAGATTATCGGCGTTGCACCGGGTGCGAACCTAGCGTTAGGCAACTACGACAATAATGTAACGCGCACCGCTGCTAACAATCAGGCCATCTCTTTGGGTGCCATCGTGCAAAATAATTCCTGGGGACTTGAGATTGACGTCTCTGGTGTGAATTTCCAAAGCGTGTTTTCGGGTTCGTCGGGGGCGGATTATTACAATTCGATTGTGAGCTTGGCCCAAAATGCGGTTATTGTTTTTGCGGCGTCTAATGATCAGACCCGCACAACCGCCGACATCATGGCGGCGTTGCCGGTCGTTGCCCCCGTGTTACAGAACAATTGGGTGGCAGTTATCAATGCGGTACCAACATTTACCGGATCGTCCATCACTTCCGGTGTCATTGTTTCGTCAAGTTGTCTGGAAGCCGCCGCTTGGTGCATCGCCGCCGACGGTTCTGTCTATGCGGCAACGGCGACAGGGAATTCGGCGTACGACCATTCGTTCGGTTCATCCTTCGCGGCACCCCAGGTATCAGGCGCCATCGCGCTTTTGGCCGAGGCTTTTCCAACCCTTTCTGCCACTGGATTAAGGGCGCGTTTGCTGGCCTCGGCTGACAATCAGTTTTACACCCATACCGGGTATGTTGAATTTGGCCCGGGGGTCCAGCACGGGTTTTCCGACCAGTTCGGCCACGGTTTTCTGAATATGAAAGCAGCACTTTCGCCGATTGGCGGTTCTT
>CAXMPY010000146.1:0-5633 GCA_964195275.1 uncultured Paracoccaceae bacterium
TACATTAACCGCGGTTGTTGATGAATTTTTGAGTGAATTTGCTAGAACCGGTCTGTCGTTTCCAACCTCTTTGGCAGCCTCCCTTACGCTTACGGAAAGCAGCGTTAGTCAGACGACATCACGTGACATCCGGCACAAGGCCGGCCTGTCGTTGCACCCTGATCCCTGGGCCAAATTGCAGGCCAAGGAACTTGACGAGATATTGCCGCTTTTTTCATTAGAGTCGGCCGAAGTTGGTGCCGTGATCCTGTCCAAGCTAAAGGCTGCCACCGTTGCCGAAATTCTTGGGCAAATTCCGGGAAAAAAGGCACGTCAATTGACCTACGCCTTGTCGTTGATCAATAACGTGCCGACGGGAATTGTTCAATCTATCGGCCAGTCAATTTTAGAGCAGTTGAATACCCATACCGAGCGTGAATTTGACAGCGGACCGGTTGACCGGGCTGGCGAAATTCTAAACTTCTCAGCGGCTGCAATACGCGAAAATTTGCTTGAAGGTTTGCAAATGGCCGATGCTGATTTTGCCCAAGAAGTGCGCAAAGTAATATTTAACTTTGCCAATATTCCGGAACGACTGAGCCCGCGCGATGTTCCTAGGGTCATCCGCGATATTGATGCTGCCGACTTAATCACCGCATTGGTCGCTGCTAAATTGACGGACCCCGAAGTGGGCGAATTTGTTGTCACAAACTTGTCGCAGCGAATGGCCGAACAATTGCGTGAGGAAATGGACGAAAAAGGCGATGTAAAACCAACCGATGGCGAGGCGGCGATGACAACACTGGTGGTAGCCATTCGCGCCCTGGCAGATGCCGGCGAAATTGAACTGATCATGCCCGAAGAATAGCCAAAAAACCTGATGAGCGTCATCCGAAACTTCGCAGCGCGGCTTGCGATCCCGACGTGGTGGCATTATGTTTTGGCGCAGCCAAGAAATCGGGGCGCATATGCCCTTGGCTTGTTTGATCGGGCCTGAAATATCAGATGAAATCAGCGAAAAAAACCGAACATTCCTGGACAGACTGGTTACTGAATATACCCATTCGTGGTGTCATTTTAACGACTTTGCTGTTGCCCTATCGGGTGCGCGTACCGGTTATGGGCTGGATAACGCGCAAAATCATTGCGCCGCTGGCGGGCTTTAATCGCCGCAGTGCCAAGAACCTGGAATACGTACTCCCTGACATGCCCGCCGCGCGCCGCCAACAAATCGTGCACGGTGCAGCGGACAATGTTGGTCGCACGTTTATCGAAAACTATTCGACCAAAGAGTTCGCCGCCAATCTGGTCACAACCAAACTTAGCGGTGCCGGCGTGGCCGCGCTGGCGCAGGCAAAAGAAAGCGGCCAAGCCGTGGTTCTGGTGTCCGGCCACATCGGAAACTACGAGGCCGTTCGGGTGGTTCTGACCAAACAGGGCTATCTGGTTGGCGCGATGTATCGGCCTGCCAGAAACCACTATTTCAATACGCACTACGAAAAGACTTTGATGGCCGCTAGTGGCCCAATGTTTACCCGGGGACGTGAAGGCACCGTGGGGTTCGTGCGCCATCTGGCTGCCGGTGGCATGTTGGCCATTGCCATTGACCAACATGTTCAGGATGGCGTTGCGTTGCCCTTTCTTGGCAAACCCGCCGCGACGGCGTTGTCGGCGGCGCGCCTGGCCCTGCGCTATGATGCGCTGCTTGTGCCATTTTACGGTATTCGGCAAACCGACGGCTTGAATTTCCAGGTCGCGCTAGAAGCGCCGATTGCCCATAGCGACCCAGAAACGATGACGCGCGCCCTGAATGCCAGCCTCCAGGCCCGTATTCACGACAACCCTGAACAATGGCTTTGGTTTCACCGACGTTGGAAAATCGAGCGGCAATAAAACCAACAACCTAAAGCACAGTCGACGCTGAATGCTCGTTCTTGCGTGTCGTCTTGGGCAATGCTATCCCGAAAAGTAACGGATGGCGGCAGGGATTTCTGCAACCGAAACACCCACACCCCAAGGATTAAAATGGCAGACGGAAACATGGAAACGCAGGCCCGACCCACCGAAGAATTATCTGTACGTGACACATTTGGCATCGATACTGACATGATGGTCAAGGGTTTTGCCGACAAATCCGAGCGGGTGCCGGAAATTGACAGCACTTATAAATATGATCCCGATACCACATTGGCAATTCTGGCTGGGTTTTCGCACAATCGTCGACTGATCATTCAGGGCTATCACGGAACCGGTAAATCCACCCATATCGAACAGGTGGCGGCGCGGCTGAATTGGCCCTGCGTGCGCGTAAATCTGGACAGCCACATCAGCCGGATCGACCTGATCGGTAAGGACGCGATCGTCCTGAAGGACGGCAAACAAGTCACTGAATTTCAAGAAGGTATCCTGCCCTGGTCACTGCGCAATGCCACAGCATTGGTGTTTGACGAATATGATGCCGGGCGCGCGGATGTTATGTTTGTCATTCAGCGGGTTCTGGAACATGACGGCAAACTGACGTTGCTGGATCAGAACAAAGTGATCACGCCGCACCCGTATTTTCGACTGTTTGCCACTTCAAACACTGTCGGATTGGGCGACACCACGGGGCTGTATCATGGTGTGCAGCAAATAAATCAGGCACAGATGGACCGCTGGTCTATGGTCGCCACATTGAATTATCTGTCCCATGATGCCGAAACCATGATTGTTCTGGCCAAAAACCCGACGTTCAATACTGACAAGGGCCGCAAAGAAATCAGCCAGATGGTGACCGTTGCCGATCTAACGCGAACGGCGTTCATGAACGGCGATTTGTCAACAGTCATGAGCCCGCGCACCGTGATTAACTGGGCCCAAAATGCGCAGATTTTCCGTGATATCGGGTATGCTTTCCGCCTGACATTCCTGAACAAGTGCGACGAACTGGAACGCCAAACCGTCGCCGAATTTTACCAGCGGTGTTTTGACGAAGAACTACCGGAAAGTGCCGCCAGCACGGCGATGGCGTAGGATTGTTATGCAGCCAAATGGCGCCATAAAACCGTTTGTTTTCTTTGCTTTGGTCGCCTGTTCGGCACCTGTGGGTGATCCTGTTCTCGACGACATTGTTCCAAACCGAATTTCGGTCCTGGACATTATTGATGGTGATACGATCCGAATTGCAGGGCAAGCGCCAGGATCAACCTTGTCAGCCCGCCTAGTCGGCTACGATACGCCCGAAACATTTGAACCAGGCTGCGAACAGGAACGGCAATTGGGCAATGCCGCGACACAACGGTTGCAGGTCATCTTGCGCGATGCCGGAGATATTAACTCTGAAAACCAAGGCTTTGATCGTTTTTCCCGGGCGTTGCTACGCCTGAAAGTGGACGGCGTCGATCTGGCGGACATCATGGTCAGCGAAGGTCTGGCGGTGCGATATCAGGGTGGCAAACGCATCAACTGGTGCCACCGGTTAGCTGCGTCATGAACCAGCCCGACAACCCCGCCGAACCATTCAAAAAAGCCCTGGCAGAGGCCACCAAGGTTATGGCCGATGACCCGGAACTGACGATCACTTTTACGGTTGACCCGCCGGGTCTGACCAGTGACACGATCCGGCTGCCACAGGTTTCGCGTCGGATGAAACAGTCTGAGGTTTTGTTGGCGCGCGGCACTGCAGATGCGTTCGCGTTGCAAAAGAAATATCGCGATGACAGCACGTTCAATCGGTATTCGCCCCAGGGTCAGTTGGCGCGCGACATCTACGACGCCATGGAAACCGCGCGCTGCGAAGCCGTAGGCGCGCGCGATATGCCCGGCACGGCCATCAATATCGACGCCAAAATAGGACACGAAGCTGAGCGTAAAGGTTACGCTCAGATCAAATCCAGCGCGGACGCACCGCTGTCGGTTGCGGCGGGCTATCTGGTGCGTCAACTGGCCAGCGGTCGCGCATTGCCCAAAGGGGCCGACAATGTCCTGGAATTGCGGCGTGGGTTTATTGAAGAACGCTGCGGTGATACGCTGGAAAATCTGGATGACACATTAACCGATCAGGCTGATTTCGCCCGGTTTGCCCGCCAGATTATCAAAGACCTGGGCTATGGCGACCAGTTGGGCGATGACCCAGATCTTGAAGACCCTGATCAAGACGACAGTGCCGACAGTGAAGAAGATGAAGACCCGGATGGTTCCGGCGATGAAGACCCCGACAGCGGCGATGATGCCGATGCCAACCCGGAACAGTCCCAAGAAGACACCCAAGAAGCCACCGAAGCACAGGTTTCGCTTGATGATATGGCTGATGCCGAAATGGGCGATGAAACCGAGATGCCCGAAGGCGAAGCCCCGATGGACCCCCCGGCCCCGGCACCGGTATCAGACGCTGACCCGGATTACCGAATTTATCTGTCTGAGTTTGATGAAGAAATAAAAGCCGAAGACTTAGCTGAACCCGCCGAACTGGAACGTCTGCGCGCCTATCTGGACCAACAGCTTGAACCCTTAAAAGGGGCCGTGTCGCGGCTGGCCAACAAATTACAGCGCCGCCTGCAAGCCCAACAAAACCGCAGTTGGGAATTTGACCTGGAAGAAGGCACGCTGGATGCCGGTCGTCTGGCGCGCGTCGTGGCAAACCCAACAACGCCGCTGTCATTCAAAATGGAACAGGAAACCGACTTTAAAGACACGGTGGTTACATTGTTGCTGGATAATTCCGGTTCAATGCGCGGTCGGCCCATATCGATTGCAGCGATCTGCGCTGATGTATTGGCGCGAACATTGGAACGTTGCCAGGTCAAAGTTGAAATTCTGGGCTTTACCACCCGCGCCTGGAAAGGTGGCCAAGCCCGCGAGCAATGGTTGACCAGCGGGCGCGAACAGCAACCGGGCCGCCTGAACGATCTGCGCCACATCATCTATAAATCCGCTGATGCACCCTGGCGCCGGACCCGGCCCAATCTGGGCTTGATGATGAAAGAGGGTTTGCTGAAAGAAAACATCGACGGCGAGGCGCTGGAATGGGCGCATCGCCGGATCTGCTGCCGCCAAGAGGCCCGTAAAATTCTGATGGTTATCAGCGATGGCGCGCCGGTAGATGACAGTACGCTATCGGTCAACCCCTCCAACTATTTGGAAAAACACCTGCGCGATGTGATCGCTATGGTGGAAAAACGCCGTCAGGTCGAACTACTGGCCATTGGCATTGGCCACGATGTGACCCGTTATTATAATCGCGCGCTCACGATTACCGATGTTGAACAATTGGCCGGCGCGATGACCGAACAATTAGCCGGCCTGTTTGACAATAACCCGCGCGCCAAGGCGCGCTTGTTTGGCATTCGCCGCGCCTCTTGATCTTCTTCTTTTTGCTAAATATCCCCGCCGGAGGCTTCAATGTTTCAAACTTTCACCGAAACCACCAACCCGGATGACGGCCCTGAACGGCTGGCTGCATTGCGCCGCGTAATGACGGCCAAAAAACTGGACGGTTTCCTGATACCGCGCGCCGACTCCCATCAGGGTGAATATGTCGCCCCCCATGATGCTCGACTGGCTTGGTTAACTGGTTTCACGGGGTCCGCCGGGTTTTGCATAGCACTGGCAGACAGGGCTGGGGTTTTTGTTGACGGTCGTTACCGGGTTCAGGTCCGACAACAGGTCGCGCTGGA
>CAXMPY010000147.1:0-5578 GCA_964195275.1 uncultured Paracoccaceae bacterium
GATTTAGGTCAGCTTTCGCTGCGAGCGCACCAACATCAGAAATCGCTGCTAATATCTTTGGATGCATTGACAAAAATATAACCGTCCCTCTGGCGAATTTTGTCAAAGGTCAGACCATTCAGTTTTACTTGTTCGCAAAACGCCTCGACGTCATCAACATCAACATCAACATCAACATCAACATCAACATCAACATCAACAAAAGTTTATGAAAAACCTCCCCTTCTTTCAACGGCACTGTCAGATGAAAAATGATTTACTCGCCCAAACGAATATTTTTGCATTTAACCACCATTGATTTTTCACAGTTTTTCGAATCGAATTACGCAAATCCACACCGTTTCAAGTATTCAGAGTTTCCCACAGGCTGGGTACGCGAAGCAACACCGGCAATTCAGAGAATTATTCGCATTTGTTAGACACCACCCACTCACTTATTGGTTTGAAATATTGTTTGCTTGATCAGGGGTGACGTCGGATTTTTTGCTTCATCTGAGTTAACGTGACAAGGTCCAAATTGCCCCATCCGGCGTTTGAACAGTTGTGTGTTGGAAGTATGTGTCAGACTCGCTATATTGAACTTAGTCTGAAACCGCTAATTTAGAGCTAAATTAATGCGTTTTTTGCGTCGCAGCCTAGTCGGAATTTTTCTGCTGTCCCTGACAGTGGGCCTGCTCGCATGGGCCGGCGATACGTTTTACAGCGCGGTGCAAATACGCAATGAACGAGGTAGCCAAAGCCGGCCCGCGCGCGAGCGGGTGTTTTCGGCGAATGTGGATTTGGTTGAACTTGTGACCGTCACTCCGCTTCTGACCAGTTTTGGCGAAGTGCGTAGCCGCCGCACGCTGGAATTGCGGGCCACCACATCGGGCATGATAGTGGAGCTGGCGAAGGGCTTTGAAGAGGGTGGAATTGTAGTTGCCGGACAATTGCTGGCGCGGATTGATCCGGCAGATGCCCAAGCGGCGGTTGTACTGGTGAGTACTGATCTGGTCGAAGCAGAGGCAGAGTTGCGCGACGCGGTCCGCGGTCTGGAACTGGCTCGCGATGAACGGGTGTCGGCGCAGGATCAGGTGCGGCTGCGCGAGCAGGCATTGACTCGGCAGGCCGATTTGCTGGCGCGGGGCGTAGCCACAGGGGCAGCGGTTGAGACGGCTGAACTGGCAGTGTCGGCTGCGAAGCAAGCTGTGCTGTCGCGCCGCCAATCGCTGGCCAACGCACAAGCGCGGATTGATCAGGCGAATACCGCGTTGGCTAGACGGCAGATCAATCTCGACGAAGCTGAACGAGCGCTGGCGGAGACCAAAATTTATGCAGGTTTTTCAGGGACGTTGGCCGAAGTGGCAGTGGTACAGGGTGGACTGGTTGCCAGTAACGAACGGCTGGCTCAGATCGTCGACGCCGCGGCGCTGGAGGTTTCGTTTCGGGTGTCTACACCGCAGTATTTGCGGCTGCTGGATGAAGTCGGTCGGCTGCTGTTGTCGGATGTAGAGATATCGTTGGATATATTTGGCGTTGATTTGACAACGGCCGGTGTAATCACACGCGAGAGCGCGATTGTGGGTGACGGTCAAACCGGGCGACTGTTGTTTGCACGGATCGCGGACGCTAAGGGGTTTCGGCCTGGGGATTTTGTCAAAGTAATAATTGAGGAGCCGCCGCTGAAGCAGGTTGTGGTGTTGCCATCAAGCGCTATCGATGCACGGCCGAGCGTGCTGGTGTTGGGGCCGGAGGACCGGCTGGTGGTTGTCGCGGTAGAACTGCTGCGCCGTCAAGGGAATGACGTGATAATCCGCGTCCGTGGATTGCAGGGTCGCGAAGTTGTGAGTGAGAGGTCCCCATTGTTAGGGGCGGGGATCAAGATCAAGCCAATCAGGTCCGGCAATGGTGTCGCAGTAGAAAGCGCGGCTGACGATCCGGAAATGCTGGAGCTGAGCGACGAGCGACGCGCTACATTGGTGGCATTTATCGAAGGTAACCAACGGATGCCTGCCGAGACGAAGCAGCGGGTATTGGGGCAATTGAACCAGCCTAAAGTGTCTGCGCAAGTTGTCGAGCGCATCGAGAGCCGGATGGGAGGATAACGGATGGCCAGTCGCATATCTGGGGTTGCTGGAAACACATTGTCTTACTTCACCCGGCATCGGACTGCGGCCAATTTGCTTTTGGTGATCCTGATTGCGGCCGGGGTGGCGTCGGCACCGCGCATGCGTTCGCAGTTTTTTCCTGACGTTATTATTGACAGCGTATCGGTTTCGGTTGCCTGGGGTGGTGCCGGGGCGGATGATGTGGACTTGGCCATCGTGCAGCTGCTGGAGCCAGCCCTGCTGACCGTTGAGGGGGTAGAAAGTTCGGCATCGACGTCGCGGGAAGGGCTCGCGAGCATCAGGCTGGAATTTGAGCCGGGCTGGAATATGTCACGTGCGGCCGATGATGTTCAGTCGGCGGTGGATGCGGTTTCAAACTTGCCAGAGGCAGCGGAGGACCCGAGAGTCCGCCGCGGTGCGTGGCGCGATCGAGTGACGGATGTGGTGATTACCGGGCCGGTGGGATTGGATCAACTTGGGCGATTTGCGGATGAATTTGTGACGCGGTTGTTTGCGGCAGGGGTGACGCGAACTATCGTGCAAGGTGTGGCGGCACCCCAGACGATTGTTGAAATCCCATCGCTGTCGCTGCGCCAATACGGTGTGACGATGGCCGAGATCGCCCGGGCGATTGCCCAGGAGACTGAAGCAGATCCGGCCGGGGATGTAGGTGGCGGCGCGGCGCGAATTCGCACCGGCGTGGCGAAACGCAGCGCTGCGGAAATTGCCGCGATTGTGCTGCGGAACAATGTTGACGGATCCAAGCTGACCATTGGCGATATGGCGCAAGTGCGCACTGAAGGCATCGACCGGGACATGGCATATTTTGTTGGCAACGATCCGGCGATGTTGGTACGCATCAGCCGGTCGGACCGGGGCGATGCCGTCAAGATACAGGCGCGCGTCGAGGCAGTGGCGGAGGAGCTGCAGCTGGCGCTGCCTGCGGGTGTGTCGATGGACCTGATCCGCACCAGGTCCGAGGCGATAACCAACCGGTTGAATTTGCTAATCAATAACGGACTGATGGGGTTAGGACTGGTGGTGTTGCTGCTGTTTTTGTTTCTTAATGCGCGCACTGCGTTTTGGGTGGCCGCTGGTATTCCGGTGGCGATGAGCGGAACCATCGCGATGATGTATCTGGCGGGACTGACGTTCAACATGATCTCGTTGTTTGCGCTGATTATCGTGCTGGGGATCGTGGTGGATGACGCGATTGTCGTTGGTGAACACGCGGACTTCAGGGTGCGGAACCTGGGGGAAAGCCCCATTGACGCCGCGGAAAATGCGGCGCGACGGATGTTTACACCAGTGTTCTCTGCGACGATTACCACGATTATTGCGTTTTTCGGGCTGGTGGCGATTGGCGGAAGGTTTGGCTCGCTAATCGCCGATATTCCGTTCACGGTGATCGTTGTTTTAACGGCAAGCCTGATTGAATGCTTTTTGATCCTGCCCAATCACATGAGCCACGCTTTGGCGCATTCAGCCAAAAACCATTGGTACGACTGGCCGAGCCGGGTGGTGAATGTGGGGTTTTCGTGGTTTCGGGAGGTGATATTTCGACGGATAATGGCGTTCGTGATCTGGGCGCGGTATCCGGTTCTGGCGTTCGCGTTTGTTATTTTGGCGGGTCAGGTGGCGATATTTGTGCGCGGGGACTTGCAGTTTCGGTTCTTCAACGCGCCCGAGCGAGGTTCGGTTACAGGCAATTTTGCGATGGCAAACGGGGCGACGCGCAGCGATGGTATTGAGATGATGCGCGAGTTGCAGCGCGCAACCGAAGAAGTTAGCTCACGATTTGCGCAAGAACATGGCAAAAATCCGGTGGATTATGTTGTGGCTCAGATTGGGGGCAATGCCGGGCGCGGTCTTTCGGGCATGGACACCAAGGACAACTGGCAGCTAGGGGCGATTTCTATTGAACTGATCGATGCGGATTTGCGGCCCTATTCTTCATTTGCATTTGTTGCAGAATTGCAAGACGCGGTGCGCCAGCACCCATTGGCAGAAACGGTCAGTTTTCGTGGCGGGCGTCGAGGGCCTGGGGGCGATGCGCTGGATGTTGAACTATTCGGGGCCGATGCGGCGACTTTGAAGGCGGCCGCAGAGGCCTTGAAAACCGAGTTATCGCAGTTTCCGGAGGTTTCAGCACTGGAGGACAGCCTGGCATTTGACAAGGATGAACTAATCCTTGAACTGACACAGCAGGGCCGGGCGCTGGGGATCACCATTGACGGGCTAGGTACGGTGTTGCGTGACAGGCTGAACGGTATCGAGGCAGCAACCTATCCGGATGGAGCGCGGTCGGCGGCGATACGGGTGGAACTGCCCATAGATGAGCTAACAGCGGATTTTCTGGAGCGTACCCAGGTGCGGACCGATGAAGGGAATTATGTGAATCTGGCCGATATCGTATCGGTGGCCACGCGTAGCGGTTTCTCAACAGTGCGCCGCGAAAACGGAATGCGACTGGTCGTTGTAAACGGTGATATATCGGAGGATGACCCGGCGCGGGCGGCCGAGATCATCGCAGCGCTGGAAGAATTTATTTTGCCGGAGATTGAGCAAGATTTTGGAGTGACATATCGACTGGCCGGGCTGGCAGAACAGGAAAGCGCGTTTCTAAACGATGCTTTGGTGGGGTTTATTTTGTGTCTGCTGGGGATATTTCTGACGCTGGCGTGGATATTTGCAAGCTGGACACGGCCATTTGTAGTCTTGGCGATTATTCCGTTCGGTTTGGTGGGGGCGATCTATGGGCACGTGGCCTGGGGCGTGCCGTTGTCGATGTTTTCAGTGGTTGGATTAATTGGCATGACCGGGATAATTATCAATGATTCTATTGTGTTGGTGACGACAATTGACGAATACGCCGAAAAACGGGGGCTGGTTCCGGCGATCATTGACGGAACGGCTGACCGGCTACGGCCGGTCATGCTGACTACAGCGACGACGGTTCTAGGGTTGATGCCATTGTTGTTTGAAAAGTCCCAGGGCGCACAGTTTTTGAAACCGACGGTGATTACGCTGGTGTATGGGCTCGGGTTCGGCATGTTTCTGGTGCTGCTGGTAGTGCCGGCCGCGTTGGCAATGCAGCAGGATTTGGGCAGGCAAATGCGGGCGCTGCGCCGCGCGTTTGCAATGCCCGTGCGCGGGCGGTTGGTGTCGGGCATGACTGTTCTGGCTGCATTTGGGGCAGCTGGTTTATTTGCGGCGACGCTGGGGTCCGTGATCGTGACCGGTGAGTTATTGCCGATATTGGCTGAACGATTGCCGAATGTTGATGTCGGAGTCCTAATGGCTTTCGGGTTTTTCGCAGTTGGTTTGGCGGGCTTGGTTTTGTCGTTGTTTCTGATCGGCGCGCTGGGGTTTGCGCAGCAACGTCGGAGATAGGCCAGTTTTACAGGTACTGTCGTGGAAAACTCTGAAAACTTGAAATGACGTGGAGTCGCTTTGTCCGATCCGAAAAAACCGTGAGAAATCAATGGTGG
>CAXMPY010000148.1:0-5577 GCA_964195275.1 uncultured Paracoccaceae bacterium
TTGCTTGCTTTATTGCGTTTTTGAAAATCTGGCAGAACCGCGCGATTTAACATCAGGCGTCCAACGAACGTGTCATGAAGTGCCACGAAAATTGGGTTACCCGGAATGTTCGCCAGTGTGCGATGAAAATGAACGTCGGCTTTGCGAAACCCTTCGATATCGTCTAAGTTTCGTTCACAAGCGTCGATTGCTTCGACCATCTTTGCAATCTGGGCGTTGGTTCCGTGGGTGACCGCGTACCGCAACATGCTGGTTTCTAAAAACAGGCGCGCTTGTTCAAGATGCGCCAGCCCTTCACTGCCAGAAAAGAAGAACTGCGCTGCCTCGCCCACCCCAGCCATTACGTTTGTCAGAGTCGGCGCCATAACGCGTGGACGTTTACCTTTGTAGTGGTCTGCTAACCCCATCCCTTGCAGAATGGTCATGGCCTCGCGGATCACAGTCCGCCCTACCGAGAATTGCTCACAAAGGTCACGTTCAGATGGCAACATTTCTTCTGGGCGATAGCGTCCAGCGTGAATGTCGGCGGCCAGCATCCGCGCTATCTTTGGTGCAGAAATTTCTTCGCCAATGGCCATAAGGCCCTCCCAGAACATTCCAACAAGTAAGCATATCTCTTTTTTGGTGTCCAGTTTTTTATTTTTGGTTGACCAAAATATGCAAAACGCCTACCAAATATTTAGAAATCAATTGTCTGTTTCCCCCGAACTACTTAGGAAACACCTGTAACAACTCGACAAAAGGACCAAAAAATGCGAATCCCCGGATCAATTTTTGCGGCAATGCTGACGCCATTTAAGGAAGACGGCTCGTTGGCACCCCAGGGAATCGGACCGCTAGTAGATTTCGCCCTGTCACGAGGATTGGACGGGCTCTATGCGAGTGGCAGCACTGGCGAAAGCGTCCTACAAAGCCAGGAAGAACGGGCAGTGATTTTGTCGGAACTCGGGGACTATGCCCGAAACAAATGCACCCTAATCGCCCATGTCGGGGCCACGTCAACCCAAGAAGCGACAGCTTTGGCAAAAGTTGCAAAAGCCAAGGGATTTCACGCGGTGTCTGCTGTTCCGCCTTTTTACTACAAGCATTCTTTCTCCGACATTTCGGACTACTATAAAGCTATCGCAGACGCTGCAGAACTTCCGCTGATTATCTATAATATCCCTGCACTTAGCGGGACAGACATACCGACGGATAAGTTGTTGGAGCTCTGCGCTGATGACCGCATCGGCGGTGTGAAATATACGGCGCAGGATTTGTTCCAGTTTGGGGAACTCAGAAAGGCCGCGCCAGACAAGAAATTCTATTTCGGTACGGATGAAATGTTTATTGGCGCAGCTGCCGCTGGTACCGATGGCGGGATTGGTAGCACCTATAACCTGATCGGGGACGTGTATGTTGGCATCCAAAATGCCATCGCAAATGGCGACATCGAAAGTGCCCGTAAATTGCAACGCAAGGCCAACGATTTGATCGACATATTGTTTAAAACCGGTGTCTTGCCGGGGTTGAAATACGCGATGAACCGGATAGGCGTCCCTGTGGGCCCATGCCGGCGTCCGTTTAGCCCTCCGTCGGACAGGTCCCTGGTGCTGCTAAATAAGTGGATGGACGCCAACGAACTGACAGAAGGTTCGGCAATCAAATCTGCGGCATGACTAAATCCGATCCTAGCACTAAACCAAACATTGTTTACCTTATGTTTGACCAAGCCAAAGCTTCGGCCATGAGTTTCATGGGAAACACGGACATATCTCTGCCGACATGCGATATGTTGGCCGAACGTGGGTGGGTTTTTGATCAAGCTTATGCTGCCGCACCAATTTGCACACCGTCGCGCGCATCAGTTCACACCGGAATGTTTCCGCAGGTTCATGGTGTGACTTGTCACCAAAACCGGGCGCCGCACAACTTGCCACAGCTGGCTGAAATCTTGCAGGCTGGTGGGTACTACACCGCGGCGGCAGGCCATTATGAACCGGAGCGAAACCTGTGCCGTGGCTGGCACGAGCAATCACCGATGCATGAACGCGGTCCCCTTTATGACAGCTGGATGGCGCATATCCGATCTGGTCGCAAAGACGTGGCCTGGTCAGCGGGAGCAATTGATATCGATGCCAAGGTCGGCAATTCGGCTTTATTGACCGATCGGGCGCTGCGGATGTTGGATCAAGCCGAAAACAGTGGCCAGCCATTCTTTTTGCATCTTTGTTATGATGACCCACATCCACCCTATTTCGTGCCAAAACCCTATGACACAATGTATGACCCCGACAGCCTAACGTTACCGGAAACCGGTGAATTGGCTGAACTGCCAAAGTGGCATGCTCATGCGCGGGCCGATGTTGGTACGGATGAGGCAAGCGAAGCGGATTTCCGCAATGTTCTGGCGATCTATTATGGCATGATCCGATATATCGATGATGAAATTGCCCGAATTTATGAAGCGCTAGAAACCAAAGGCCTGCTGGAAAATACTTGGATCGTGCTGGGGTCTGACCATGGCGACTATACCGGGGAAAAGGGGCTCTTCAATAAATCTGAGTCGCTTTACAAATGTTTGCTGCACGTGCCCTTAATCGTGGTTCCGCCACTGAAATCGAACGAACCGGGTTCGCGCCGCATCGACGGATTGGTAAGTGCAGTCGACCTGTTCCCGACAATTCTGAATATGGCCGGGTTGACGCCACCGACAAATCAAGGCCGCGACATTCTGAAATGGGTCCGTGATGGGGCGTTGACGCCGTTGCGCGACGCCGTTTTCGCCCAGATTGGCGACTACCACGGCTTCATCAAAACAAGTTGGCCGTCTGGAATGCCAGCATCCGGTCGCCACAAGAGTCTGACTCATGGGATCAGAACGAAAAGCCGTACCTATATTCACGATCCTGACAATGGCGATGAAGCCTACGACTTACGCAACGATCCCAACGAGTTGCGTAACATGACCAATGGGGGTCAACGGCCGCTTGATCAGGAATTTCAAAATATGCGCGCCGAACTAACGGCGTTTCAGAATGAATGCAGTTCACTGCGCCGGGAACTGGGTGTAGTGCTGGGTGACCGCGGCTTTGTAAAAGGCTGGGAATGAACCGCCCAACAGTACGATTGCCCGGTGGCAGTTTCACATTCGGCTCAGATAATCACTATCCGGAAGAAGCGCCGAGGCACCAAGCCAGCGTCGAGCCCTTTGTGATTTCGCCATATGCAGTAACAAACGCGGACTTCACTGCATTTGTGGCGGCGACTAATTATGTCACTTCGGCTGAAAACCCAATTGATCCCGCAACTGCGCCGGGTATGCCCGCTGAGTATTTCGCCCCCGGTTCGCTGGTGTTCCAGATGACCGAAGGGTCGGTTGATCTACGTGATTTTCGCAAATGGTGGGCATTTGTTCCCGGTGCAAACTGGCGCAACCCCGAGGGGCCAGATAGCACGATTAATGACCGCCAAGACCACCCTGTCGTTCAGGTGTCACTGTTTGATGCGCTTGCCTATGCAGATTGGGCCGAATTATCTTTGCCAACTGAAAAACAGTGGGAATTCGCCGCCCGTGACGGCGTCGAAACCGAATTCCCATGGGGCGATGAACTGACGGTAGGCCCGCATATCCATGCCAATACTTGGCACGGTGCGTTTCCTCACCAAAACGATCGCCGGCAATCCACGCCCTTCACTGAAGCAGTAGATGCTCACAGTGCCAGCCGATTTGGCCTGTTCAATATGATCGGCAATGTCTGGGAATGGACTACGGACAGCTACACCAGCGCCCACAACCCGGACAAAAAATGCTGCACTCCAACCCGCACTATGGACGGCCAGAATATTACCGTCAAAGGCGGTTCATTTCTATGTGCGCCGTCTTATTGCCGCCGCTACCGGGCCTCCGCTCGTTCACCCCAAGAGGCGCGATCATCAACGAACCACCTTGGTTTTCGTTGCGTTGGCCGAGATGGTGACTAAGCAAATCGGTTACACCATTTGCGATATGCGCCCGGTGTTTGCCCGCGCGACTTAGAAAATGCTGCTGACAGACTTTCGGGATAACCATACCCAACCATCTGCGCCACTTCACGCAAGTTCAGTCCCGTAGTAGCCAACAAGCGTTCCGCCTCGCTCAGCCGCATTTCTTGCAAGTAGCGCCCAGCCGAACTCTTCAATTTCTCTCGGTGCAACGCGCGAAACGCGCTTTCAGACAGGCCCGTAAATGCCGCAACATCGGCAATCCCTCTAACCCGGTCCAACTTTTCGTGCGCCTCATGCCAGGCCATCTCAACCCGACCGCTGCGTGAAACATCCTCTGCGATACCAGAAAAACAATCGAGAATTACCAGCAGCAAACGCTGGCGCTTGTCCATGGCTACATTTCGGCGGGCATAGTGCAGCGAAAGACGGATCAGACCTTGGATGTGCAGCGCGTCTTCAGGCCGCGGGATCGTGAACTCATCTTCGTCGCGGTATAAATGCTGAAAATGCAGAATTGAGGCCTTGGCTTTCTCACCAAGCACTTTCCCGCGAAATGCTGTTCCGGGGTATATCAGGACGCCGCCGGGTGCCGTCAAATCTACTGATGAGTTTGCGGCACCCAGTGTCAGACGTATTGCGCCTTCATGTATCCACAGAAGGTCAGAAAAATTCCAGTTTGCCGGGCCGACGGTGAACCGACGGTCGAACATACCTGTTTCTTGGCGCAGAATTTTTGGCAACTCAGTTGTTGACATTATTAAGTAAAATCCACAGTTTTGCGACAATACCATCGGTTTTCATATCTATTGGTCAATTTGCTTTGTTTATACCTGTCAAGCAACCGGTTATTTTATGCTGAACGTCACCGACCAAGCAGGAGCCCGGGATGAATACTCAAGCGAAACCCGCAATACTCAATAATCTTTCAACGGAATTTAATCGGGACGGCTATGTTTGCCTTCGACCACTATATGAGCCGGACCAAATGCTAGAGCTTAATCAAGAAATGGAACGGTTTGTTCGCGACGTTGTCCCAATGATGCCAAAAGAACAGGTCTATTATGAAGATAAGGCGGACAAATCGAGCTTGAAGCAGCTGCAAAAGATGTTCGAATACGATCCCTATTTTCGCGATTTGATGCAAAACGGCGCGCCTCGCAAAATCGCTGAAGAAGTGCTGCAGGACGAAGTTACCGCCGTGAATATGCAATACTTCAACAAGCCGCCAGGTATTGGTAAAGCCACGCCGCCGCATCAGGATGGATATTATTTCCACCTGGATCCTTGCGAAGCTGTGACATGTTGGCTGGCGCTTGAAGAAGTTGATGAAGAAACCGGCTGCGTGCACTATGTGCGTGGCTCCCACAAAAACAGCGAATTTCGGCCGCATGGTCAATCTGGCGTGTTGGGTTTTTCCCAAGGCATAACTGATTTCGGTACACCGGAAGACAAGGCGAATGCAGTTGCGTTTCCAGGATCAGCAGGGACATTCCTAATGCACCATGCAAAAACCGTTCACTGGGCAAGCGGCAATCAATCAAAGACCCGCACCCGTAAGGCGCTGGGGTTCATCTACTATGCCAAACGCGCAAAACTGGATGTCGCTGCCAA
>CAXMPY010000149.1:0-5535 GCA_964195275.1 uncultured Paracoccaceae bacterium
TTACTCAAGACTGCAGCGAAGTAAGAAAGGGACATTCATGCCAACAGTACTCAAGAACATCTCAGAAATTCGACGTTACTTTCACCGAAATGATAACCCGATATATTTTATTTCCGCGACAAATTTTAACCTGTTGGGCCTAGATGAGTGGGTGAAGAATTTCAAATACATCTGTTACATCGACTGTTATGGCGGCAGGCACCCGAACGTGTTTTGCCCGTCTGAACAACCTCATGCAGAATTCCAGTCGATTGAAGATATCAATAATTATCTGTTGCAGCACAAAGAGGTAATCGACTTTATCAAGCGTCGCGGTGGCAAGCCTAAATTTGTATTCCTGATGTTTGATGAGGAAACCGAGCGGTTGTCTAAAGAACTTGGCGCTGACGTGTGGTTCCCCAAGGCCAAGCTTCGCACAAACATGGATAACAAGATCGAAACCGTGCGTATCGGCAACAAGGCAGGCGTCCCGTCGGTGCCAAACGTGTTGGCCAAAGTGAAATCTTACGAAGACCTGCAAAAAACCTGTGAGAAAGTCGGGATCGGCCATGATCTGGTTCTGCAATCCGCCTTTGGCGATAGTGGCCACACAACGTTTTTCATCAAATCCGAAGCCGACTTTCGACGTCACGAACATGAAATCATCGGTGAAGGAGAAATCAAGATCATGAAGCGGATAGATTGCCGGGGTTCGGCAATCGAGGCCTGCGCGACAAAAGAGGGCACGATTGTGGGCCCTTTGATGACCGAATTGGTCGGCTTTAAAGACCTTACACCCTATCGTGGCGGCTGGTGCGGCAACGAAATTCTGTCGACAGCGTTCCCACCGAAAGTGCGCCAGAAGGCACGCGAACTTACCTTCAAATTTGGCGAGCAATTGCGCAAAGAAGGCTATCGTGGTTATTTCGAACTCGATTTCCTGATTGACAAAAAGACCGGTGATCTGTGGCTGGGCGAATTGAACCCGCGCATCACAGGTGCATCGTCAATGACCAATCACGCGGCTTTCGCCCATGCCGACGCGCCGTTGTTCCTGTTCCACCTGCTTGAATTTTCTAAGAAGAAATTCGATTTGGATACGACCGAACTGAATAACCGTTGGGCCAACCCAGATATGATCGACAGTTGGTCGCAAATGGTGATCAAGCATACTGATGACAGCGTTGATATCTGCACCGCCAGCCCTGAAACCGGCATTTACAAGATGCTAGAAGACGGCCGCGTTGTTTTTGACCGTTTTGACTATCACCGTCGTGCGGTCGAAACTGAGAACGAAGCCTTTTTCTTGCGTATTTTGCAGCCAGGTGATTACCGCTACGAAGGCGCCGATATTGGTATCCTTGTCACCCGTGGCAGATCAATGACCAAAAGCTTTCAATTGAACGAACGGGCCAAGAAATGGATCCACGGGATTAAGCAGACCGTTGATGGTAAGCCTTTGCCTGTTGCCAATGCGGGCCCGGCACTTGCCGATCCTGCGTTTAAGATCATGTAATGCTTTGGCGTGCGTTGAAAGAAGATCAGCCCGGTCCTAAATGGTCCGGGCTTTTCGCCGAATACTGGCCGGATTACAAACGCTGGTGGCTGAAAGAGGGCGACGCGGCGCGTCCGAGCTATTTGAAAAGCAAACGCGCGCTTAAAGAACATATGCCCGAGATTGTGCCGCTTTATGACGATCTTTGCGAGCTTGCCGGTGGTGGTGATCAGGCCGCCCGGTTCCTTAGCTTTTATTGCCCGCCGCCTTATCTGGCGGGGTGTTCACAGGCGATTTGGCCGGGCGAAGAACCCGTTCTGGTTCGCAATTACGACTATGATCCTAACGCATTTGACAGTCTGATCCTGCAAACCGGTTGGCAAGAGCGTCAGGTCATGGGCACGACTGATGGGCTTTGGGGTCTGGTCGACGGCATGAATGACGCAGGTTTGGCAATTTCATTAACTTTTGGCGGCAGGCGGGTGGTGGGGATGGGCTTTGGTGTGCCGCTGATCCTGCGATATGTCCTGCAAACCTGCACCACGGCCCAGGAAGCAGGCGAGGTGCTGGCCCGGGTTCCAACCCACATGAGCTATAACGTCACCGTGCTTGATGCCAAACGGCAGTATCTGACCGCGATGATGGCGCCGGATCGCCCTACGGTAATAACCCATGCCGCTGTTGCCACAAACCATCAAGAAAATGTTGAATGGATAAGCCATGCAAAATTTACCGCGACCGTCGAACGCGAACGTTTTTTGTTGCAACGGCTAACGTTACACCGCGACCCAGAGGAAACTTTTATCGGCGCGTTCTTGCGTCCACCACTTTATTCAACGGCGTTCGACGCCGGCTTTGGTACACTTTACACCACCGTTTACCGCCCGCGTCTGGGCCAGATGGAGACCCGTTGGCCAGGCACAATCTGGCCGCAAAGTTTTGAACATTTTCAGGAAGGCGGTCGCCGGGTTCAGATCCCCGGCGCTGCGTAAAAATCCGTGCCAACCACACATGACGGCACCGTTAATAGTGCATTACACAGCAGGATCGAAATTCTATCTATTTGTACGGGCTTGATATACGACTATTGAAAGGCGGTTTAGACCGCAAAATTTAGGTCAACTGTACCCATGGAAATATTGGACAACCCCTATTTTGGATTGGGACTACAATCCAAAGACATGGTTCAAGTCGCTATGCCAAGTGTGGCGAAAGAATTACCAACAAAGCTTATCAAAAAATGCCCCAAGCATGCTGTGACGCCACTTATTTGTGCCGATGAGATTGCCAATAAATTTGGTGTCGCCGAGGTGTTTCTTAAAGATGAACGAACCCGCATGGGTCTTGGAAGTTTCAAAGCGCTTGGTGCGGCGTACGTCATTGCGAATGAGGCGAACAACAGAAATGTCGAAAATTTCGAAGCTGCGCTGAAGGATCGGACATTTGCCGCGGCAAGTGCCGGAAATCACGGCTTGTCTGTGGCTGCCGGGGCGCGTATTTTCGGGGCTAAAGCTATCATCTTTCTTGCTGCCGCCGTACCTGAACTGTTTGCGGAAAAACTTAGGAAAATGGGCGCCGAAGTTAAACGGGCGGGTGCCACCTACGAAGAAAGTATGGCGGCGGCCCAGCTTGCGTCTGACCGCAATGGTTGGACATTGCTTTCAGACGCCTCTTGGCCAGGCTACACAGATTTACCGCGTCGGTTGATGGAAGGTTATCTGTTGATGGCCGTCGAGACTGAAAACCAATTAGAACAGCCACCGACGCACATATTCCTTCAGGCAGGCGTTGGCGGAATGGCTGCTGCACTGGCGGCATATTTTCGCACAATCTGGGGAACTGACCCAAGAATAATCGTTGTCGAACCAAAGGCGGCACCGGCGCTGTTGGAAAGTATCCGGGCGGGCAAACCCGCAGTTACGACTGGTCCGGTTTCAAATATGGGGCGTCTGGATTGCAAAGAACCGTCGTTGATCGCCTTGAACGGTCTGGCTCGAGGCGCCAACCAGTTTGTCACAATCTCTGATGATCAGGCAGAACAAATATTGGTGGTTCTGAAAAGCGCCGGAATTGACACTACGCCGTCTGGTGGGGCGGGCATGGCGGCGTTGGCGAACGGGGTAGGGCGCGCGCGCCTTGGTTTGAATTCAAAATCTCGGGTTCTTGCAATTATCAGCGAAGAAGCCCTTTGATGACGCCTGAAAATGGCTTCCCACATTCTGAATACCAAGAACGATTACGCCGTGCACAGGCATTGATGATCCAGGCAGACATTTCTGTGCTTTTGCTAAGCACCGAACCCGAAGTTCGATATTTTTCCGGCTTCCTGACACGGTTTTGGGAAAGCCCAACACGTCCCTGGTTTTTGCTGGTGCCTGTTTCTGGCAATCCAATCGCTGTCATTCCGACAATTGGCTTCGTGTTGATGGGAAAAACCTGGGTTACCGATATTCGCACCTGGGTGTCGCCGAATTTGATCGATGACGGGGTGTCTTTGCTGATCGATACGCTAACCGAAGTTGCCCCAACTGGTGGCAAGATTGGCCTGCCCAGCGGGCACGAAACCCATATACGGATGCCAAACCCTGATTTTGAGCGAATAAAGGCCGGGGTAAAAGGCCGGCATTTCGTGGGCGACAATGACATCATGAGAAATCTTAGAATGATCAAGTCGCCGCTGGAAATTGCCAAAATCAGCACAGCGTGCCAGATTGCCGGGCGGGCGTTTGACAGGGTTTCTGAGATCGCCAGTGTGGGCAAATCTCTTGCCACAGTGTTTCGGCAGTTCCAAATACTATGCTTGCAAGAAGGCGCGGAATGGGTGCCGTATCTTGCGGGTGGTGCAGGCCAAAAGGGCTATAGCGACGTTATTTCACCAGCTACGGCAACCAAACTGCTAGTTGGTGATATTTTGATGCTTGATACCGGTTTGGTGTGGGATGGGTATTTCTGCGATTTTGATCGAAATTTCGCGATCGGAGAGCCGGAAAAAACGGCGATAAACGGATACAAGAAACTAATCGAGGCCACGAATATTGGTCTGGAAACGGCAAAGCTCGGCGCTACTGTCGCCGATGTTTTTTGCGCAATGGATAAAATTGTGACCGGTGGCAAAGGCCATTCGGATGCCGGGCGGTTGGGGCATGGTTTGGGAATGAATTTAACCGAATGGCCATCACTGATTGCCCAAGATCATACTGTGCTACAAGAAGGTATGGTGTTGACGCTGGAACCGGGAATAGAAACTGAACCAGGGCGATATCTGGTGCATGAAGAAAATATCGTCATTACCGCCAACGGTGCAGAAATGTTATCGCCCCCGGCACCAATCGACATGCCGATACTATGAGGATGCATTGACCCATTATTCTTACAAGTTAACTGGCCCGATTGGGAAGTCTGGTACAATCGGGCTGATCGTTTTGCGCACCGACGAGACGATAGAACATGACTTTCGACGAATATTTCCGGACCGTGACATTGCCCTGTATGTCACGCGTGTTCCAAGTGGCGCCGATGTAACCACAGAAACATTGGCCAGCATGTCAGATAATTTGCCGACCGCCTCCGGGCTTTTACCGGATACGTTGCAGTTTGATATCGTGGGCTACGGCTGCACGTCGGGCAGCGCGGTCATCGGAACCGACAAAATCCAACAACTGGTGAAATCCACATGCAATACGAAGTTTGTAACTGACCCGCTGAGTTCTCTGGTTGATATATGCCGGGCCCACAATGTGAAAAATCTCGGGCTACTGTCGCCGTATGTCCAAAGCGTCAGCCAAACGTTACGCGATGCTTTACAATCACGCGGGATTTCGACGCCGGTTTTTGGCTCGTTTGACGAGGTTGAAGAAGCCAAGGTCGCGAAAATTGCCCCGGCCTCGATCCGGGACGCCGCAATTGAAATCGGGCGCTCGCCATTGATTGACGGTGTTTTTCTGTCTTGCACGAATTTGCGCACGCTGGACGTTATACCAGAGATTGAATCAAAGATTGGAAAGCCGGTATTTTCCAGCAATCAGGCGCTGGCTTGGAATATGGCACGTCTTGCAGGCATC
>CAXMPY010000150.1:0-5471 GCA_964195275.1 uncultured Paracoccaceae bacterium
TAAACTGACCGGATTGTTGGCACAAATCAGCGATGATCAGGCGGGTTAGGCGCTAAAACTGATCCAGCAACCGTTTTAAGTAATCCAGTTCGATTGCGGGCCGTTCCTGTTGCGATGAACGCCGCCTGATTTCTTGCAACAATTCCTGCGCGCGGCGGTAAACATCTTCGCCCTGCAATAATTGTTCGTCCGTGCCCACGCGCCCGGTGCCAGTAACATCCCGGCCCAGGGGATCACGCTGGTTCTCATTTTGGGCGCGGCCAAATGCCTGCCCTTGCTGACCATTTTGCTGATTTTGCTGCTGGGCCATTTGGTCTGCTAGTTCGCGCATGCCTTCGCGCAGCGCTTCCAGCGCTTCTGACTGGTTGTCCAGCGCACTTGCAAAATCGTCCTGCCGAAGTGCCTGTTCAGCACCTTCCATGGCCCGCCCGGCCCGGTCCAGTGCTTCGCGCGCCGCGTTGCCACCGGGCGTACCGGCACCCGGTAAATCCTGTGTTTGCTGGTTAAGTTGGTCGCGCAGTGCCTGCTGACGCTGCGCCAGTCCGGGCACCGGTTCATTGCCGCCGCCCCGACCCTGACCTGATCCCTGTTGACGGCCACGGCCCTGTTCACCGCCTTGCCCCTCTTGTCCTTGCTGGCCCTGTGCGCCGCCCTGACCCTGTTGCCCTTCTTGACCTTGTTCCCCTTGCTGGCCCTCTTGACCCTGTTCACCCGGCTGACCGTTTTGGTGCTGTTCGCCGAATTGTTCCTGCAAGTCGCCAAAGGTTTCATCGTTCAACCCTTGCTGTTCGCGCAACGTGTCAGACAGACCTTCAAGGGCTTGCTGGCTGGGGCTTTGCTGGCCCTGACCCTCGGTCATTTGTAAATTTTCCATCATTCGGCGCAACTGATCCATCAGGTCCTGCGCCTCAGCCATTCGGCCCTGTTCCATCAATTCCTGAAGCCGGTCCAGCATATCCTGCAATTGCTCGGGCGATACTTCCTGCCCGTCCTGGTTTTGGGCAGACTGTGTGTCCTGTTGGTCGCGCTGCTGTTCGGCCAGTTGCTGCATGTAATCCTGCATGGCTTGGCGCAGTTCTTCCATAAGCTCGGCGATTTCGTCTTCACTGGCCTCATCGCGCATGGCCTGTTCCAGCCGGTCCTGGGCGCGCTGCAGGCGTTCTTGGGCGTCCGTTAGATTGCCGTCTTCGATCAGTAGCGCAATGTCCCACAACGCTTGCGCTGTTTCGTTTTGAAGATCAGCACCCAGGCTTCCTGATTGCTGAGTTGCCTCAAGGCGTCGAATGGCCACCCGCAATTTCAGATAACCGGTGCTTGTATCAAACAGATCTTCGGGCCTGTTGCTAACCGCGCGCAAAATCCGCGCGACCCGAATTGCATTGGTTTTGTTCCACAACAGATCGCGCCGTTGTTCAACAATTGCCGCGGCCAGTGGATCAAAGAATCGCCGACCCGGCAAAATGATGGTTTCGGGCTGTGAAAACCCAAGGTTTTCGGCGGCGTCACTGGCAAATAGTGATACCTGAACCGGCAAACCGGCCCATGGGTGTTGGGCCAGATTTTCTGCCAATATTTCCGCCACAACACGGCGATCACCCGAAAATGGCATCGGCAGATCAAGCGCAATCAAATCGCGCGGTTCGGGCGCAATGGTCAGACCGTGGCGTCGGTCCACGGCGCTTTGGTCAAGGTTAAGTTCCGCGTACCCCGCCATAATTCCATAATCGTCCTGCGCGCTAAAGGGCAGATGCATTTCGCCCGAGGCGCGGCGTTCAACCTCGTCGCCCAATTCAATTGTCGGGGCGGTATCTGGCGTTACCGTAATTTCCCAACTGCGGCCCCCGTCACCCTGAATGGCCAGCGACCCGGACTGCTGAAGACCGAACGTTTGGCTTGGCTCTGCCGCACTGCCAACATCACCGGTGCGTCCCGAAACTGTTTCGGCCACGGTTAGCGATCCAATTTCCCCATATAATTTTAGCGTCAGGTGGCTGCCCGCCGGCACCGTCAGGACGCCGCCTTTGATATCGGCCAAATAGATCGACGGTTTGCCGGTATAGACCGGTGGTTCGACCCAGCCTTCCCAAGTCGGCCCGGCCGCAAGGGCGGCACCATCGGCGCCGCTTACCACTTCGGTGATGCTGGCCACCCGCCAGACCGATCCAAACAACAGCGCCATCACCAGCGCCAGTGTCGCAACATAGCGCAATGCATAGGGATCACGTTGGGAAATACGTAAATCTGGCGGTACAGCGTGCGCTTTTTCTGTGCGTTCTGCCATGCGTTTGACATGGGTATTCCACACCGCAACCGAGGTTGGATCACCTGAACCGATAACTTGATCGTCCAGAATTGCCGCTATTGGTCGACCCGGTAGAGTTTCATCCAGCCGGGCCCGCGCAAGTGCGGCGGTTGGCCACCGAAACCGACGGACGCCCAAACCAAGTGTCACCAAACCGCCAAATGCAGACAGAACCATCCCACCCCAAACCAATTCCAATGAAATCGATTGGTGCACACCAAACATCAGGGCAGCTAGAACCAGGAAAATGACCGATATCAAAGGCCAAAAGGCGATGGTCAATCGTTCTGCAACCATCCCGGCCTGAGTCAGTTTAAGCGGCCACCGCAAACGGCCCAGGGCTGAGCTGGTCATTTGGTTACGCTTGGCCATCGCATCCTTTATTGCCTACCAGGGGTGAAACCCCGAATTTCACAGCCACGCTGGGATATTATCGCGGTTTATCATCTCTTCATAGGTCGGGCGCGCCCGGATGACGGCGAATTGATCACCGCGGACCAAAACCTCTGGGATTAGCGGGCGCGAATTATATTCCGACGCCATCACCGCGCCGTACGCACCGGCCGATCGAAAAGCGACCAGATCGCCGGGACTTAGCGGTGCCATATCGCGATTTTTTGCAAACGTATCGGCAGTTTCGCAAATCGGGCCAACAATATCGTATTTGGCAGTATCAAGGCCTGGCTCTGGTTCGCGCACTGGTACAATGTCGTGGTGTGCTTCGTACATTGCCGGGCGGATCAAGTCATTCATCGCACTGTCTAGGATCAGAAACTGCCGATCTTCACCCTGTTTCACATAGATTACCTGGCTGACCATAATCCCGGCATTGCCGGATATCAGGCGCCCCGGCTCTATCTCAATCTGACACCCCAAATGACCGACCGTCCGCTTGATCATATCGCCATATTCAATCGGCAGGGGCGGCGCAGAGTTGGACCGAGCGTAAGGAATGCCCAATCCGCCCCCTAAATCAAGACGGCGAATGTTGTGGCCATCGGCGCGCAGCTGCGTGGTCAGGTCCGCCACCATACCGTAGGCCTGCGCAAACGGGGCAAGATCGGTTAACTGGCTGCCAATATGGACATCAATGCCAATCACATCCAACCCTGGTAAGGCACCTGCAATTGCGAATACATCCCGGGCGCGACTGATCGGGATGCCAAATTTGTTTTCTGATTTTCCTGTGGCGATTTTGGCGTGGGTTTTGGCATCAACATCCGGGTTAACCCGGATCGTTACCGGCGCAACCACGCCCAGTGTTTGCGCCACATCGTTCAGCACAACCATTTCGGGCTCGGATTCCAAATTAAACTGGCGAATGCCACCCTTTAGGGCGGTTTGCATTTCGTCCCGAGTCTTGCCGATACCAGAAAATACAATGCGGTCCCCGCGAACGCCTGCCGCGCGCGCCTTAAGATATTCACCTAACGATACCACATCGATCCCAGCACCCAGATCGCCAAGCAGTTTCAAAACGGCCAAGTTCGAATTGGATTTCATCGAGAAACAGATCAAGTGATCTGTGCCATTCAGCGCCTCGTCAAACAGATTGAAATGCCGTGTTAAAGTGGCCGCTGAATAGCAATAAAACGGCGTCCCCACTTGCGCGGCAATTTCGGCGACCGGTACGTCTTCGGCGTAAAGCGCGCCATTTTGGTAGAGAAAATGATCCATTGATACCCTACATCGGAAAATTCGCTGCGTTTTGCGGCGGGATTTAGTTCCCCAATCTAACACCCAAGTTGGTTTTGTTGAACAGGCCAGTTTTTGAGTTCACGCCGACCGTGGTGCTTGCGCTGTAAGTTGGTGTCAAAGGTTCACCATCTACACCACAGGCCGCCAGGGTGACGGCGGCGATACATGTGAAGATCAGTATTTTCATCCGAGTTTTTCCTTCCAACGGGCTATCTGCGCCCGCACTTGATTGGGTGCGGTTCCGCCATATGATGTGCGCGAGGCCACCGAATTCTCAACCCCCAGCACATCAAAAACCTCATCGGTGATCCCAGCATGGGCCAATTGCATGTCTTTCAGGCTTAGATCCGGCAGATCGCACACTTGTTTTTCGGCCATTGCTACCAACGATCCAGTAACATGATGGGCTTCGCGAAATGGTAGCCCCAACTCGCGAACCAGCCAGTCTGCCAGATCGGTTGCCGTTGAAAACCCGGTCGCCGCGGCGCGGCGCAATTCATCTTGATTGGCCGTCAGATCGGCCACCATACCGGTCATTGCCGCCAGCGCCAGCATCAGGTTGTCGGCGGCGTCAAACACCTGTTCTTTATCTTCCTGCATGTCCTTTGAATAGGTTAGGGGCAGGCCTTTCATCACTGTGAATAACCCAACCATCGCGCCCATGATCCGGCCAATCTTGGCCCGGATCAGCTCTGCCGCGTCCGGGTTTTTCTTTTGCGGCATGATCGATGATCCAGTCGAGAACCGGTCACTCAGCGCTACAAACCTGAACTGTGTAGTTGACCAGATCACCAGTTCCTCAGCAAACCGGCTTAGATGCATGGCGCAGATTGAAGACGCCGCCAGGTATTCCAAGGCAAAATCGCGATCCGCAACAGCATCTAGCGAATTCGCTGCCGGGCGATCAAAACCTAGCGCCGTAGCGGTTTCTTGCCGGTCAATCGGAAATGACGTTCCAGCTAACGCAGCCGCCCCCAGCGGACATTCATTCATCCGCGCCCGCGCATCGCGAAACCGCGAAATGTCGCGGCCAAACATTTCGACATAGGCCATCATGTGATGCCCCCATGTCACCGGTTGCGCCACCTGCAAATGGGTGAAACCCGGCATCACCCAATCTGCACCAGCCTGTGCCTGAACCAGCAGCGCCCGGATCAGCGCCGTTAGCCCGTCAACCGCCCCGTCGGCCTGATCACGCACCCACATCCGAAAATCCAACGCCACCTGATCGTTGCGCGACCGGGCCGTGTGCAGCCGCCCTGCAGGTTCGCCGACCAATTCTTTCAGCCGGGCTTCGATATTCATATGAATGTCTTCTAGCGCTGCTGAAAACTGAAACGTTCCGGTCTCAATTTCTGACAACACCGTGAGCAGGCCTTCCCCAATCGCATCGGCATCCCTATTCGTTATAATACCTTGCGCCGCCAACATGGCAGCGTGGGCACGGGACCCTGCGATGTCCTGGGCGAAA
>CAXMPY010000151.1:0-5189 GCA_964195275.1 uncultured Paracoccaceae bacterium
TGAACGAAGGCGATACTGTTTCGTCAGGCGATATCATCGCCGAGATTGAAACCGACAAGGCCACGATGGAATTTGAAGCCGTCGACGAAGGCATCATTGGCAAGATATTGATCGCTGAAGGCACCGAAGGCGTGCCAGTTAATACGGCCATTGCTGTGATGATCGAAGAAGGCGAAAGCGTTGACGATATTGCGGTACCAACACCGTCATTGCAGGCAGCACCCGCAGCACCAGTCGCGGTTGAAACTGCCCAGACGCCAACATTGGCACCCGCAGCGCCGGTTTCTGTCGCCCCCGCGGCCCCAGATTGCCCGCCCGGTACCGAGCTGAAATCAACCACTGTACGCGAAGCGCTGCGCGATGCGATGTCCGAAGAAATGCGCCGGGATGACACCGTCTACCTGATGGGCGAAGAAGTTGCCGAATATCAGGGGGCCTACAAAATCAGTCAGGGCATGCTGGATGAATTTGGCGAAAAACGGGTGATTGATACGCCGATTACCGAACATGGCTTTACCGGCATCGCTGTGGGGTCAGCATTCGGAGGTTTGAAGCCGATTGTTGAATTCATGACCTTTAATTTCGCCATGCAGGCGATTGACCAAATCATCAACTCCGCCGCCAAAACGCTGTACATGTCCGGTGGTCAGATGGGCGCCAGCATCGTATTTCGCGGCGCCAACGGTGCCGCCGCCCGCGTCGGCGCGCAGCACAGCCAGGACTATTCGGCATGGTACGCCCAGGTGCCGGGTTTGAAAGTGGTGCAACCCTATTCAGCTGCCGACGCCAAGGGGCTTCTAAAAACCGCGATCCGCGACCCGAACCCGGTGATTTTCCTTGAAAACGAAATTCTATATGGCCGCAGTTTTGAGGTGCCGGTGCTGGATGATTTCACCATCCCGTTTGGCAAGGCCCGCATTTGGCGGGAAGGCACAGATGTCACCATCGTCAGCTTTTCAATCGGCATGCAATACGCGCTAGAGGCCGCGGATGAACTGGCCAAAGAAGGCATATCCGCCGAAGTGATCGATCTGCGCACGCTGCGCCCCATTGATTATGACACTGTGATCCGGTCGGTGATAAAAACCAACCGCTGTGTCACGGTGGAAGAAGGTTGGCCGGTCGCGTCAATCGGCAACCACCTGTCCGCCAAAATCATGACCGAAGCATTTGATTATCTGGATGCCCCGGTGATCAATTGCACAGGAAAGGACGTTCCGATGCCCTATGCCGCTAATCTAGAAAAACTGGCGCTGGTGACGACCAAAGATGTCATCGACGCCGTCAAAGCCGTCACATATCGCTAGGGGAGACCGGACATGCCAATTGAAATTCAAATGCCCGCCCTGTCCCCAACGATGGAGGAAGGCACCCTGGCCAAATGGTTGGTAAAAGAAGGCGATACCATTGCCTCTGGCGACCTGCTGGCCGAGATTGAAACCGATAAAGCAGTGATGGAATTTGAAGCCGTCGATGAAGGCACGATTGGCAAAATTTTAGTGGCCGAAGGCGCTGAAGGTGTCAAAGTAAATGCCGTCATCGCGATACTGCTGGAAGATGGCGAAAGTGCTGGCGACATTGGCGCGACCGTTTCGGCAGCGGCAAGTGAACCGACGCCGTCTACCGACCCCGCCCCGGCCCCCCAGGCAGGGCCTGCACCAACCAGTGCCGGCGCTGTCACCCCGCAAACCTTTGATGGCGAACGCATTTTTGCATCACCCCTCGCGCGCCGCATCGCGGCTGACAAAGGCATCGATCTTGCACAAATCACTGGGTCCGGTCCGCACGGCCGTATCGTTAAGGCCGACGTTGAAAATGCCAGCGCCACGCCAGTTGCGGCTACAGCGACGGCCGCAGCTGCGCCCGCCACCGCGCCCTTGGCAACGGGTCCCTCTACCGATGCCGTCCTGAAAACTTATGCTGACCGCGACTATGAAGAGGTTCCGCTCGATGGCATGCGCAAGATCATCGCCGCGCGCCTGACCGAGGCTAAACAAACCATCCCGCATTTCTATCTGCGCCGGAATATTCAGTTGGATGCATTGCTGGCCCTCCGTTCGACGCTGAACAAACAACTGGAAGCGCGGGGCATAAAGTTGTCGGTCAATGATTTCATCATCAAAGCCTGCGCGCTTGCGTTGCAAACCGTGCCTGCTGCCAATGCCGTTTGGGCTGGCGACCGGATTTTGCGACTGAAGCCATCGGATGTGGCCGTCGCTGTGGCCATCGAGGGTGGGTTATTTACGCCGGTCTTGCGCGATTCAGAAATCAAAACCCTGTCAGCACTATCTGCCGAAATGAAAGACTTGGCAGGCCGCGCGCGGGAACGTAAACTTGCACCCCATGAATATCAGGGTGGCAGTTTTGCGATTTCTAATCTTGGCATGATGGGCATCGAAAATTTCGATGCGGTGATTAACCCACCGCACGGGTCCATTCTGGCGGTCGGTGCGGGGATCAAAAAGCCCGTGGTTGGCGTCGATGGCGAACTGGCTGTGGCCACTGTTATGTCGGTGACGTTGTCGGTCGATCACCGGGTGATTGACGGCGCACTGGGTGCCCAATTCCTAAGCGCGATCAAGGAAAATCTGGAAAACCCAATCGGCATGCTCGCCTAAAAAGAAAGCCCGCGCAATTGGCGCGGGCTTTCTACATTCTTGATCTGAATTATCAGCCCAGCTGAGCGCCCGGTGTCGAGCGCATCAATTCAATCTCATCTGCATCCATATCGGCCTCGATCCCGTCAAACATCGGTGTCGAAAGATAACGTTCGCCGGTATCGGGCAGCATGCATAAAATAACCGACCCTTCGGGCGCGGTCTCGGCCACTTTCATCGCTACAGCAAATGTTGCACCACCGGAAATTCCGGTAAATATGCCCTCTTGGCTTGCCAGTTTTTTGGACCAGGCAATGCCTTCGGGGCCAGCGACTGGGATCAGTTCATCATAGCTTTTGTTATCCAGCGCCTCTTGCAACACCAACGGTATGAAATCAGGCGTCCAGCCCTGAACCGGGTGCGGCTGCCAGGCCGAATGCCCTTTGGCAGGGCCGCCGCTTGCGGTACGTTCCTGCGCCTCGCCGCTGGAAACTAACGCCGCATTGGCCGGCTCGGTTAGCACAATTTTTGTATCAGGGCGTTCCTTGCGCAACACCCGACTTACGCCAACCATAGTGCCGCCCGTACCATAGCCGGTCACGAAATAGTCCAGCCGTTTGCCATCAAAATCAGCCATGATTTCACGCGCGGTGGTACTTTCATGAATGTCAGCATTGGCCGAAGTCTCAAACTGGCGGGCCAAAAACCAGCCGTGTTTTTCGGCCAATTCGACGGTTTTTTTATACATGCCCACGGCTTTTTGTTCTTTGGGCGTCAGAATGACCTTGGCGCCCAGAAACCGCATCAATTTACGCCGTTCAACGGAAAAGCTTTCGGCCATCGTCACCACCAATGGGTAACCTTTGGCAGCACAAACCATCGCAAGGCCGATACCGGTATTACCGCTGGTGGCTTCGATCACGGTTTGGCCGGGCTTAAGCTCACCGCTGGCTTCGGCAGCTTCGATGATGTTCAATGCCAGCCGATCTTTAACCGACCCTGCCGGGTTAAATGCCTCGGCTTTCACATAAATCGTCGCGTTTGCTGGTCCGATCCGATTGACGCGGATACATGGCGTGTCGCCAATTGTATCCAACACATCGTCAAACAGCCTGCCCCGCCCCTTGGTTTGTCTGGTCATTAGTTTTCCCCTCCCGTGGTTTAGTTTATTGGTCGTATCTGTATTAGTGGCCTAAATTTGCCAACCGACAACATCGTCCAGGCCCTGGTTCATGGTCAGTGACGGCTGAGCACAACCGGCTTTGCCAACAATTTTAGCAGGAACACCGGCAACTGTGGTATTTTCTGGCACATCTCTCAAAACCACTGAACCTGCTGCAATCCGGCTGCAATTCCCAATTTTGAGGTTGCCCAATACTTTGGCCCCAGCCCCGATCAGTACACCGTTGCCAATGTTGGGGTGCCGGATATCATCTTCTTTTCCGGTGCCACCCAACGTCACGGCATGCAGCATCGACACGTTGTCACCAACCACGGCGGTCTCGCCAATAACAATGGAATGGGCGTGGTCAATCATGATCCCCTGCCCAACCTTCGCGGCCGGGTGTATATCGACGCCAAACAATTCTGACACCCGCATCTGAACAAAATAGGCCAGATCTTTGCGGCCCGAAACCCACAACCAATGGGCAACGCGATAGGCTTGGATCGCCTGGAAACCTTTGAAATACAGCAGGGGTTGCAAGAACCGGTGGCAGGCGGGGTCACGTTCAAGCACCGCGGCAATATCGGCACGCGCCCGCTCACCCAGTCTTGCGTCCGACCGATAGGCATCGTCGGCAATTTCGCGCATCAATTGCCCCGACATCTCACCCGAAGCCAATTTTTGCGCGAACCGAAACGCCAAAGCATCTTCTAAGTTGCTATGGTGCAACACGCTGGCATGGATCAATCCCCCAAGCAAAGGTTCGTGCTTCAGCGCATCCAATCCTTCTTGGCGAATTTGTGTCCAAACTGGATCAACTGTGCTTAGTTTGTTTTGAGTCTCGGCCATATCAATATCCTTATTGGTCACATAGACCTACACCAGATAGGGGCGAATGATAAAATGAGAATGAGTGATAGGCAAGATCGCAGAAATGAATAGCTCAGATCAACAGAAATTTAGCCGTCGATTGCTGGCGCTGCGCGATGATCTGGCTTCCCAGGACGGTTTGGGACAAAGCGGCCAGAAACCCGTTGTTTTAGACCAACAATCGGTCGGGCGTCTGTCGCGCATGGACGCACTGCAACAACAGGCAATGGCCAAAGCCACGCAAATACGTCGCAATCAACAAAAGCAGCGGATCGACGTTGCATTGTCGCGCATCAAAGAAGGTGAATTTGGCTACTGCGTTAGCTGTGGCAGCGAAATTGCGGCCAAACGCCTGGAACTTGACCCCTCTTTGCCGACTTGCCTGTCCTGTGCGTCAGGCAATTAGACAGACGGTATTTCCAGACGCATCAAGTGCACGGCCAACTGAATATCACCGCCAGCAAAATCGCCGCCTTCGCCCGTTAACAACAGATCTGTGTCGGCATAATATGTCAGGGGTGATGAACTTAACCCCCGCACCCAGGACCCCAAAGCCA
>CAXMPY010000151.1:5199-5433 GCA_964195275.1 uncultured Paracoccaceae bacterium
AAGCCAGCCCCAGCCCGCTACCATAGCGATTATCCGATGTGCCACGCCCAACCGCCAGCCTGTCAACGCGCCGGTGACAGCCGCGGTAATCCGCCAGATTACGCCCGTAACGACAGAAAATGCCGGGATTGCCGCAACCACTGGCACCGAAGTGGAGCACACACCCCATAATGCCGTATCGACATGATCAATGGCAGGTCCAGGAACAACGGGTAAACCGGCAAGGGTGGCGAA
>CAXMPY010000152.1:0-5403 GCA_964195275.1 uncultured Paracoccaceae bacterium
CAAGCATTCCCGAAATGTTAATATTGCGCGGTCAAGTGATCGCTCTCAAGTAAAGGTTTTTATTAACAAAAATTTACATCTGCAGCGCATATCATTTTTAACCTTCAGATTATGTGCAAGCCGTGTGGAGCAATTTTTTAAAGAGAAGTAGGTTAGTTGTCGCTTTTACTGGCCTCAATTTCACGCCAGGCAGCAACGTTAATATTGTGCTGTTTCAAAGTGGCCGCAAAAGCATGCCCACCGGTACCATTGGCAACAAAAAAGATGGAATTCGTCTCAGCGGGGTGCAAAGTCGCCTCGATCGCATCTAACCCCGGATTGGCAATCGGGCCCGGTGGCAGGCCTTCAATAATATAGGTATTGTAGGGCGTCACTTTGCGCAGCTCGCTCTGGCGCAATCCTCGGCCCAAAGCTCCCTGACCGTTGGTCACGCCGTAAATCACGGTTGGGTCGGTTTGCAGTTTCATACCCCTGTTCAACCGATTAACAAAAACTGAAGCAACTTGCGCCCTTTCATTGGGCAAACCCGTTTCCTTTTCCACGATCGAGGCCAAGATCAGCGCCTCGTTCAGGCTTGCAATCGGCAGGTTTTCGGCCCGGTTTGCCCAGGCTTCGTCAAGTCGGATACGCTGTGACTGCTGCATTTGGGCGATAAGATCGCTTACATTGGCCCCACTGCTAACCTCATAGCTATCTGGTGCAAGGCTGCCTTCTGGTGGGGTCTCATCGATGTCCACGTTAACGAAATCCGCCGCCCTCAGGGCCTGTAAAACTTGCCAGCTGGTGGTTCCCTCAGCAATCGCAATCCGGTACCGCGTATCTGCTTCACCGCGAATGTCCAAATACCGCGCCGGAAATTCATTCGTTGGATCAAACGACACAACATCCACAAACCGGTTTGTCGCCGGATCCAGCTCGCGCACCTGCATATCCGCCCGCGTAATGCCGATACGATAGATGACTTCTGTACCGCAAGTGCTGGCCCCGCCACGGGTAATTATATCAACGATTTCAGCCATCGAAGCGCCCTCTGACACCAGAAAACTTCCGGCTTTCAACAGTTCGCTTTTGCCAGAATAGTCGGCCCCAACCCGAAATACAGAACCATTGGAAATTGCGCCACGCGCATCAAGATCTTCGGAAACGCTAATCATCCGCGCGCCGCTTTTCACCCGCAGACAAATCGCCTCGGCCAGCGGCCCGGTCGTCACATATTGCGATTTTCCCCAGGCGATCACCCCGACCAAAATAACCAGAATTACAATAATCAAAGACAACGCGTTAGAGGCGATATGTCGCCACATCAGGCATCTACCTTTTTCAATATCAGGCTGGCATTGGTGCCGCCAAATCCAAATGAATTGGACAGCGCCACATTTATTTCGCGTTCTCGTTTCACATTCGGTGCCAGATCAAGCTTGGGTTCAATGGCCGGATTGTCCAGATTGATCGTTGGCGGCGCAACATTATCTCGTATGGCCAGCACACAGAAAATTGCCTCAACCGAACCTGCGGCCCCCAACAAATGACCGATTGACGACTTTGTCGAAGACATGGTTGCACCTGCAGCGGCATCGCCCATCAATCGCTCAACGGCGCCCAACTCAATCGTGTCAGCCATGGTCGATGTCCCATGTGCATTGATATAATCGATGTCCTCAGGGACCAATCCAGCCCGGTCCATTGCCGCCTTCATCGACCGATAGCCGCCGTTACCATCTTCCGATGGTGCGGTGATGTGAAATGCGTCCCCCGACAGACCATACCCCACAACCTCGGCATAAATCTTGGCACCGCGTGCAACGGCGTGTTCATATTCCTCTAACACCACCACGCCCGCACCTTCGCCCATAACAAATCCGTCCCGGTCTTCGTCATAGGGGCGCGATGCTTTTTCGGGTTCATCCGCCCGCTTGGTGGACAGGGCTTTGCAGGCATTAAAACCGGCGATACCAATTTCGCAGATCGGTGCTTCGGCGCCACCAGCAACCATCACATCTGCATCGCCCAGCATAATCAGACGGCTGGCATCACCGATAGCATGGGCACCAGTTGAACACGCCGTCACCACCGCATGGTTTGGCCCCTTAAATCCATAACGAATTGAAACTTGCCCCGAGATCAGATTTGTCAATGCACCCGGAATAAAGAACGGTGACACTCGGCGAGGGCCACGTTCTTTCAGGGTAATCGCCGTTTCAGCAATCGATTGCAAACCGCCGATACCGGACCCGATCATCACACCCGTGCGCAGCAATTCCTCTTTATCATCCGGTTTCCAGCCAGCGTCTGCTACCGCCTGATCCGCCGCAGCAACCCCATACAAAATGAAATCATCAACTTTGCGCTGTTCTTTGGGTGCCATCCAATCATCCGGGTTGAACGTGCCGTCCGAACCATCTCCACGCGGTATTTCACAGGCATAGGTCGTCCCCAAATGGTTGGCGTCAAACCGCGTGATTGGCCCGGCCCCAGAATGCCCGGCCAACAGCCGTACCCAGGTTTCCTCGACCCCGCAGGCCAACGGCGTTACCATTCCCAATCCTGTTATGACGACTCGGCGCATTTGCAATATTCCTGTCCGTTATTGTTTTGCAAATACAGATACACGCGCCCGCCCGTTAGGGGCAAGGGCACAAGCCTGTCGTTGGCCGCTTTCGGTCTCAAACAAATTGCGCAACTTCTTCTTTGGAATTCATTGTTGCCGCAGCCACAGCTTCGCGCAAATCAAGTGCTTTCTCAAACAGAGCGCGCCCGACAACAGCCGCGCTGATCGAAGGTATGTATTTCAACCGCGCCACATCATCAGCATTATTTATCAATCCATTTGCAATAACCGGTGCACGGACACCATCGGCCAGCCCAGCTACCACACCCAAAGACATGTCGGGTTCGCCAATATCACTGTGTACATCAGTAATCATTACCGCGGATAGCGGTGCCGCCCCGAATTCAGAGATAAAGGAAGCTGGTTCAAATGCCGTGGTTGCGCGCCAGGCGTCAATAGCGACACGTCCTTGGTAAACATCGACCGCCAGCACAATTTGATCTGGGAAATACTTCGCAGCCTCAATCAAAAAATCGGGGTTGGTGACAGCGGCAGATCCAATTATTATACGCCCGGCGCCAATTTCCGCTGCTTTGGCAATATGATCCATTGTCGAAAACCCGCCGCCAATCTGTACCGCAGTGCCACAATTTTGAATAATATCTTCAACAATTTGCGTGTTCGAACCGTCTTTCGCCGCTGCGTTCAGATCGGTGATCTGTATCCATTCCGCCCCTGCAGCAGCATATTCTTGCGCCGTCACTACCGGGTCCACGTGCCAGATCGAAGGTTCATCGATCCGCCCGCGGTTCAGCGTAACACATTGTCCATTTTGAATTTGAATAGCAGGTATTAAATTCATGGCACCCTCCGAATCAGATTAGAACATATACCAAATCAACTTAGCTCAATTGCCAACATCCGACTAAATATGAAAAACTAGCGGCAGACATATAGGTGCGCAGTCACTTAAGGCGACATTGCAGCAGTTCAGCTGAGTCGAGTCAAACCCGCTTTGCCCGTTCCATCAATTGCACCTTACCAGACGGGTCATCAAAACGGCGCAACAATTTATAGCCAACTTTTTCTGCGACCCTGATTGATCCAATATGTTCTTGGTTCATACGGCAAACGCTGCGTCCGCCAAATGCCTGAGTATCCAACCAATCATGGGCCAATTGGGCCGCTTCGCTGGCATATCCATGCCCGTGCGACCGGGCCGAAAACACCCAACCCGACTGGATCGCACTGTCATAATCCTCGCCAAATCCAGCAGCGTTTACGAAAAATCCGATGGTGCCTAAAAATCTATCTGATTCATCGATTACCGCCCAATTGCCATACCCATATGTCGCCCAGCGGTAAACATTTCCGTTGAAACGCGCCCATGACTGCGCAACGGGAACAGGTGCAAACGGAATGAACTCAGCCACTTCTGGTTCCTGCCACATGGCAGCGAACGGGGCAAAGTCAGCCCAAGTAAATCCCCGTAACGTTAAGCGCGGTCCATGCAGTATCGGTATCATATCGCAATCCTATAATCCCACGCGGCAAATTTCACAATTTTGCAAAATCACCAATCAGATAGCACAGGACAACCGGGTCCTATGGCAAATCGCAATATTTGTCTGAAGACCTGATAAATCTAATAGTCATGTTCTTCAGACCGCAAGCTGCAAAACCAAAGCAGTTCTGGGAAATAAAATGCGGCGCCCGATTTGGGCGCCGCATTTTAACAAATGCTGAATATGCTTTAGGTCGCGCCAGAAATAAACTTGGTCGCGTCGCCAAATGTCTGAATTGTTTCAGCAGCGTCATCAGGTATCTCGATACCAAATTCTTCTTCGAACGCCATGACCAGTTCAACGGTATCCAGGCTGTCTGCGCCCAGATCATCGATGAAGCTGGCTTGTTCGGAGACCTTTTCGGCTTCAACGCCCAAGTGCTCGACGACGATTTTTTTAACACGATCTGCGATGTCGCTCATATTCATTCCTCACATTTCAATGGGCCAGCGCCCGGTATTTACCTATGGCCGTCTGGCCGCTCATTTCTCGTAATTAACACGAGTTTCACCCGGAATAGCAACCGCCCCTGGCAATTCTGCGCCCCCTTTACCACAATACGTGATCAGCGCAAATGATTTGTCCCGGCCCAAATTTCTCGCTTTCGAGGCCCCTGTGAATGTTGGAATTTATACCAAAGTATTCAAGTCCAGAACACCAAAACCGCACAATATCCGCTTAGCAGAACCAACACCAAGCCAGCGACTTGAAAACCACTGTCGCCCCGTAAAGCCCGCATCATACTTCGCACGCCGATATTCGGATTCAGGAAGGAAATCGCAATTTTCAACATCAACAAATACCCATAAAGCGTTAAGATTACTGCCGGTCCAGTCCAAACCTGATGAAATGTTACGATGACCGTGGCGGGGACAAATTCAAACAAAGAAACTCTGTAGATAACCGAAATATCGCCCTTTTCGACCAAATTCGCGAAGATTTCTCGCCATAGCCCAGGCTGAATGACATGACTTAGCCCAACCAGTAAAAGCGGTGCAATAAACGCTGCCTCAACCGCGCGCGCCACCATTTCAGAATACATATCGGCCACCTAGATGAGAATAATTCTCAACAATTTACCCATTTTGCGAAGGGTTCGCAAGTACTAGAACATCGCCATGCCGCCGTTCACATGCAGCGTCTGGCCGGTGATATAGCTTGCGCCATCGCTGGCAAGAAAATGTACCGCGGCCGCAACATCGGCGGCAGAACCCATGGCGCCAGCCGGAATGCTGCCTATTATTCGCTCTCGCTGGCCTTCGTCAAGCGCATCCGTCATCGCCGTTTCGA
>CAXMPY010000153.1:0-5396 GCA_964195275.1 uncultured Paracoccaceae bacterium
CGGTCTTGGTATATTCACTGTAGCCGTTGTTTTCGCAGGCATAAATGACCGGCAGGTTCCACAGGGCGGCCATGTTCATGACCTCATACATCAGCCCCTGCGCGGTTGCCCCGTCGCCGAAAAAGCAAACCGCCACGTCGTCCGTGCCCAGCCGTTTTGCTGACAGCGCCGCACCGGTGGCAATCCCCATAGATCCGCCAACAATCGCGTTCGCCCCAAGATTTCCGTTGGACTGATCGGCGATATGCATGGACCCACCCTTGCCGCGGCAATAGCCTTCTTCTTTGCCCAGCAGTTCGCAAAACATCTGTTTGAAATCCGCGCCCTTGGCCACGCAATGCCCGTGCCCGCGATGGGTAGATGTGATCTTGTCAGTGCTTGTCAACGCCTCGCAAATTCCGACTGCGACAGCTTCTTGACCGGAATACATATGGGTCAGACCCGGCATTTTTGCCGACAGGTACAATTGGTTGGCACTGTCTTCGAAAGCTGGGTGAACATCTGGAGATAGGCGTTCGAATTGGTGTTTGTCTTGGAATTCGTCATGATATTCTCGTAAAAAATGCCCGCCCCCGAAGGGCGGGCAAGGTCAGGGAGGTTAGTAACGGTTCGAAATCGGCAAATCTTGAGCAGGGAACAAACTGATCACTTTGCATCCGGTGTTGGTCACGATGACCTCTTCTTCGATGCGCGCGGCAGAATAGCCATCCTTCGCCGGGCAATATGTTTCCAGAGCGAAAACCATGCCCGTTTGAATTTCCATTGGATTATCAAAGCTGACCGCACGGCTGATGATCGGCCGCTCATGTAAGGCCAGACCCAGCCCGTGGCCAAATTGCAATCCAAATGCAGCAAGTTCATTTGGAAATCCCAGGCTTTCGGCTGTTGGCCAGACGGCCGCGATTTTGTCAGTGCTGACACCCGGCTTGATCAGTGCAATCGCCGCATCCAGCCATTCGCGGGCTTTTACGTAAGCATCGTTCTGTACAGGGGTAGCAAAACCGACGTTGAATGTGCGGTAATAACAAGTCCGATACCCCTGATAGCTTTGCAGGATATCAAAGAACGCCTGATCGCCGGGACGAATAATTCGATCGGTGAAATTATGCGGGTGCGGGTTGCAGCGCTCGCCGGAAATTGCGTTGATCGCCTCGACATCATCCGAGCCCATTTCGTAAAGCATCTTGTTGGACATCGCGACGATATCGTTTTCACGCACGCCCGGTTTCAACTCTTCCCAGATCATATGGTAAACACCGTCAACCATGGCAGCGGCTTGATTAAGCAACTGCAACTCGTCGATATTCTTGATTTCTCGCGCGCCAAGCATCACCTGTTGGCCGTCCACCACATTGATCCCGGCATCTTGCAGCGCAAAGAACATGGCTGTTTCCGCATAGTCGACACCAACCGGCATATCGGCCACACCGGCCTTTTGCAAAAGCCGATATATGTCCTCGGCGTATTTTTTCATCAGACCAAATTCGGGCGGAATTGTGCCGCGCATACCGACAACACCGGCGAGCATTCGGTCCGGGTCCAGCCAATCGCAATATTCTTTGTGGTGAACAGCAGCAGACCCAAAGTCCCAGACATAAGGTTCTTCGTCACCCGCCAACAGGCAGAACCGACACATCTTGTCGCGTTCCCATTCGCCGATCTTGGTGCCCGAAACATAGCGGATGTTATTTACGTCAAACATCAGTAACGCGCCGCAGCCGGATTGCTTCAATGCGTCTTTGGCTCGAGACAGGCGGTACCGACGCAAACGGTCGTGATCTACCCGTTTTTCGAAATCTACGGATGTATGGCCCCAGGACGGAATATGCTTATCCCAACGCCAGTTGGGATCGATATCACCTGGTTGCAAAATGCGCGGGTTCAAAGCTGTGGTCTGTGTCATCAGGTGCCTCCTTGGGCCCCTGATATTCAGGGGCTAATAGTGACCGCGCGCCCGCATCAAAGCGTCTGCCCGGTTCTGTGAATTCGTCAGTGCTTGGCTAACGGACTTTGTACCCATCAGCATGTCGTGCATTTCTTCGCCAGCGATGGCGATAATCTCAGAGATTTCGGGCACCGGTGGACGCGGCCACATCTGCAACACACCAAATCGCGCCATCTCATCCACGGTGGACAAAAGGGGCGATATTTTTTTGACTTCAGGGTCCATGCAGACACTGAAGCGCGGGCTCACCAAGCTTCCGTTCTCTATATATAACTTTATCGCATGGGCAGACGTGAGCGATGTCAAAGCCGTCCAAATTGGACGAATCCGATCAGCTGCGATGTTTGATGGGATAGCCAATGCATAACCGCCAACCGGCGCAATGGGTTTCCCCTTTGGCCCACAGGGATGGGGCAGGAAATCGGTGACGCCAAATGCGGGTGATTTTTCATCCTGTTCAAACAGCGGCGCAAGCAAAGTTGCGCAATACGCCATCGCAACCTTGCCATCCGCATATGCCCGAGCGCGTTCGAACCACGACATGCTGAGAATACTGGTTGGAGAGTAGCTTAGCAGCTCCTGAAAATATTCGGCGGTGTCGCGCGCAGCCTCGGAATCAAACATGGGGCGAAAGTTTTCCCCCTCAACATGTTCACCGTCAAACCCAGACGCAGTCTGTCTGAGGTTCAGCGCCGGTTGCCCAAAGGCCCCCATCACGAACAAAAACGAATGCCCAAGTGGCGTGCCGCGCGCTGCGTTCCAAGCGATCCCAGCCATACCACGGGCCCGGTTGTGCAAAGATTTTGCCGCAAAAAGTGTTTCGTCGATCGTGCGCGGTGGTACCAAACCGTTCTCTTCAAATACATCTTTGCGGCATACCAACAATTCCGGCGTTGTCTGAACTGGGATCCCATATTGAACCCCCTTATACCGAGCGCTGGCCAGTGCCTCGGAATGAAAATCCGACGTGTCCAGATTTGTCGACGCAATCAGATCGTCAACCGGCAGGAAATGCCCCGCCTTTGCCATTTCGCCAAACCACGGCAAATCGCATGCAATTAGGTCATATTTGGATCTCGGTGCCGCTGCGTTGCTCAATATTTCCTCGCGCAGACGATCAATTGAAAGGGCGCGACTGTGAATGCCCACGCCGAACATAGACTCAAACTGCTTCTTTAAGACGTGCATCGCCATGAACGTTGGGTCTGCATGTACCAATAGCCGCAGATCGCGCTGTAGCGGTAACTTTGCCTCCAAAACACTGGGTGGTGGCAGCACTTGTCCCTGCCGGTACGACGCGCCAAAAAAATAGTCGGAATTGGTGTTTGATCCGCCGGCATTCAATCCAATGGTACTGCCCATCAGCGAACCCACCCGTCGCGCAAATTCTTGCCATTCCCGAATAAGTTTGTCCGAGGGATGCAGCGAATAGCTTTTACCGGTCGCTGTTCTGGGGCGCCGAATGATCAACTCTCGTTCTTCTATGCCATTGATCGCCCGGATCGCCGTACCATAGCTCAGGCCAGAACTCTGCGCGAGCGACGTGCTCGTCGTCAGCTTGCCGTTTAAGTGGTTGCGAAGCAGTGTTACCAGTATTGGCGTTTCATCATAGCCGCCTCGCAGGCTTAACGAATGCTTGGACTCCTGACCCAGTTGTTCGATGAAATCCAAGAACCGGGACATCTCATCGCCGGAAACTCCGAACACCTGTCGGCGGTCCGCGGATTCAAACGGACCTTCAGGTTGTCGATTGGAGGCCCGGCGTTGATACATTGTCCCCTCGTATGCAAAGCCTCCGCGAAAACGGTACCAATGCATTCTTCAGAGCACAAACTGTACTGATTTTGCCGCTCAGGTCACGGGAATTTTGTCCAATTTGGACACTTTTATCCTGAGCTGATCAACTTATCTCGCTTGGCGACCAGGTTTCGACGCCGTTTATCGACATCGCCAAGCAACTGATTACGTCGCTGTGACTCGTCAAATAGCCGCGATCCGGTTTGGAACATGATCACAATTATCAACAGTATTCCAAGGTATAGTTGTACCATGAAGGCAGGTGTCACATTGAATACCAGTCCGGTATTCAAGAAATTCACCGAAAGCGTTCCGATCGCGGCACCGATCACGCCACCCTTGCCACCCAGAATACTAACGCCGCCAATGAACGCTGCCACGGTTCCAGCCAACAATAGATGCTGCAGTCCAAGCGCTTGTGCCGTTCCCGAACGCAGGCCAATGATCGCCCCGCCCAAACCGGCACACAAACCAGAAATAGCGAAGACGATTATCATCGGGCGTTTCAGGTCGATGCCAGACGCCAATGCTTCCTTGCGCGCACCACCAATGGCGTAAATTTCGCGTCCAAAACGCGTGTAGGTCATGAACAGTCCCACAAGGACAAACATCGCGATGACGAGCAAACTGGCGGGTGAAAAATAGCCCAACATCTTGGTTGAAATAAAATCCGGAACCCGGAAATCGGTCAACATCACGGTTTTTTCTTCTGCCGCAAACAAAGCAACGCCGCGCAATAACATCAGCGTCCCGACCGTCAATACGATTGCCCGCACGCGTAAATAGGCAATGAAGTAGCCTTGTGTGGCCCCTATCAAAGTCGAAATAATCAAAGCAATTAACAATGCCGTAGGCGCGCCCAGGCTGTCGGTAAACCTTACTGTGATCACCGCCGATAGCGCTGCGTTGGATCCGATTGAAAGGTCAATTTCACCGGCAATGATGCATAAGGTTAACGCCAATCCAACAAGACCAAGAACCGCAAAGCGTTCCATGATCGCATAGACGGTCCGCTGCGTGGCAAACAGATCTTCGGTCACAGCAAAGAAGCTGTAAACCGATACGGCCAGCAGGATTGCAAAGGTCAAGTCCGGGTTTGCAACGACCCACGTTTTGATTTTTGCGTACATAACTTTTTCCCCGTTATTCTTCTGACCGGCTGCCGCGACGCACCAGCGCAAAGACCATAATGCTAAACACAATCATCAAGCCAACTGCCAGTACACGCGGACCACTATTGTAGCCATGCAAGACCATCATGTTGTCGACGGTTGAAATGAATATAGCGCCGATGCTGGATCGCAACGTCGATCCATAGCCGCCCATGATCGAATTGCCGCCAACCATCACTGTGGCGATAACCATGATCGTCATGTCGCCCGACGACCCAAATGACGACGAGAAATAGTTGACGTGAGCGCTGGAAACTTGCGCCGAGAATGCGATCGCAACAAAGGCCGAACAGACAGACGCGATAATGCAGACTTTGATCGCCATGGCAAAATTCTCGTGTCCCGTTGCGCGGCCCGCAGCGCGGTTTGCGCCGATCAAATAGACTTGGCGCCCAAAGGTGGTGCGCCGCAACACCAGCTCGGCGCCGATCGCGATCAGCACAAAGGCGACCGTGATATTAGGAAGCCCCAGGAACGATCCC
>CAXMPY010000154.1:0-4989 GCA_964195275.1 uncultured Paracoccaceae bacterium
TGGGCACAGAAATTAATGGCTTTGACCCAACCGATATTTTGACGGACTGGGACACCGGGCAGCTGTCCACGGATGAAAATGGCAATCGGGTGCGCACGTACCAAATTTCAGCTGAAGATAAAGAAATCGAAATTGCGCCCGGCGTAACTTTTCCGGCCTGGACCTATAATGGCCGCGTTCCCGGCCCCACCTTGCGCGCCACCGAAGGTGATTTGTTGCGAATTGTATTTCAAAACAACGGGGCGCATCCACATTCGATGCATTTTCACGGCATTCATTCGGCCGCAATGGATGGATTGATGGGTTCTGGCCTGATCGGCCCGGGCGAAGATTTTACCTACGAATTCACCGCCAAACCCTTTGGCTGCCACCTGTATCACTGCCATGCCTTCCCGCTGCGCGCGCATATGCACAAAGGCATGTACGGCGCATTCATAATTGACCCTGATCCCGACAAACAAACCGAACATCGCGATGTTGCTTTGTCGCGCCAAATTGGCACGCCCGAAAATCAGCACTGGCAGGAAATGGTCATGGTGATGAATGCGTTTGACACAAATTTTGACGGTGAGAACGAATTTTACATGGTGAACACCGTGGCGCATCATTACATGAAGCACCCGATTGCCATCGACAAATCTCGGCCGGTCCGGGTCTATTTGGTTAATGCGACCGAATTTGACCCAATAAATTCCTTTCACTTGCACGCCAACTTTTTTGACTATTACGACCACGGCACAACGCTGACACCGACATTGAAAACCGTTGACACCATCATGCAGTGCCAGGCCCAGCGCGGCATTATTGAAATTTCTTTCGCAGACCATGCGCCCGGAAAATATATGTTCCACGCCCATCAATCCGAATTCGCGGAATTGGGTTGGATGTCAGTTTTTGATGTCAGTTAAGGGGTCCCAAACATGAAACCAAATGGGCAAACCTCTCAGGCGCCATTGTTGTTGCTTGTTCTTTTACCATTGGTTTTGTTGGCTTTGGCAGGCGCCTGGGTGGTAACCGCTGATCCGTTGCGTGTTTTCAACGTCAACACACCCCCCATTGAAAATCTGACGTTCGAACGGGTTTTTCTGGACGACAGCGGGATAAATCTAAAGCTGCGCGCCGAAGGGTCGGACCCAATGGTGATCGCGCAAATACAGGTGGATGATGCCTATTGGCGGTTTACCCAAACGCCTGCTGAACCGATCGAACGCTTGCGTTCAGCCTGGATAAACATCCCCTACCCTTGGCGCGCCGGTGACGCCCATGTCATTGTTTTGGTTAGCAATACAGGCGCCACGTTTGAACATGTAATTGACGTCGCATTACCCGCACCACTTGGGCTGGTCGGGCAATTCAAGACCCAAGCGGCGTTGGGTGCGTTTGTGGGGATCTTGCCTGTAGCGATTGGGCTGTTGTTTTTCCCGTTACTGGTGCGCTTGCAAAAACCTGGGATGCGGTTTGTCCTATCGTTGACATTGGGCATGCTGGCCTTCCTTTTGTTTGACGTGGTCGAGGACGCCTTCGAATTTGCCCATGCGGGTGCTGCGGCATTTCAAGGGCCAGTAATGGTGCTGTTGATTGCATTGATCGTTTGCTTTGGGCTAATCGCAATTGGCCGCCGCAACGGCCCGCCCAGTGGGCTGGCGTTGGCTGTTTTTATCTCATTGGGCATTGGGTTGCACAATCTGGGCGAAGGTCTGGCCATTGGTGCAGCGATATCCGCTGGTGCCACAAGCCTTGGCGCGTTCCTTATTTTAGGGTTTGCCATCCACAATGTCACCGAAGGGATCGCGATTGCGGCACCAATGGTCAGTAACCGCCCGCCGGTTCTAACATTTGTCGGACTTGCACTGTTGGCAGGCGTACCATCAATCGGCGGCATCTGGCTGGGCAGTTTTGCGGTGGCACCCCAGTGGGCCGCGGTTGCATTGGCAATCGGTGCCGGGGCTATTTTGCAGGTCATATATGAAGTCGGGGCGCTGGTGCTGCGCGGCCAAGGCAATGTGATTGATAATCTGGATCGCTACCTGTTGGGTGGCTTTATTATTGGCATCGGCTTTATGTATTTTACCGGTCTTGTCATCAAAGTCTAATCGGAACGCTTAAAAATTGGGCGGATCAAAGCGTTTCTTTTGCGCCAATGCCCATCGAAAATTTTGCGTTGTCATGTTCAGAAAACCATCGCAGTTTTTCGCGTAACCGAACAACGTCCCCGATTACAATCATCGACGGCCCGGTCATTTCGTTTTTGACCGCAATTTCGTGCAGATCACTTATGGTCCCAACCGCGACCCGCTGATTTGTCCGCGTGCCATTGTCAATTATTGCTGCGGGCATTTTGGGGTCGGCGCCACGCTGCACAAATTGTTCGCTCAGAAATTCCAAACTGGAAAGCCCCATATAAACTGCCACGGTCTGCGCCGGTCGCAACAAAACTTCCCAATCCAAACCCAAGACACCATCACGCCCATGTGCCGTGACGAAAACGCAGGCCTGCGCGTAATCGCGATGGGTTAATGGAATACCGGCATAGGCGGTGGCGCCAGATGCGGCGGTAATGCCGGGAACGACCTGAAACGGGATATTGTTTTCCGCCAACATTTCAATTTCTTCGCCACCGCGTCCAAAAACAAACGGATCACCCCCCTTTAGCCGCAACACCCGCTTACCTTGTTTTGCCAGGCTCACCATAAGTTGGCTGATATCTTGCTGTTGCATGGTGTGCTGCTTTGGCAGTTTTCCAACGTAAATCCGTTCAGCGTCTCGGCGCAGCAGGTCAAGGATATCACCACCAACCAGACGATCATACAGTACGACATCGGCCCGTTGCATCAGACGCAGGGCTTTGAATGTCAAAAGATCCGGGTCGCCGGGGCCTGCGCCCACCAGGAAAACCTCGCCCACGGAATATGGCGCATCGTTATCAGCGCTGTCGTCCAGAACGGCGTGCAAATGGCGGGTCGCGCCAGCTTGGTCGCCGGCAAGAAATAAATCGCCGGCCGGGCCATCTATCATGCGTTCCCAAAACCGGCGGCGCAGCCGGGCAGAACCGATTTTCTTCAACACGTCCGGTCTAAACCGCCCCATAAACGCAGCCATACGCCCATAACCCTGGGGCAATAGTGCTTCGATACGGGCGCGCAAGATGCGTGCAATTACCGGCGCCGTTCCACCGGAAGACACGGCCACCACCAGCGGCGATCTGTCAACAACCGACGGCGTTATGAAATCGCAATACTCAGCGACATCTGCGACATTTGCCAAGACCCCAGCCGCCAAGGCAGCGTCATACAATACCTTGTCTCGGGCAGGGTTTTCTGAGGCACCGTAGGCAACGATTGCGCGACCGATATCCGGTGCCTGAAACGGTCTTGGGTAATGGGTAAAATTTGCGCTTGCCGATAATTCCCGAAATTCGTCGCTTAATTCGTCGTTAAAAACCGAAACCAAAGCCCCGGCCAACAACGCGCGTTCAACCCGTCGCGCGGCCACTGTTCCGCCACCATCCACGATCACGGTTTTGTCCCGGATATCCAGGAAGATCGGTAGGTAGTCCATTCTTGGAAACGCCTTTTAGAATTATTGTATCGTTACCCGTCACCATGAACAACCAAACCCTAACGCCGCCAAACTTTGGGTGAACCAATCAATTGGTCGTGTTTGAGTTTGGAGTCTTTAAGTAAACGATCCTGCCGACGCTGGAACAAACAGAATGCCTATTTGCAGGGGTGAATTGGCAAAGCAAATAATTCGGTAAAGCTATTTTCCGGTTGCTCTGAGAACAACACCAATGGTTCTGAGCGCAATCTTTACGTCATAGACCAACGAAATATTGTCAGCATATTCCTCATCAGAACTTACCCGATCACTGAATTCGCCGTCATTTCTCGAATACACCTGCCACAGGCCGGACAAGCCAGGGCGAAGATCATAATAGGATTTTCGGGGGGATGACGCGTCATACAAACATTTTTGGTTTACCGTGAATGGCCTTGGGCCAATCAGGCTCATATCACCCATCAGGATATTCCAAATTTGTGGCAATTCATCAATGCTGCTGGCGCGCAGAAAATGGCCGAACCGTGTTATGCGCGGATCGTTTTGCAGTTTTTGGGATTTTTGCCATTCGCGTGCCGCGTCCGGATTTGACTGCAAGAGCTCTGACAAAATATTGTCAGACTCAATTGCCATCGTGCGAATTTTCCAGCACCTGAAAATTCGCCCATGTCTGCCAACCCTATTCTGGCCATAAAATCCATGCCCGCCACTAAAGTAAGCCGCTGACCAAGTTATCAGAACGACCGGTAAAATGATTGGTATTGCGGCAAGCACCGCAATTATATCCAAAATTCTCTTGCCTACAGAAACATAAAAATTACGTCGTTTTTGCACAAGATTGCTTACTTTCGTTACTTCTTCGAAAAATGTATGGCTCATAAAGGCGATCCTCTTGGAATTTATTCGAGCAACTGACTTAGACTAGCCAATTGTGGTGATGCCTAAATGGTGACTTGTTTGATTAATTTCCCCTTAATGACATCGAGACAATCTTCGGAAATTGCCCCGGCGTTCAGTAAATCAAGAAAAATGGGCCAAAGTAACCCTTCAATTACCGAGATGTACTAAGATTACGACAAGGCCCGTGGGGGGCCAACAGGGGTTGCTGGAAATATCCAGCAAATAAGGGGTGAACGCAGCAAAATGCGAAAATCCGATTCGGTTTGCACCGGCAATGCCACAATCAAATACCTGGTCTTTGCCAGATTGCGTGGTCTTGTTTCCCTATTGTTAAGTATCTTGGCCTGCACCTCAGCGTTGGCGACGACGTTCAGTGAAACTGTGACCGTGGCGCCGGCAGCCGAACGCGTTCGCCTGATCAACACTACTCAGTACTGGGAACCACAATCGAAATTCGGGGCGAACACTTTCTTTCCGCCTGCACAATGTATTTGAAATTGCCCAATACCTGCGTGTCGCCCGGAACAAAAT
>CAXMPY010000154.1:4999-5370 GCA_964195275.1 uncultured Paracoccaceae bacterium
GTTCAAGGATCTACGGCATATCTTTGGCGCCGGCAGATTTTAAACATTGGTCGGGTGTCATGGTTGACCACTATCCTGAACCATTGCGACGCTGGTATCTGAATGAAGGCCGGCATCGCATCGTGGGTTTCCATGAATTTAGTGGCAAGGAACATATCCAACGTGCTTTTGGCAGCGATCTTCACCCGGTATCATTTGCAATTCAAACCGTCGCAGCGTTGGTTGCATTTGAAATTATCCGGCTGAAACAAGGAAATCGGCTTAGCTACCTTCACTTGGCCGTTTTGGCGATGGGGGTCATGTCAATCTATCTTACTTTCGCGCGCACGGCCTGGGTTATGGCGGTTATCGTTGTTGCTTTGACGATTGTG
>CAXMPY010000155.1:0-454 GCA_964195275.1 uncultured Paracoccaceae bacterium
GGCTCAGATATTGACGCATCGGTTTGGGCTACCGTTTATGGTGCCCGAACTTGGTGCAAGCGCCGGTCTCACTGAACTGGGACCAATTCCGCCTCGATATTGGCGGGCAAAGTATTGGGCCAATGGATGCTTCTGTGAAACTGACGCCACGGTGGACCGGGCCGACGCCCCGAGCAGCGAAGGTACAGGTCACGGACAGGCGCGGCGTTGACTTGGCGCCAATTAATGCCAAGAGCGCCGATGATCGGTTGCGCCTAAAATCCTATATTTGGCCGGATCAACTACACCGAATGGCGCTGACCGATGCCGCGATGTCTTTGCCGCAAGCCCCAGTTGATCGTGGCGATGCGATTGATCGGCTATCAAAACGAATGCTCGAAAAACCAGACGGCACATTGCATTTGATATACCACACAATCGCCTGGCAACATTTTCCAACAGAAACGCAAACCAC
>CAXMPY010000155.1:464-5366 GCA_964195275.1 uncultured Paracoccaceae bacterium
CAGACCGGAAAAAGTTCTTATATGAAGCTGGGGTTTATTTGGGGTAACGTAAACCTCTGATCTAAGACCCTAAACTAAAGTTTGGGCCTACCCACCAGTATCAATCTCAACCCCCAAATGCTTGGCAACAGTGAAAATATCTTTGTCCCCACGCCCGCACATATTCATGCAGATCAAATGATCTTTGGGTAAATCAGGGGCTATTTTCATTACATGCGCCAAAGCGTGCGCCGGTTCCAAAGCTGGAATAATGCCTTCTAACGCGCAACATAGTTCAAACGCCCCTAGTGCTTCGGCGTCGGTGATCGCCACATATTCAGCCCGCTTGGTTTCATGCAGCCAAGAATGTTCCGGCCCAATTCCCGGGTAATCAAGCCCGGCGGAAATTGAAAACCCTTCCAATATCTGCCCATCGCCATCCTGCAACAAATAGGTCCGGTTGCCGTGCAACACGCCCGGCCGGCCACCGGTTAGGCTGGCGCAATGTTCGAACTTGTCATTCACGCCCTTGCCACCTGCTTCGACGCCTATAATTGATACGCTCTCGTCATCCAGAAACGGAAAAAACAGACCCATAGCGTTAGAACCACCGCCAATGGCGGCAATTAAGGTATCGGGCAACCGACCTTCTGCGCGCTGCATCTGTTCTTTTGCTTCCTTGCCGATAATGCTTTGGAAATCCCGAACCATGGCCGGATAAGGATGCGGTCCCGCCACGGTGCCAATGCAATAAAACGTATCTGCAACATTGGTCACCCAGTCGCGCATCGCATCATTCATGGCGTCCTTTAACGTACCACGCCCTGATGTCACTGACACAACTTCCGCCCCCAACAGGCGCATGCGAAAAACATTTGGCGATTGGCGCTCAACATCATGGGCGCCCATATAAACAATGCATTTCAGGCCAAATTTCGCACAAACCGTCGCGGTGGCCACACCATGTTGCCCGGCACCGGTTTCCGCGATGATTCGGGTTTTTCCCATGCGTCGGGCCAATAAGATCTGACCCAATACGTTGTTGATCTTATGGGCCCCGGTGTGGTTCAGCTCATCACGTTTCAGATAAATCTTGGCCCCGCGCAAATGTTGGGTTAAGCGATCCGCATAATATAGGGGGCTGGGTCGACCGACATAATGTTCCCACAAATCATCCATTTCAGCCCAAAATGATGGGTCGGTTTTGGCGTGTTCATATTCGACCTCCAGATCCAGGATTAGCGGCATCAATGTTTCGCTCACAAACCGGCCGCCGAAATTCCCAAACCGGCCCGCTTCGTCGGGGCCATTTTTAAAACTGTTGATTAGATCGTTCGCCATCTTCACGCCCTCTGAATGTCAATTTCCGATTTATCGCTGCGCTGACACGGCGTAAAGCCTGCATCTTCTTCTTTTCACAAATATCCAGCTAGCCCAGCGGACCGCGCCCAATGGGCGCTCAATCAGATTGTGCTGCCTGAATAAACGCCCGAATTTTTGCAACGTCTTTTTGCCCCGGCGCGTTTTCCACACCGGATGAAACATCCACTTGCTGCGCACCGGTCAGCCGCGCCGCTTGGGCCACGTTATGGGCATTCAATCCACCTGCCAACATCCACGGCACTGCCCACCGACGCCCGGCAATTAGCCGCCAGTCAAAGGTCAACCCATTGCCACCTGGCAGGGTCGCGTCTTTGGCGGGCTTGGCATCCACCAATATCTGGTCAGCCACCCGTCCATATTCTGCCAGTGGCGGCAAATCAGCCTCGGTCGCCACCCCCAATGCCTTCATCACCGGCAAGCCAAATCGCGCCTTAATGTCGTTTACCCGGTCGGGGCTTTCTGAGCCGTGCAGTTGCAACATATCCCAACCCATCGACGAAACCAGTTCGTCCAGTTCGGAGTCGGTCGCATTCACTGTCAGGGCAACTTTAGCAACACCTGCTGGCACCAGTGCCGCCAAATCCCGGGCCCGCGCCAAACTAACATATCGCGGTGATTTTTGAAAGAAATTGAACCCCAGATACCGCGCGCCTGCGTCGACAGCGGTGCGCACATGGTTGGGTTCACTTAACCCACATATCTTGATCTGAATATCGCCAGCCATAGAACCCATTTAACCAGTTCTTGGCTAACCCTCAAGCAAGGCCAGCACGTCATCTTTTTGTTCGCCTGATCCGACCTGCAACCGGTTAACTTCCCGTTCCAGCCGTGCGCGGTCACGCCGAACTGCGCTGGCTTGGGCGCGTTGTTTGTGTTCGCGAAACCATTCCCAGATGAAACCGACAATAATGCCGACAATAATGCCGCCGAAAATTATCAAAAATAGTGGCAGTGAAATCGTATTTGCAATACCCAGCCAGGCAGCCAAGTCATCGGTAATCAAGCGCAACGTTACCGGCGCACGATTTGCAACTGCAATGGCAACCAGCACCAACGCCAAAACAACCAAAAATCCATACCGTAAGTAACGTATCAAGCGCGCGTCCTATTTCCCGTTCAGACGATCCCGAAGCAGTTTTCCAGTCTTGAAAAACGGCACATGTTTTTGGTCAACTTGTACACTTTCGCCGGTGCGCGGATTACGCCCGGTTCGGGCGTCACGTTTCTTGACCGAAAACGCGCCAAAGCCGCGCAATTCGACACGGTCGCCCTTGGCCATCGCTTCTATTATTTCGTCAAATATCGTGCCAACAATTCGTTCTACATCCCGTTGATAAAGATGAGGATTCTCGTCCGCAATTTTCTGGACTAGTTCCGACCGGATCATCCGTTCCACCCCCCGTTTATTTTTTTCAATTAGTGATTGGCGGCAGCGCCAACACCAGAGCGACTATAGGGGTAATTATCTCGTTCACAAATATTAACGGTGCTATTTCGGGGTAATTTTTTGTTCCAATATGCAGAAATATTACGATTTTGTCGGATCACAGCCCGACGATGTTCACAAGCAGCCACCCATCACCGAATATTGCACGACGGCAAAGCTATTGATTCGGGGTGAAAAAAAGGCCCCACCAAATGGCAGGGCCGATTTCAATTAACTTTTAAAGGGCGTGCAGACTACTCGTCGCCCTTCAGCGCAGCACCCAGAATATCGCCAAGTGAAGCGCCTGAATCCGATGATCCATATTGTTCAACGGCTTCTTTTTCTTCTGCGATTTCACGGGCTTTGATTGACAGACCCAAACGGCGTGATTTTGCGTCTACATTGGTAACGCGAACATCAACTTTGTCACCGACGCCAAACCGGTCTGGGCGCTGTTCTGCCCGATCACGGCTAAGATCCGAACGTCGGATGAATGACTTGGCACCTTCGTATTCAACTTCGATGCCGCCATCTTCGATTTTGGTCACCGACACGGTGATGATTGAACCGCGTTTCACGCCATCTACAGCACCGGCGAAACTGTCTTCGCCCAGGGCTTTGATTGACAGCGAGATACGTTCTTTTTCGGTGTCAACTTCGGTGACGGCGGCCTTAACGATGTCACCCTTCTGGAAGCTTTGAATGACGTCTTCGCCACGCTCGTCCCAGCTGATATCGGACAAATGAACCATGCCATCGATGTCGTCTTCAAGACCAATGAACAGACCAAATTCGGTGATGTTCTTAACTTCGCCTTCAACTTCGGTGCCTGCAGGGTGCGTTTCAGCAAATGTTTCCCATGGGTTGCCGATGGTTTGCTTCAGGCCAAGTGATACCCGACGCTTCGTGCTGTCAATTTCCAGCACCATGACTTCGACTTCCTGGGATGTCGAAACGATCTTACCAGGATGAACGTTCTTTTTGGTCCAGGACATTTCGCTGACATGTACCAGGCCTTCAACGCCAGGTTCCAATTCAACAAACGCGCCATAATCGGTGATGTTTGTCACGCGGCCGGTGAACTTTGTGCCGACCGGATACTTGGCGTCGACACCTTCCCAAGGATCGGCCTCCAATTGTTTCATGCCGAGGCTGATGCGATGGGTTTCCTTGTTGATCTTGATAACTTGTACTTTGATGGTTTCACCAATAGCCAGTATTTCTGACGGGTGATTTACCCGGCGCCAGGCCATATCGGTTACGTGCAACAGCCCGTCTACACCGCCCAGATCAACAAACGCACCATATTCGGTGATGTTCTTAACCACACCATCAACAGCCTGCCCTTCGGTCAGATTGCCGACAACTTCGGCGCGCTGTTCGGCACGGCTTTCTTCCAGAATGGCGCGACGTGACACAACAATGTTGCCCCGACGGCGATCCATTTTCAAAATCTGGAACGGTTGCTTCAACCCCATCAAGGGGCCAGCGTCGCGCACTGGGCGCACGTCAACTTGGCTACCCGGCAGGAACGCAACAGCGCCGCCCAGATCGACAGTAAAGCCACCCTTGACCCGACCAAAGATTGCGCCATCGACACGTTCTTCGGTTTCGGCTGCTTTTTCCAGACGATCCCAGGCTTCCTCGCGGCGCGCTTTTTCACGGCTGATCGAGGCTTCGCCACGGGTATTTTCAACGCGGTCAAGGTAAACCTCAACTTCGTCGCCCACGGCCAGTTCGGCCTCTTCCCCGGGATTTGCGAATTCTTTTACGTCAACGCGGCCTTCCATTTTATAGCCGACATCGATAATGGCCTGTCCGCTTTCGATAGCGATGACTGTGCCTTTGACGACAGACCCTTCAGCGGGTGTGTCTGTTTCGAAGCTTTCGTTCAGAAGGGCTTCGAATTCCTCCATGGCAGATGCGCTCATATGCGTTTGGTTTCCTTTTAGCGTTTTATTCGGGCCATGCGGTTGGTTCCGCAGGTCTTTCAGGTTTCATTTGGTCAAAGCATCGTAAATTTCAAACAATAAGGGCCGGAGATTATCCCGACCCTGCTTGCTTGGATTCTAACGATCCTTAGGCCTGCGCGCGTATAGGGGGTTTGGCGTGGT
>CAXMPY010000156.1:0-5304 GCA_964195275.1 uncultured Paracoccaceae bacterium
TAGTGGCATACAAATGATGGCTGCAGCTATTTTGTTCGAATTGCTTGATGGCGTTGGAAATGATAACGCGTCAAACGAATATTACCTAACCGACATTGTAGACGTCGCCAACAAACGCGGCCTAAGTGCAACCGCCATTACCTGCGACCAGGCTGAAACGCTGGGTATCAACAGCAAGCAAGAACTGGCTGGTGCAGAAGCTGCATTTCAGGCGCGCGCCCGCCTAGCCGCGCTAATAAATGGCGTGACGATGACCGCACCCGAAACCATATTTTTTGCGCTGGACACTGAACTTGGCCGCGATGTGGTCGTTGAACCCTATGTGGTTTTTGGGCCCGGCGTTACGGTTGAAACCGGGGCCACGATCCGGGCGTTCAGCCATCTGGAAGGGTGCCATGTCGGATCTGGCGCGATTGTTGGCCCCTATGCGCGCCTAAGACCGGGTGCAGAGCTGGCAAATGACACCCGCGTAGGCAATTTCGTCGAAATCAAGAACTCAGAAATCGGGGAAGGCAGCAAAGTCGGTCACCTGACCTATATCGGTGATGCCAGCATTGGCGCGGGCACAAATATTGGCGCTGGAACCGTTACCTGCAACTATGACGGCGTCAGCAAGCACCAAACAACGATTGGTGCGAACACATTTATTGGGTCGGACACCATGTTGGTGGCACCGGTTACAATCGGTAGTGATGCGTTCACAGCCAGTGGATCGGTCATCACGCAGGACGTGCCAGACGGCGATTTGGCTATTGCGCGTTCACAACAAACAAACAAACCGGGACTGGCCCGAAAATTGTTCGAAAAGTTAAAGTCTAGGGCAAATATTTTGAAGAAAGAGACGTAAAATGTGCGGTATAGTAGGTATTTTGTCTGACCATGAGGCCGCGCCGATCCTGGTTGAAGCCCTGAAAAGGCTGGAATACCGCGGCTATGACAGCGCTGGGATCGCGACAATTGACGCAAGTACCGCCTTAAACCGACGCCGCGCAGTCGGCAAATTGGTGAACCTGTCTGATCTGTTGGTGCACGACCCCTTGGCAGGCAAAGCCGGCATTGGCCACACAAGATGGGCGACCCACGGCGCACCCACAATCAGCAATGCACACCCACATCGGGCTGGTCCCGTGGCGGTTGTTCACAACGGTATTATTGAGAATTTTCGTGATTTACGCGCCGACCTGACGGCCAAGGGCTATTATTTTCAAACCGATACCGACACCGAAACCGTGGCACTGCTGGCCCAACATTACCTTGAGCAAGGGCTTGCACCACGCGACGCGGCTGAACAAACGATTGCCCGGCTTGAGGGGGCGTTTGCTTTGTGCTTTCTGTTTCAAGGGCAGGATGACCTTTTGATCGCAGCGCGCAAAGGATCACCACTGGCGATTGGTCATGGTGAAGGTGAAGTTTTCGTCGGCTCAGACGCTATTGCCCTATCACCGATGACCGACCAGATCACCTATCTGGAAGAAGGCGACTGGGCGGTTCTGACCCGAAACAACATCGAAATCATCGACGCAAACGGCCAGCGTGCGAACCGACCGGTCTCGACCATCCAAATTGATGCGACCCGAATTGATAAGGGCGGTCATAAACACTTTATGGCCAAAGAAATCGCAGAGCAGCCAACTGTTTTGGGGGAAGCCATTGGCCATTATTTGGCCGATGACGGGCGATCTGTTGTGTTGCCTGAAAACCCGGACTTCACACAATGTGACCGGATTACAATGGTGGCTTGTGGCACTGCTTATCTGGCCTGCCTGACGGCGAAATACTGGTTTGAACGCGTTGCTCGGCTGCCGGTCGAAGTCGATATTGCTTCAGAATTCCGCTATCGTGAACCTCCGGTTTCTGACCGAACATTGGCGATATTCGTCAGCCAGTCAGGTGAAACCGCTGACACATTGGCAGCCCTTCGATATATGAAAGGCAAGGCTGCGACTGTGGCGGCAATCGTGAATGTCGCCCAAAGTTCGATCGCGCGCGAAAGTGATATCGTTTTCCCAATTCTGGCTGGTGCTGAAATTGGCGTTGCTTCGACAAAAGCGTTCAGTTGCCAATTAACTGTGCTTGCAATCTTGGCGCTTAAAGCGGCCCATGATCGCGGTGAAATTGATGCCGCACAATTGGTAAACCACTTGTCAGACCTGCGAGGCATTCCGGCGTTATTTAATCAGGCGTTAGAACAATCCGACACGATTGACAAAGCAGCCCGCCAAGTCGCCCAGGCGCGTGATGTGTTGTTTTTGGGACGTGGACAAATGTACCCCTTGGCAATGGAAGGTGCATTAAAACTGAAAGAAATCAGTTATATACACGCCGAGGGCTATGCATCTGGCGAATTAAAACACGGGCCTATCGCGCTGGTGGATGATAATGTCCCGGTCATTGTGATGGCCCCGCGTGACGGACTGTTCGAGAAATCCATGTCAAATATGCAAGAAGTCATGGCGCGCGGTGGCAAGGTTTTGCTGATCACAGATACCAAAGGTGCGGCGCAAGCGGGTGATGGCATATGGAACACGCTGATTATGCCGCAGGTTCCGGAATTATTCGCGCCAATTCTGTATGCCCTGCCCGCACAATTGCTGGCCTATTATGCCGCCGTTGCTAAGGGCACCGATGTTGATCAACCTCGAAATCTGGCAAAGTCTGTGACGGTTGAATGAAACTGGAAGACGCCATTAGCGAGCTGATTTCAAAGGCTCAACCCGGCCGCGATACGCAGATGGCCGCCTATCACAAGATTGAACGCCGCTATCTTGGGGTTGCCAACCCGGACTCAAATGATCTTGTGAGAACTTGGCGCCAAAAACTGAATGTTGAAGAACGGGTCAATCTTGCCGACCAGCTGTGGCAAACCAATATTTTTGAGGCCCGGTTGGCCGCCGCCAAACTGCTTACCCAGGCGCGATTTCGCCCAGATACAGCGGCCTGGGGCCTGATCCAATCTTGGGTTCCCAATTTTGACAGTTGGGCAATTGCCGATCAGGCAGCAATGGCCGGGCAAAAAAGATTGGTCGCTGACCCGACACGTCTGGATATCATCCAGGGATGGACAAGCGCCGACGATAAATGGACCCGGCGCGCAGCATTGGTTTTCACGCTACCTTGGACCAAACAAAACCACCCAAAACCGGATGAGTTGGCGGCTCGAGACCGGGTATTGGTCTGGGCTGCGACCTATGTCGACGACCCCGACTGGTTTATTCAAAAGGCCGTTGCCTGGTGGCTGCGCGACCTGTCAAAACACGACCCAGAACGGGTTTTGAGCTTTCTTGACCGTTATGGTGGTCAGATGAAACCCTTTGCCCGCAAGGAAGCCGCGCGGCACCTACAATTACCTTAATTTTCTCGCAACCTTAGATCACGTCGCATGATCTTGCCCGTGGCTGTCATTGGCATCGCGGCAATCGGTTCAATTGTTTTCGGGGCGACATGGGGCGAGATTTGCTGGCAAACCAGATCGATCAATCGGGCTTCTAACCCTGCCCAATCGGCACCTTCGCGCAAGACCACGAAGGCTTTGACTGCCTGGGTGCGCACCGGGTCAGCAACACCGATTACGGCGGCCATTACGACATCAGCGTGGCTGGTCAGGCAATTTTCGATCTCGGTCGGGCCGATGCGGTATCCAGCAGAAGTGATAACGTCGTCATTGCGGCCCGAAAACGTGAAATACCCGTCTGAATCAACAGTTCCAAAATCCCCGGTAAGCAACCATTTGCCGCGATATTTTTCTGCTGTTGCCTCTGGATTGTTCCAGTACCGCAAAAACATCACTGGATCAGGGGATTGAACGGCGATTTCGCCCATGACCCCGGGGTTGGCGGCCAGCCCATTTTCATCAAGTATTACAACATTATGGCCCGGTACCGCCTGCCCCATCGTTCCTGTTCGCTTCACCCCTGCGCCAGACGATCCGGAAATAACCAAGTTACATTCGGTCTGACCATAAATCTCATTAATTTCTGCCCCCAGTGTCTGGTTCGCCCATTCCAGCGTTGGCTGGTCCAGGCTTTCCCCACCAGATGAAATTGATCGAATATCTACGCCATTTGGCACAGTTGCATTGCGCATGATCTTTAAGGCTGTTGGCGGCATGAATAGGTTTTTGATGCTGCGATCAGCGATCAACTGATAGGCCATTTCTGGTTCAAATTTTCGCATTCGATGACTGATCAATGGCACGCCAAAATACAGGCATGGCAGGGCCATATCCATCAGCCCGCCAATCCAGGCCCAATCTGCCGGGGTCCAGCCACAATCATTTGGTTTCGGAAAGAAACCATGGTGCATCTCAACCGCTGGAAGGTGGCCCAGCAAAAACCGATGCGCGTGCAGTGCGCCTTTTGGGGCGCCCGTGGTACCAGACGTATAAATGATCATCGCGGCATCGTCAGCCACTGTCGGAACAGCCTGCAAAACCGGCGCCGCCATTGCCATTTCGGCCTGCATATGTCGCACGGGTGCGGGCGCCGGCGACAAACAGTAGATTTCAGTCATCTCGGGCAGGGATGCGTTGATTGACATAACTTTTTCGAGGTTTTGAGCATCGGTCACGATTAACTTGGCACCGCTGTCGGAAAGCCGGAAAGACAACGCCTGCGGGCCAAATGGGGTAAACAACGGCACCGAAATAGCGCCAAGTTTGAAAGCGGCGAAATGGGTGATCAGCACTTCGGGACATTGCGCCAACAATATCGCCACGCGGTCGCCTTGCCCGATCCCCCGGGCGCGAAACGAATTTGCCAACCTGTTTGCGGCTGTTTCCAGCGCGCTATAGGTCCATTCCTGCATGTCGCCGGATTGTGTAACATGGATCAACGCCGTTTTTTGCGGATTGGTTTTAGCCCAACTGCTACAGCAGGCATCCGCTATGTTGAATTGTTCTGGGATGCCCCATTGGAACGCGGCGCGCGTCGCTGCCCAATCGCCTTGGTCTGTTAACCGTCGTCTCAAATAAGTAACCCGGGTTTAGTTCGAAAATACCTTTAGTTCCACCAATCCGGTCATCGGCACGCCAAGCAACCGCATTGCCACCAGCGATATGCGGCTTCCGCCGGTCTCAGAACCGTCTGTCGGGATCAATTGCACTGTAACGCTGGCACCAGTTGCGTCAGTTGCGACCCGTCCTGAAATGCTTTCTGTGACCAAGGGCGTAGCTAACCAGAACCCGGGATTAACCGGATTGCCAAGCGTTGCAATTGTTGTACCCAAAAGGTGCGCGCCTGTTGATACAGCTTGGGGCGCGGCAGCACCTTGGCGTTCTGCAGCCATGGTCGCATCAAATTCTTCAAC
>CAXMPY010000157.1:0-5282 GCA_964195275.1 uncultured Paracoccaceae bacterium
GGGGCACTTGGCGGGGGTTTACGATTTTGGGCCGAACCGCGCAAGCCCCGGTTTTCACAGAATTGAAAATAGTTTTTGACCAACTCAAAGCTCAAATAGGCGCAGATCAATCGCGGCCGCCCAAACCGCTTCGCGCTTAGTGGCCCCGTTGATTTCGCGCCAGTAACAAAACCGCCGCCAGGCCGACTGAAATCACCAACAACGCTGCGGGCGAGGCGTCGCCGATCTGTTCAAGGGATGCCTTTTCATAAACCCGCGTTGATAATGTGTTGAAATTGAAAGGGCGCAACAACAGCGTTGCGGGCAGTTCTTTTACACTATCAACGAACACCAACAACAGCGCTGTACCGACAGATCCGCGAATGAGCGGCAAATATAGCAACCTTAAGGTTTGTGCAGGCGATTTCCCAAGCGACCTGGCTGCCATCGGCAGTGACGGGGCGACGCGGCCAAACGCCGTATCAACCGCACCTTGCGCAATCGCGAAAAATCGCACTGAATAGGCGAAAATGATCGCAAATGCAGAACCGGTCATCAACAATCCAATATCATAACCGCTGATGGCTGCCACAAGGTCAGCTATCGCGTGATCGGCAAGCGATAGCGGTATCAGAATGCCGACGGCTAGAACGGCACCAGGGGCGGCATAACCCATAGCCGTTACAGGGAACAGAATGGCCCGCAGTCGGCGGCCGGTTGAACGTAAGCCAAATACCATGAACAACCCGCCAATAACCACCAAAACCGCGGCACTTCCGGCGACAAATACGGTGTTGGTCAGCGCAACGCCCAGACCGGGATCAAGCCAGCGTTGCTGATTGTCAAATGCGTGCCCAAACATGACACCAACCGGCAAAACGAAACCGACGCCAAACGGCAAAAAACACAACCCTGCAGCGGTCCATCCCTGCCAACCGGTTAATGCAACGGCCTGAATAGGTTGATGTTTGCGAGATAAATTAAAGAACCGGGCGCGTCGGCGATCGTATTTTTCCAATGCCACCAGCACCAACACAACGATCAAAATGATGCTGGAAATTTGCGCAGCACCGCCGCGGTTTCCGCCCTCGAACCACGTACTGAATATGCCTGTCGTTAACGTCTGGATCGAAAAATACGAAACCGTACCAAAATCACCCACGGTTTCCATCATAACGATGGCGCTGCCGGCTGCAATCGCGGGTCTGGACAGCGGCAAACCGACAGATAAGAACCGCTTGATCGGCCCTGCCCCCAGCGCCCGCGCCACTTCATAAGTCGCGCCTGATTGTTCCCTAAAGGCGGCGCGTACCATCAGAAATACATAGGGAAATAGCGACGCCGCCAGAACCAGAATGGCGCCTGTGCGGGATCGGATTTCGGGAAACCAGTAATCGCGCGACGTCTGCCAGCCAAACCCGTCGCGCAGCGCTGTTTGCACAGGCCCGGCATATTCCAAAAAATCCACCAGCGCGTAGGCGCCAATATATGCTGGTATCGCCAGCGGCAACAGAAGCAACCACTTTAGCAACCCTGACCCTGGAAATCGATACATCGTCACCATCCACGCCGTAAGCGTTCCGATAATTGCTGCCAATGCACCCACTGACACAACTAATACGGCGGTGTTTTTCAGGTAGCGCGGCAACGTTGTGGCCAGCAAATGCGGCCAAATATTTTCAGCCGGCAGCAGTGCCATCCAGATCACAGATGCGATTGGAATAACCACCAAAATCGCGATAAAAAATGCACCCATTGACCAGCGGTCAATTGGCCACTGACGCTTGGGCAGAATTTTTATCTGACTGTTTTGCTTGGTCATTGCAGCATTGGCATAACCAAAAGCAGTTTAACTGTCCAGAAAACTGCCTATAATGTGGCGAAAATTAACGATCTGGCGAATAAAACGATGCAGGTTGCAATTCATCTGGGCGTACACTGCACTGACGACGACAGTTTACTGAAAACGTTGTTACAAAATCGCGGCATTCTGGCCAACGAAGGCATCAGCGTCCCTGGTCCGAGTCGTTATCGGAAATCGGTATTACGTGAGGCGCAAAAACTGCGCGGTATTCCCGCTGACACAGATTTCAGGGACCTTTTGGTCAACTCAATTATCGACGATGACAATGCACAGCGCATGGTCATGAGTTACGAAAATTTCCTATGTGTGTCGGCAAGAATATTTGAAAATGGCTTGTTATACGATCAGGCCAGTGCGCGCCCCAAGTGTTTGCGCGGTTTATTCCCTGGGTATCCGGTAGAATTTTTTCTAGCGATCCGAAACCCAGCCACTTTCATCCCGGCCGCATTTAAACAAAAATCGCAACTGGTTACCGATTTTGCCAAGTTTCTGGATGGCGTCGATCCTGAAAAAATTTGCTGGTCGGACGTCATTTTGGCCATTCGGAAAAGCAATCCCGACTGCAACATCACTGTTTGGTGCAATGAAGACACCCCTCTAATCTGGCCAGCGGTGATTCAGGAAATCTCGGGGATTGGCGCTTTTGGTGTCATGGAAGGCGGCAACAACATTCTGGCGCAGATCATGAAAAATGAGGGCTTGGACCGGATGCAAACCTATTTGGCCAACCATCCACCGCGCAATGAAGACCAGCGACGACGGGTTCTCTTGGCATTTCTGGACAAATACGCCATTGCCGATGCGGTGGAAGAAGAACTGGACGTGCCAGGCTGGACAGACGAATTGGTTCAAAGTCTAACCGAAAATTACGAAGCCGATCTGCATGTAATAGAAAACATCAATGGCGTTAAATTAATCGCGCCCTAATTTGAATGTTCCAAAATCCGATCGGCGGATTACATCCCCAAAGCTTCGCGATACAAATCAAGTACGGCTTCTTCTTCGGCCAGATCTTCCCGGTCGCGCCGGCGCATCGCCACAAGCTTGCGCATAACACGGGTGTCATAGCCACGACCCTTTGCTTCGGCCATCACTTCCTTTTGCTGGTCCGCAATATCTTTCTTTTCACTTTCAAGGCGTTCAAAACGCTCGATGAATTGACGCAGCTCTTCGGCGGTAACTTTATAGGCACCATCAGTAACAGTATCGTTCATTTCGTACCTTTCCGGGTTTCATGTTTGCCGATGCCTACCCGCCTGGATGACCCTAGGCAAGCCCATCATCACTTGCTGCGCGCGATTAGAAAATGTTAGGCGTTGCGGCAGGACAAAACAGGAAAATCACGATGAATTGGTTGATCTGGCCGGGCGCCATTGTGGCGGTAATTGGGGTGTTTGGCCTAGTATATTGCATCCGTGCCGCAGCACAGGCGCGGCGTGAAGACTTGGACCAAGCCGCGATGCAAGCCCGGTTGCACCATCTTGTCGCGCTGAATATGGGCGCATTGGCCATTAGTTCCATTGGTTTGGGCATGGTGGTTATCGGCATCTTGTTGGGCTGACAAACGCGCCGCCAAAATTTCGGTCCATTGCATCCGCGATGCCGCATTCTTTGCGTGAACCACCTATTCAATGGGCACCCCATCTGTATCTTCAGATTGTGTCGGTGGCGACCCCGCTTCTAGCCCAGCCGCCTTGGCACCGATGGCAGCGGGATTTTGGTCGGCCGGTACGGGCAATGGTTTTGATTTAGCTAGTACGTTATTAAAACTGTTTTGACCTTCCGAACGGGTATCTACGCGCTTGCCGGTCTGTACCTTAACGGCCCGATAGCCATTACTTTGGCCCAACCGGCCAGCCGCCACATTTCTTTGGTTAGTACCTTCAAGTGACGCGCTACCGATCGTAGAAATCGGGATCGGCAGCACCGACCTGACCTCAAGTTTCTTAAATTGGTTTTACTTTCCTCAAAACCTGTAACCGCCGCTTCAACGCCAACTGAATTTTTACAGGCGCGCGCAAACGCCAATCGCAAAACTTTGGGGCGCTTATGCCAGCCTGATTAAGCGCATCAAACGGCGTTTGCAGCTTGCGGCGAATGGCCGATACTGGTTCGGTTTCAGACAACGACAGGGCATCCAGTGCTAGGTTAGGCCACGGTGCCGAAACCTGGTTCCCAATTCATTGAAGGAACGAATTATTCTGCCGTTTTTTGGAAAAGCCGCCATCAATTAACAAGGATCAGGATATTGCCTAATAAATTGTCGCGCAAATTGCATTGCGAGCATTGGCACTATTTGATCGTTCGGTTATTCTGGGCACAGGATGGGTGGTTTTTGATGGCGCTGCACAAGACATATTGGACAACTTAGACTTGCGGGCCGAACATCTGACTATCTGACGTTGCTGAAATCTGCCAAAAAAAAAGAGAACTCTAACATGACTGAAACGAAGTTATACCCGCCCAGCAAAGCGTTCGCTGCAAACGCCCACGCCGACCAGACAAAATATGCCGAAATGTACGCCAATTCGGTGAATGATCCGGCGTCGTTTTGGGCTGAACAGGGCAAGCGGGTTGATTGGATCAAGCCATTTACCAAAGTCAAAAACACAACGTATGATTACCCCGATGTCTCGATCAAATGGTATGAAGACGGTGTTTTGAACGTTTCGGCCAATTGTATTGACCGCCATCTGGCAACACGTGCAGACCAGACTGCAATCATTTGGGAAAGCGACGATCCCAACGTCGACAAACACATTACGTATTCCGAGCTATCGACGCAGGTTAATAAGCTTGCCAATGTTTACAAATCGTTAGGTGTCTCAAAGGGCGACCGCATAGTGCTTTATATGCCGATGGTTCCCGAAGCGGCCTATGCCATGTTAGCCTGCGCCCGCATCGGCGCCATCCATTCCATCGTATTTGCAGGCTTTTCACCCGAAGCACTGGCGGCCCGTATTGGCGGCTGCAAAGCATCACTGGTGGTTACCGCTGATGAAGCACCGCGCGGTGGCAAAAATACACCGCTAAAAACAAATGTGGACAAGGCCCTGGCGATCTGTGGCGATGTCAAAACGCTGGTGGTTGAACGCACCAATGGTGACGTATCCATGACCAACGGGCGCGACTATTCGTTCAACAGCCTGATGGCCGATGCCTCTGCAGATTGTCCGCCCGAACCTATGAATGCCGAAGATCCGCTGTTTATTCTCTACACCTCTGGGTCGACCGGCATGCCCAAGGGTGTTGTTCATACAACAGGCGGCTATCTGGTGTTTGCGTCAATGACCCACCAGTACACGTTTGATTATCACGACGGTGATATCTTTTGGTGTACCGCCGATGTCGGTTGGGTCACGGGGCACAGCTATATTGTGTACGGCCCGCTGGCCAATGGTGCCACCACCTTGATGTTTGAAGGCGTGCCGACTCATCC
>CAXMPY010000158.1:0-5281 GCA_964195275.1 uncultured Paracoccaceae bacterium
GTGGGCAAGGATAGTGCCGACAGCTTGGTCAACGTCGCGCACCCCAAATTTCATCGCCGCTTTTCCGGACGGCGCAAACGCTCGGTAACTTCCGCCATAATAGAAACGGCAATTTCCGAAGGAGTTTTGGCCGCGATATCTGAACCGATTGGGGCGTGAATTTTGGCCAGTTCACTGTCAGTGAAATTAAGCTGCCGCAATCTGGTGAGGCGCTTGGCGTGGGTTTTTTTTGACCCTAAACAACCGACATAAAATGCATCGGATCTTATTGCCGCTTCTATTGCCGGGTCATCGATTTTCGGATCATGGGACAATGTTATGATGGCTGTACGGCCATCAATGCCTTCTGCCTTTAGTGCAGCATCGGGCCAATCGTCTACCAACCGTTCGTCAGGGAAACGCGCAACCGTCAAAAACGCTGATCGTGGGTCCACCAATACCGCGTCATATCCGGCCAAACGCGCCATCAGCATTAGGGGCTGTGCGATGTGAACCGCGCCAACCACAATTATCCGCAACGGCGTGTTATGTATGGCCGCGAACCATTCGCCAACAACGCCGGATTTATCAGACAGAAACATCGGCGCTAGATTAAGTGTGACGTCGTCAGGCCGACCAATGCGACGTTCCCAGGTGGTAGTATTCACCAAATATGCAAAGGCGCGCTGCTTTGCCCGTTCGCTGGCCAATTTTTTTATCAGGACAACGTCAGGGCCGGAACCCACCCCAATTGGTTCAACCAGCACCCGAATTGTTCCGCCGCAGGCCAGCCCCACGGCGAACGCTTCTTCGTCACTGACGCCGTATTCCAAAATGCGCGGCGTGCCGTCATTCAAAACTTGCAAAGCTTCGGCCGCGACTGCCCCTTCAATGCACCCACCAGATACAGAGCCGTGAAGTTCGGATTGCGAACTGATTGCCAGCTGAGACCCAGCCGGGCGTGGTGCCGATCCCCAGGTTTGAATGACGCTGGCCAAAACCGCACCTTTCCCCTCGGCAATCCATTTCAATGCCTGTTCCGGAATTTGATCAAATTGCGCCATCAGGTATCCTTTAGCATTTGCATCAGGCGGACCTTTTCACCAATATCGTCGGGGCGTGAAAGTGCAATCGACAATTCCTGCAGCGACGCAATGTTGTGCCCGGCGCGAAAACTATCGACATGGGGCAGCATTTCGCGAATGCCGCGGGCTTTTGGGGCGAAACCGTCCCAGCGCAGCAATGGGTTTAACCAAATCACCTTGCGCGCCGACAATTTCAACCGCTCCATTTCCTTTGACAATTTCCCCGGTTCATCACGATCCAAGCCGTCCGAAATCAGCAATATTACTGCGCCTTGGCCCAGAACCCGACGCGCCCATTGGCGGTTAAAATCGTGCAGGCAATCGCCAATTCTGGTGCCGCCCTCCCAATCTTTGGCCTCGGACCCGGCTTGGTCCAGCGCGGCATCTACATCGCGGTGTCGCAACTGGCGGGTGATATTGGTTAATCGGGTGCCAAATGTAAAACTATGCACCTGCGCCCAGCCAGCGCCCTGCTCGTTACTGGCGGCGTGCAAAAAATGCAAAATGGCGCGGGAATAGGCCGACATCGACCCGGATATATCGCACAACGCAACCAGATTGGGCCAGCGCTGTAAGCGTTTACGCCGCGAAAAATCGTGGATCTCGCCGCCGTTGCGAATTGCGCGCCTCATGGTGTTTCGCCAGTCCACAATTTGACCACGCGCCGCCGCACTGTTGCGCCGTGACGCCAATGGTTGCACAGGCAGCTGGATCTTGGCAATCATTCTTTTGGCTTCATTCATTTCCGCCATTGTCATCTGTTCAAAATCCAACGATCGCAGGTTTTCCATATCGGAAAATGTCATTGTTGCGTCAAATTCCATTTGCGAAGGTTTGGCAGGTGCGGCGTCAATATGCGGCACGGTTGTCCCATCCAGCAAAGCATCGGCAGCACGTTTTTCCGCCGCATGTTGTTTGCGTTTCTGTTCCGCCCGACGCGCTGCTGGCATTAAGATCGCCATCATATCTTCCAGGAATTCTGGGTCGCGCCAGAACATTCCAAAGACCTGGGCAAATACTATCCGATGTTCTGACCGCGACACAAAACAGGCATGCAACGCCCAATAAAAATATGGTTTGCGCGCAAAGCCGGTTGTTTGGATCGCGCGAATGGCGTCCATGATCCGCCCGGTACCAATTGGCAATCCGGCCTTGCGTAGCGCCCGCGCGAAATGGGTGACGTTGGCGACCAAGCTTGCGTTGTGTGGCGTTGGTATGTCGCCTGCCAGCGTCATCAAATGGTCAATTCAGCGCGGGCTTTGGAGTCTTTCAAAATGCGCGCGGCTTCAGACCCCGAAATACTGGTGATGTCATCCTGATATTTCAAAACCGCACCCAAAGTATCTGCGATCACTTGGGGCGAAATTTCCGTGACGTTCAGCGCCAGCAAACATTTTGCCCAATCGATGGTTTCCGCAATCCCTGGTTTCTTATACAGGTCTTCCTTGCGCAACGCTTGAACAAAACCAGTGATTTGTTGCGTCAGCGCAGCACTGGCTTGCGGAACTTGGGCCTGCAAAATCTCTAGTTCACGTTCAAATTCCGGATAATCCACCCAATGATACAGGCACCGCCGTTTCAATGCATCGTGCACTTCGCGGGTCCGGTTCGACGTTAATATCACGATCGGTGGTTCGGCGGCGGCGATTGTGCCCAGCTCTGGTACGGTGACTTGAAACTCGCTTAGCGCTTCTAAAAGAAATGCCTCGAACGGTTCGTCGGCGCGATCGAGTTCATCAATTAATAGGACTGGCGGTCCCCCTTCTTGTGGGCTCATGGCTTCTAGCAACGGGCGTCGAATTAGGTATTCTTCGCTGAACAATTGCTTGTTTAAATCATCGCCATCAGTTGATCCAACTGATTCCGCCATCCGGATTGCCAGCATCTGAGCAGGAAAATTCCATTCATACACAGCGCTTGACGCGTCCAACCCTTCATAACATTGAAGTCGGATTAGGCGCCGTCCCAATGCATCGGCAAGCGCCTTTGCAATTTCAGTTTTGCCAACCCCTGCTTCTCCTTCCAGAAACAGCGGGCGATCGATTTCCAATGCCAGAAACACCACGGTCGCGATAGAGCGGTCGCAAATGTAGTTTTGGGATGACAGCAATTGTTGGACGCTGTCCACCGATAGGTTTTTCCCTGCTGGCAAGTTATTTTCGCCTTTCATGAAAATTTCTGACACGCGAACTGTGGCCTCAAAACCTGCGCAATTTCAAGTGGTCCATTTGGAAATCCGGCGTTATGCCGCATTATCGACAAAGATTACCTCGCTGATCGGCCAAGAATATTTACGAGGCAATCCCCGATTGCTTTGCGATGTGTCGCCAGACGGGGCTGGTCATTTAGGGTTCTGCCCTGGGGATTTGAATCCTTGGCATAACCTACCTGCGAACGGACGCGGTGTTCCACAATCTAGCGCCCGATTGTTTGCGGGCACCTAGGACCACCAGGCCATCAAGTTTGGTAGATATCGCCAACGAACCAGTTTTTCGCAGCCGCGCTGGGCAGCACAACCTGATCAAGGGTTAACCGCACAGTGTCCGACCCAGACCGATCCACATTGACGATCCTACCCTGAATTGGCCCATAATAGCGGAATCCAAGAACCGGTTCCGCCAAAATATGCGCGCGTGCACCCGCCAGGCACACACCGATCATTATCAAGGCGCGGCACCAAACAAGGGCCGCCAACCTTCTGAAATCCACCGCACGAAGCAAAACAGAATAATGCACGCCAATATCAGCAGTGAATAAACAGCTATCCCTTGGTCGACCGAGAACGAATAATACATGCCGATGCCGACGGCAAGGCAGACCGGCGCCCAGCACAGCAAAAACCCGCGTTGCGCCGCGATTGCATTTCCTAAGGCGTGAATAATCGGCACACTTGGCCTTACAATGTTGAACGAATAGACCGACGCGAACGCTATTCGCGTTAAGGCTTCTAAAAGGTTAATACCCCATGTCTGATCGGCCCGTCGTCTCCCGGTTCGCCCCTTCTCCGACCGGCATGTTACATATCGGCTCGGTGCGCACTGCGCTGTTCAACTGGCTTTATACACGCGGTCGCGGTGGCAAGTTTCTGTTGCGCGTTGAAGATACCGACCGCCCAAGATCAACCCCCGAGGCGACCCAGGCAATATATACTGGTCTAGATTGGTTGGGCCTGGATTGGGACGGTGATGCCACCAGTCAGTTTGATGCCGCGGCCCGCCACGCCGCCGTTGCCCATGAAATGTTGGCCAGTGGTGGCGCCTATAAATGTTATTCTACCCAGGAAGAAATTCAGGCGTTTCGCGATGCCGCCCGTGCCGAAAAACGATCGACGTTGTTTCAATCTCCTTGGCGCGGTGCGCCCCCAGAAACACACCCCGACGCGCCCTATGTCATCCGCTTGAAAGCCCCGAAAACCGGCGAAACCATTGTGAATGATCGCGTGCAAGGCCGCATCGTTTGGCAGAACGATCAACTGGATGACATGATTTGTTTACGTTCCGATGGTAGCCCCACCTATATGTTGGCCGTCGTAGTTGATGATCACGATATGGGCGTGACCCATGTCATCCGCGGTGATGATCATTTGGCCAATGCCGCCCGTCAAACACTGGTTTACAATGCGATGGGTTGGCTGATGCCAGTTTGGGCGCATATCCCGCTGATCCACGGCTCTGACGGTAAAAAACTATCCAAGCGTCACGGTGCTACTGGCGTTCAGGAATACCAAACACTTGGCTACCCTGCCGCCGGCATGCGCAATTATCTAACCCGCTTGGGTTGGTCCCACGGCGATGACGAATTTTTCACAGACGATCAAGCGCGCGCATGGTTTAATCTGGATAATATCGGCAAGTCGCCATCGCGATTTGATACAAAAAAATTGGAAAACCTTTGTGGGCAGCATCTGGCAATTGCTGATGATGCTGCACTGACAGCAGAAACCATCACATTTTTGGCAGCGATCGGGCAGCCACCGCTTAACACAACACAGGTTGATGGGCTGACAAGGGCTATGTACTGCCTTAAGGATCGTGCCAAGACATTGCACCAAATCATTGAAAAAGCACACTTTGTTCTGACATCTCGACCGATCATATCAGATGACAAATCGGCGAAATCACTGGATATTGTTTCCCGTGGCATACTGAACGAATTGACGCCGAACGTGCAAACTGCTAGCTGGGACCGCGACACGCTGGAATTCGTCATTGCCAAGT
>CAXMPY010000159.1:0-275 GCA_964195275.1 uncultured Paracoccaceae bacterium
GTTGGGCGCGGAGAATGTGACAATGGTGTACCGCCGGGGACGCGACCGGATGAGCGCGTCTGACTATGAGATTGATCTGGCCGCTTCAAAAGGTGTCCACATAATATATGGTGCGATGCCGGTCGCCGTTCATGGCAATGGAACGGTAGCCGAAGTTGAATTTGAATATGCGGCGACAAAAGCCGGCAAATTGACCGGAACGGGCGAGCTGTTTCGCATTGTTGCTGATCAGGTGTTCAAGGCGATCGGCCAGCGCATCGATAATGTGCCGAAAC
>CAXMPY010000159.1:372-4959 GCA_964195275.1 uncultured Paracoccaceae bacterium
TGACCGTGACAGCCGTGGCCGAGGGGCGCGATGCCGCCGAAGATATCCACATGAACTTAACTAAGTAGGAGACGCAAATGGCTGATCTTTCAACAAATTTCGTGGGTATTAAATCTCCGAACCCGTTTTGGCTGGCCTCGGCACCGCCGACAGATAAGGAAGTGAACGTGCGCCGCGCGTTTCAGGCCGGGTGGGGTGGTGTGGTCTGGAAAACCCTGGGCGAAGCTGGCCCACCACTCGTAAATGTGAACGGGCCGCGATACGGCGCGGTTTATGGTGGCGATCGCAAGTTACTGGGCCTGAACAATATCGAATTGATTACCGACCGGCCGCTTGAAACGAATTTGCGCGAGATTAAAGCGGTCAAGCGGGACTATCCTGATCACGCGATGGTGGTGTCGCTGATGGTGCCCTGCGAGGAACAATCCTGGATAGATATTCTGGCAGCCGTGGAAGATACCGAAGCTGATGGCATCGAGCTGAATTTTGGCTGCCCACACGGTATGGCCGAACGCGGCATGGGGTCTGCTGTCGGGCAGGTGCCAGAATACATCGAAATGGTGACGCGCTGGTGTAAGCAATACAGCCGCATGCCCGTGATCGTTAAGTTGACGCCGAATATTACCGATATTCGCAAACCCGCGCGGGCAGCACTGAAGGGTGGCGCGGATGCGGTTAGCCTGATTAATACAATTAATTCAATCACATCGGTTGATCTTGACCTGATGTGCCCGGAACCAACGATTGACGGTCAAGGCAGCCACGGCGGCTACTGTGGCCCGGCGGTCAAACCCATTGCGCTGAATATGGTTGCTGAAATCGCGCGCGACCCCGAAACTGCCAATCTACCAATATCCGGCATTGGCGGCGTCAGTACATGGCGTGACGCAGCCGAGTTTCTAACGTTGGGGGCTGGATCTGTGCAGGTTTGTACGGCGGCAATGACCTATGGCTTTAAGATCATTGACGAAATGACCACTGGTCTAAGCCAATGGATGGACGAAAAAGGCCATACATCTATTCAAAACGTCGTTGGACGCGCAGTGCCAAATGTCATAGACTGGCGGCAGTTAAATTTGAATTACGTCACCAAGGCCGAAATCGATCAGGACCAATGCATAAGATGCGGCCGCTGTTATGCCGTTTGTGAAGATACCAGCCATCAGGCCATTTCGATAAGCCCCGATCGCGTTTTTGAAGTCAAAGACGATGAATGTGTCGCCTGCAACCTTTGCATCATGGTGTGCCCAATCGAAAGCTGCATCACGATGAAAAAGATCGAGCCTGGCCAATTGGACGAACGAACCGGCGAAAAAGTCAGCCAGGACTACGGCAATTGGACGACGCATCCGAACAATCCGTCGGCAATCAAAGTAACCAGCTAGGGGTCGCCAAAGCAAAAATCACTTTGCACCGAGGACTGACGGGCAGAAAACTATGAAATTGACGTCATTAAACAACCCTTAGGTTTTGGGCTCAGTTTCAGTTGGGTCAGGCAATTCGGGTGTTTCGGCGCGGACTGGCGCATCCGCGTCTGGCCGGGGAAGTTCAGATCCCGGCGCCTGGTCGCGGGACGCGATTGCACCGGCATTTCGAACAGTTTCCCGTTTCACTTCAAGCTGTTGGATCGCATAATCAATGTCAGATTCAATTTCTAAAACATTCGCCTAAAACGATGGCGGTGGCCCAACCAGACGTTGGCCCAGATTGTTTGCGGCCAATTTGCGCTGAGGTTCAGTCGGCGCGTGATTGTTCCCGCCACCATTGCTTTGTATACCAGCCCTGCCAGACGCGGCGCCACTTTGCACTTGGGGAATAGAAGGCGGTCTTTTCCCTGATGCGCGTTGTGCCAGACCGGGCACAACCGCGGGCTAAAACGTAGTTTCGATCATCGTAAGCTCCATAACCGGAGCCCCCACAAATCCTGAAATACCAACAATATGTTGCAGATTTATTAACGATTATACGGGTGTCAACAAACGTCGGTACAGGGTTTCCAGAAATTTCGCGGCGTCTTTGAAATGTTCGTCCTGCGCAGGCCGCAACAGGGCACGAACCTGGATGTCAAAATCGGCATAGTGCTGGGTGGTCGCCCAAATTGAAAAGATCAGATGCATGGGATCAAGCTGCAGGATCTTTTGATCGTCAATCCAGCCCTGGATAACTCGGCATTTTTCGTCCAACAGCGGCCGTAAATCGTTTTCGATATGATCCAGAAATCGCGGCGCGCCTTGGATGATTTCGTTGGCAAACAGCCGGCTTTCACGCGGTAATTCACGCGCCATTTCAAGCTTGCGCAGTGCATAGCCAACGATTTCGTCAATTGGGTCGCCGCTTTCGTTCAGCTGTTGCAAAGGCGCCAACCAAGCGTGCATCAATTCTGACAACAACCGAACGTGGATCGCTTCTTTTGACGGAAAATAATACAGCAGGTTGGGCTTTGAAAGCTGCGCGGCCGCGGCAATCTGATCTAGGGTCGCACCGCGATAGCCAAATTGCGAAAATACCTCGAGCGCGGCGTCAAGTATCGCTTTGCGGTTCTTGATTTGGATGCGTGTCTGATGCCGGTCTTGTTTCATAGCCTCTTTCAGATTGGGCGGCGCAGTTGGACGATGGTGTTAGGATACCAAATGCACCAAATCCGATAATGTTGCACCCCTTTTGTCGGCAAGAAATCAGAGAACTTGACGACATGGCAACGGGCAGTTTGCCGATTAAAGCCTTAAACGATCCAGCGCGGCCAACCCGTCAAACTTCTTTGGCGTTGATACCTTGCAAAATTATTCGATTTACACTGGCCTTGGCCGCCGCCCATTGTTTATCACTTAACGCGGCCCCCCCGTTCAGCGTTTCGATTTGATGGCCAAAATCGGCATAGTGCTGGGTGGTTGCCCACAGCATGTACAACAAATGACGCGGATCAATCGGGTCCATCAACCCTGCATCGATCCAACGCTGGATGATGGCCATGCGCCCGTCGGTCCATTCCATCAATGTGGTTTCCAGATAGTCCTGAATGACCGGCGCGCGGTGCATGACTTCGGACGCCCAAACCTTTGATCCCGCCGGGTGTCGGCGGCTGATTTCCATCTTGGCATCGATATAGGCACCGATTCCTTCGGCAGGTCCGTCGGCTGCATCAAAGACATCTGCGGCCTTTAACCAGACCTGAAAGATGTTCTGAACCACCTGACGATACAGGGCCTCTTTGGTTGGGAAATAGTAATGCAAATTGGCCTTGGGCAGCCCCGCCATATCCGCAATCAGCTGCATCGTCGCTCCGCCAAACCCTGCCTCTGCAAAGACTTTTTCAGCAGCGTCCAGAATTGTCGCCTCGTTTTCCTGCCGGATTTCCTTTTTGCTGATCGGGCGGATGTTTGGTGCCATTGGTGGCAGTTTCCAATTTCTTCTTGACCATTTGGTCAGGTTGTGGTGTTGTCACCTTGACCATACGGTCAGGAACACGTCCATTGTCAAGGGGCCTACCAAGGCCCGGACGTTTCTGACAAACCTTGGGAGGGGACGATGGCAGCACCCGGCGAAAACTTGAAAATCAACGGCGAACGGCTGTGGGACAGCCTGATGGAAATGGCCAAGATTGGCCCCGGCGTGGCCAGTGGCAACAACCGCCAAACCGTGACGGATGAAGACGGCGAAGGTCGTGAACTATTCCAGGAATGGTGCCAGGCGGCAGGCATGACGATGGGGCTGGACCAGATGGGCACCATGTTTGCCCGGCGCGAAGGTACTGACCCGGATGCTTTGCCGGTTTATGTGGGATCACATCTTGATACCCAGCCAACCGGGGGCAAGTACGATGGCGTTCTGGGCGTGCTTGGCGGCCTTGAAATTATCCGCACGTTGAATGATCTGGACATCAAAACCAAACACCCGATTGTGGTGACCAACTGGACCAACGAAGAAGGCACACGGTACGCCCCGCCGATGATGGCCTCGGGCGTTTTTGCCGGCATGCACAAACAGGAATGGGCTTACGATATTGAAGATGCCGATGGCAAAAAATTCGGCGATGAACTGGCACGGATCGGCTGGCGGGGTGACGAGGAGGTTGGCGCGCGCAAAATGCATGCGTTCTTTGAGCTGCACATTGAACAGGGCCCGATCTTGGAGTCTGAGGACAAGGATATTGGTATTGTCACCCATGGTCAGGGGCTAAGCTGGACGCAGGTGACGGTGACCGGCAAAGACAGCCACACCGGTTCAACGCCGATGCCCATGCGCAAGAATGCGGGCCTTGGCATGGCGCGGATTTTGGAAGCCGTTGAACAGATTGCGTTGTCCCATGCGCCTGATGCGGTCGGCGCGGCCGGGCATATCGATGTGTTCCCAAATTCGCGCAACGTCATCCCCGGCAAGGCGGTGTTCACTGTTGATTTCCGGTCACCCGATTTGGCGACAATCAGGGACATGGAAAATAAACTGCGCGAGGCTGGTTCGGCGATTGCCGGGCAGATGGGGCTGGGGATTTCGTTTGAAAAGGTTGGCGGGTTTGATCCGGTGACATTTGATCCGACTTGCGTGAACGCCGTGCGCAACGCAGCCGAACGGCTGGGCTATTCGCACCGC
>CAXMPY010000159.1:5011-5269 GCA_964195275.1 uncultured Paracoccaceae bacterium
AGGATATTTCGCGCGAATGGGCCACCGCCGGGGCTGATGTGCTGATGCATGCAGTGGTTGAGACGGCGGAGATTGTGGAGTGAGCCGAGCTGGCCTGGTATATTTCGTAAGCAGGCGGATTGAAGTCATTCATGATTCCGAATTGGCGGCAATTAACTGCCGTTATGTTCGCGCATTTGACGAGGCCGGTGTTTATGTTCCCGGCGCGGTTCGATCTGGGCTCGAATACGCCACAAAACACAACGTAATTAACTGGAT
>CAXMPY010000160.1:0-5240 GCA_964195275.1 uncultured Paracoccaceae bacterium
TGTCATGGCGAAAATCTGGAAGGGCAACCAAATTGGCGGTCCCCGGGGGTAGATGGCGACATGCCCGCACCGCCACATGACGAAACCGGTCACACATGGCACCACGGCAACAGGCTTCTGTTTGCCTACACCAAATTGGGCGGACAAGCCGCTCTGGAAGCGCAGGGGGTCACCGGGTTCAAGAGTGGTATGCCGGGCTTCGGTGAAACACTGCAGGACGAGGATATATGGGACATTCTTGGCTACATCCAATCGACGTGGCCAGAGCGCGTGCAGGAAATCCAGACACTTCGAAATCCCCCGCATAATTGAAGACAGACAGAAATCTAAACGTTGTCGCCATCGCACCAAGTTAATTGGAGTTTGAGGGTGCTGTCAGACGAATGCGAACTCGTCTCAGTTTTCCAGGAACAGCAATCTGTTAGGCGGCGAAGAGGTCGCGCCACTCGGCAAGAGCGGCGGCACGGTTGGCCTTGAATTTGTCTCGTGAGTAGAGGTGACGCTCCTGATTGAAATGGTTATGAACGGACTGGTGAACGGCGGTGAATTTCTGCAAAGTTCGCATTCCCCTGAAGCGGAGCATTGCCCGTTCTCGCCTTCGAAATGGCAGGTGCGAATTCTCGGCCCGGTTGTTAAGCCAGCGCCCCGTTTCCTGTTTGTCGGCGTTGCCAATGACCTTCATCGCAGCGCCATAGGATCGAAGTTTGTCCGTGACGATGACTTCTGGACGGCCATAACGCTTCATTGATTTTCTGAGGAATTTCAAAGCCGCTTTGCGATCCCGGCGCTTCGTTACGTAAGATTCCAACACTTCGCCTTCGTGATCCACCGCCCGCCATAGGTAATGCGTCTCGCCGTTGATCTTTACAAAAACCTCGTCCAGATGCCACTGCCAGTTGGAGTATCCACACATCCGACTGGCTCGCTTCCTACGGATCTCAGATGCGAACAACGGGCCAAAACGGTTCCACCAAAATCGAACCGTCTCGTGGCTGATATCGATGCCACGCTCGTGCAAAAGATCCTCAACATTCCGAAGTGACATGTGTGGATTCTCGCCCGGTTACCGCAAACAACTGTGTGGAAATCCGCGCAATACGATTTCACAACCTGTGTTTTGGTTCGCTGAAAGTGGTGTAACTCTCAGAAAAACCACCATTAAAAAAAAATATTGTGAAAATTGATTATTTCTTTGCGTTGGCGTTTCGCCCGGCGTTCACTGGTGGTGCGCATGAATCTGCGTGCAAACGAGATCATGATACTTTCAAGGAGAAAAAGTATGAAAATTCTAACAGCCGCCGCTGCGGCCGCAGCCGTAACATTCGGTGCAACATCCGCGATCGCACAATGTGATCCGGGCGAAATCGTCATCAAGTTTAGCCACGTTACGAACACTGACAAACATCCAAAGGGCATTGCGGCAACCTTGTTCATGGAACGCGTAAACGCGGAAATGAACGGCACTGCCTGCGTTGAAGTGTTCCCGAACTCGACACTTTACAATGATGATCTGGTTTTGGAGGCAATGCTGCAGGGCGACGTCCAAATGGCAGCGCCTTCGCTTTCAAAATTCGAAGCGTTCACCAAGCAATTCCGGATTTTTGATCTGCCATTCATGTTCAAAAACGTCGAAGCAGTCGACGCGTTCCAGACATCCGAAACCGGCGAAAAGATGAAAGCGTCAATGGCGCGTCGCGGGCTGATGGGGCTGGAATTTTGGCACAATGGCATGAAGCAGTTTTCAGCCAACAAAGCCTTGGTGCTGCCAACGGACGCAGCAGGCCTGAAGTTCCGGGTTCAGCCGTCGGATGTGTTGGTCGCACAGATGCAAGCGATTGGCGCATCACCACAGCCAATGGCGTTTTCCGAAGTTTACGGTGCATTGCAAACCGGCGTTGTGGATGGTCAGGAAAACACTTGGTCCAATATTTATGGCCGCAAATTCTTTGAGGTTCAGGACGGCGTCACGGAAACCAACCACGGGATTATCGACTACCTCGTCGTGACATCCGTTGATTGGCTGGACAGTCTGGACGCGCCGGTTCGTGATCAGTTGATCACAATCCTTCGTGAAGTGACCGTTGCACGCAACGGCGAAGCTTTTGGTGTGAACGAAAGTGCGAAAGATGCGATCGTGGCCGAGGGTGGCGTTGTTCGTCAACTGACGGCCGAACAGCGTCAGGCATGGGTTGATGCGATGAAGCCGGTTTGGTCCAAGTTTGAAGGCGACGTTGGCGCAGAAAACATCGCCGCGGCGCAAGAAATCAACGCCTCGATGTAACGCGGACAAGAAACAGGAAATGGCCCGGACTGGTTCGGGCCATTTTCGTATTCGAACGTTGGGGACCGGGTGAACCGGTGCAGGGGGCGACAAAATGAGCGGTAACTCTCACTATACACCCAAGTCAAAGCTGGGTCGGTTTGTTCATACATTTGAAGAGACAGTGATCGCGGTCCTTTTGGGGCTGATGACTGTGGTGACATTTACCAACGTCGTGCTTCGCTATGGGTTTAATACGTCCGTCATCTGGGGGTTGGAGGTCACTTTGATCCTGTTTGCATGGCTGGTAATGCTTGGGATCAGCTATGGTTTCAAAGTGACGTCACACCTTGGCGTCGATGCAGTAACTAATCTGCTGCAACCAAAGGCGCGGCGGCGTATGGCATTGCTGTCGGCGGTGTTGTGCCTGATTTACGCGTTTTTATTGGCCAAAGGTGCGTGGGATTACTGGGCGCCATTTGCGGCATTGCAACCGACCGACGGGCGCTGGCTGCCGCTAGGATTTACCGAAGGCGTGCGTGATCGGGCGTTTTACGTCACCGATCAGGTGCCGATGCCGGGCATCTTTCGGTTTCTGGAAGATTTGATCAACTATGGCGACGAATATGAAAAGCTGCCTCGGGTCGTTCCATATGCGATTTTGCCGGTCGCAACTTTGTTGACGTTGCTGCGGGTGGCGCAAGCGACGATCGGAATTTATCGCGGCGACCGCAGCAGTCTGATCGTCAGCCACGAAGCCGAAGACGCGGTCGAACAGGCCGCTACCCTGAACAAGGAGGGTTAGGCAGATGGATGTTGTCGTCTTATTTTCGATGGTTATCGCCCTGTTGCTGATCGGTGTTCCGATTGCTGTGTCACTTGGGCTAAGTTCGATGATCTTTTTGCTGGTCTATTCGGACACGTCGCTGGCCTCGATCGCGCAGTCACTTTATCAGGCGATGGCGGGTCATTACACGTTGCTGGCGATACCGTTTTTCATTCTGGCGTCATCATTTATGTCTACGGGCGGAGTGGCGCGCCGCATCATTCGTTTTTCGATCGCCATCGTCGGGCATCTGCCGGGTGGGCTGGCAATTGCAGGCGTCGTCGCGTGTATGATGTTTGCGGCCCTGTCCGGGTCTTCGCCCGCGACTGTCGTGGCCATTGGATCGATTGTGATCGCTGGCATGCGTCAGGTCGGCTATTCGCGCGATTTTGCGGCAGGGGTGATCTGCACGGCAGGCACGCTTGGCATCCTGATCCCTCCGTCGATTGTGATGGTTGTGTATGCTTCGGCCACGGATGTTTCCGTCGGGCGGATGTTCTTGGCCGGCATTATCCCGGGACTTTTGGCCGGTTTCATGTTGATGACGGCGATCTATGTGATTGCGCGCGTCAAGAACCTGCCCAAAGGCGAATGGCTGGGCTGGGGCGAGGTCTGGGTGGCGGGACGCGATGCGGGTTGGGGCCTGTTTTTGATCGTGATAATCTTGGGCGGTATCTATGGCGGTGTTTTTACCCCGACAGAAGCCGCGGCTGTGGCAGCAATCTACGCGTTTTTCATAGCCACTTTCGTTTACCGTGACATGGGGCCACTGGCGACAGTGGAAGGCGAGCCAAACATTAAATTCATGGCAAAACCATGGGTAATAGTCACCGCATTTTTCCACAAAGACACGCGCAATACATTGCTGGACGCCGGAAAACTGACGATAATGCTGATGTTCATCATCGCCAATGCATTGATATTGAAACATGTTCTAACGGATGAACAAATTCCGCAACGGATCGCGGGGGCGATGCTGGACGCTGGCTTTGGCGCTGTGATGTTCTTGATTATCGTGAACGTCATCCTGCTGATTGGCGGCCAGTTTATGGAACCGTCCGGGCTGATCGTGATTGTTGCACCTTTGGTGTTTCCAATCGCGATCCAGTTGGGCATTGACCCGATTCATCTGGGGATCATTATGGTCGTAAACATGGAAATCGGGATGATCACGCCGCCTGTGGGGCTGAACCTGTTCGTCACGTCAGGCGTGGCGGGAATGCCGATGATGGCCGTGGTGCGCGCGGCACTGCCATTTTTGGCGATCCTGTTCGTGTTTCTGATATTGGTCACCTACGTGCCCATAATTTCGACGTTCCTGCCGACCTACTTCATGGGACCGGAAATCATCACCAACTAGCTGTTGTTAAACGGAGCGTGATGCAATTTTAACCATCATGATTCCAAAAGTCACCATCGCGATTAGAGCCAACACAGACAACCAAAAATTGTGGGTCCAAAGTCCGGCGCCTGCTGACACTGCAGCAAATATTAGAATATAGATCGACCAAGTCTTTGGTGCACTGGGCTTGGAATTCAACCATGCAAGCTCAGTTTCGACGGCATTGTCACGTTAACTCGACGGTCGGCGTTCCGACCAGTAATAGTCCTCGAATGAGCAAAGTATCCTACGTACGCCACCGATTTCCGCCATCAGTCATCCAACGGGCCTTCTGGCTCTACTTTCGTTTTCCGTTGAGCATTCGGGACGTCGAGGAAATGCTTGCTGAGCGCGGGATCGATGTGAGCTACGAAACGATCCGAAGATGGATTTTGAAGTTCGGCCCGGCGATTTCCGCTAACGTCAGATCCCGCAGGGTTCAACCTTCGGGAACCTGGCATCTTGATGAGGTTTTTGTCCGCATTGCTGGCAAGCGGACATATCTGTGGCGTGCCGTTGACGATGAAGGCGAGGTTCTTGAAGTCCTGGCCCAATCTCGCCGAAACAAGCGCGCGGCTCTTAAACTTATGCGGAAACTCCTGAAAAAGCAGGGGTACATTCCGGATAAGATTGTCACCGACAAGCTGGGGTCATATTCCGCGGCACTTCGGGAACTTGGCCTGGCGCACCTTCAAGTCACTGGTGGTCGATTGAACAATCGGGCAGAGGTTTCACATGAACCGACGCGCCGACGAGAACGCCGAATGGGAAGG
>CAXMPY010000161.1:0-5231 GCA_964195275.1 uncultured Paracoccaceae bacterium
TCAAATGCGCAAACGCTGACCGAACAATGGCAAATCACAGCGGACGACGTGCTGCTTCATGCGCTGCCGATATTCCATCCCCATGGTCTGTTTGTGGCGGTAAACACTTGCCTTGCAGCGGGTGCGTCGATGATTTTTCACCAAGGTTTTGATGTGGAAAATATCATCGCAGATTTGCCGGAGGCCACCATGATGATGGGCGTGCCAACATTTTACACGCGCCTGTTGAGTCAGCTACAGCTAAACCATAACATCACGCGCAATATGCGCCTGTTCATTTCCGGTAGTGCACCCCTGTTGGCCGAAACCCATGAAAGATTTGAGGCTCGCACCGGGCATAAAATTCTTGAACGTTACGGCATGACCGAAACCAACATGAACACGTCAAACCCATTTGAAGGGGACCGCAAGGCTGGCACAGTTGGGACGCCGTTAAAGGGTGTTAATGTCAGGATAACAGAGCCTGACAGCGACAAAGAACTGCCCGATGAAACTGTTGGAATGGTCGAAGTGCGCGGTGCGAACGTTTTCCAAGGCTATTGGAACATGCCTGAAAAAACCCGTGAAGAACTGCGCAGCGATGGCTTTTTCATCACCGGCGATCTGGGTCGGTTTGACAAAGACGGGTATCTTCAAATTGTCGGGCGGCAAAAAGATCTGATAATCTCTGGCGGCTTTAATGTGTACCCAAAAGAAATCGAAGATGTCCTGAACGACGTGCCCGGTGTTCTGGAAAGCGCTGTGTTTGGCGTGCCTGACCCTGACTTTGGCGAAACAGTTGTGGCGGCTGTAATTCCGACATCAGAGCAATCGATTGATATTGACGCCCTTAAGAAAACAGTTGCCAAAAATCTTGCACGGTTCAAACAGCCAAAGACGTATTTGGAGTTGGAAAACTTGCCCCGAAATGCAATGGGGAAAGTGCAGAAAAACCTGCTGCGGGCGCAATTTTCATAGACAAAACTTACGGTTCGTAAATCTCACTTTCCGCACCAAGATAATTGTTCCAGGCAAACCAATAGGCAATGTGCCCGGCCATTCTGGGCAACGCTGTACCGGACCCTTTTAGCGCATCTTCGCCACTGGTCCAGACGATGCCGTCATCTGACTGTAACTGGCCATTCACCAACGAAAACTGCCGCGATCCCCTTTCGTAAGCCCGCACACTGCGGGTTTTCGCATCGCCAATTAATACCACAGGCTGCCCCAAAATCTCGTCATTGATCACGGTCAACCCATCAAAATATTTTAGCGGCCAGGCTTTGGCCGCCCCCTGCACGCGGATACCAAACACATAGGATTTTTGTTTGAACTCAGATTGATCCACCAATGCCGGAAACATCAGATCGTTCGAAGAGAAATAGCTGTTGTAGACCACGCCGGAACCATAATCGCGCCGGTGTCCGGTGCTTAGTGATAGCACCCGTGTGGACGGGTTCGCGCGCTGCCAATCGTCCCACGTGGTGATGACAACCGGGTGTTGGCGCAGTTCTATTTGGCTGTCTGCCAGCGGGCCAACAACTGGTTTGCCGGTAAACTGGTTCCACAATGACAGCGTTTCGCGATCAAACATCAGTTTGTTTGAACGATACAAAAAGCCCGATGATCCAAATACAAATGGATCCTTTCGCCCCTCGACTTGGGTTTCGAACAAAATACCCGACCCACATAACGTGCAATATGCCAAGGCCACCGGCACACCACCGATCACTTCGTTGAACATTTCGTGCCAACCCATGATCCGCAACGGATAGGCCCGCACGTCACCGTTAATTGCAACACCAAAAACCAGATCATCTTTGCTCAGATAATCCGCTTCGTTGGCGTCAATTAAGGTGGGATTATCCAGCGACGGTATGCCGTCTTTTCTGACGCCACCCCATGCTATTTCCTCTAGCCGGATGTGCATGCGATCCGGGGTAATGTATTTTGGGCGCAGAAAGTCATCAAAATTCGGATCGATTCGCAAGAATATGTCGCGTTTCATTGCTTGAAAACTGTCATGCGGAACAATTTCTGGGTGCGATTCCTGCCAAAGCATCCAGTCATTCCAGTCGTCACCAGCTTTGGCACCTGTCACCGCCTCTAGCATCGAAACGATTTCGGACGCCGGACGCTGAGTAAAGCGCAGTGCCAATATCATGCCTGCTGCCACATCGGGTTTTCCGTGGGCCCGTAGCAGGTTTTCGGCGTCTTGATATGCCTGGTTGGTGCTAAAAACCAAAGCGTTCAACGCTTGGCCGATGCTAAGGGATTGGGCTGTCAGGGCGCCCGGGAAAACCGTGGCGGCCCCTGCTGATGCCATCAAAGCGCGTCTACTGATCCACATGTAAAACCTCTTTCTGTTTTCATGTGGTATTGTCAGATGTCGGGTTCACGTGCACCCCACAGGTTAGTGAATGACAACCAGTTGAACGGATGTCACAAACTATGCAGGCGACATCTTGGCGTCAAAAGGGGCCGTATTCCGACCGTACTTGCGCATATGACAACAGTTCGCGTTTGCGTTCATCCCAAAGCTGCAACTTCACGCATGACAGGCTTTCGCGTATTGTCAGACGTTGCGCGTTTGCTAATGCCGGATAATCGCGCAAAACTTCGGTCAAACGATAAAATGGGATCCGGTTATACAAATGATGCACGTGGTGAATGCCGATATTGGCCGTCAGCCATTGCAGAGGCTTGGGCATAACGTAATGCGAACTGCCGTGCAGGGCTGCATCGTGCAGGTCCCAGTCTTCGTCCTGATCCCAGTGTGCCTCGTCAAACTGATGTTGAACAAAGAACAACCAAAGCCCAATGGTAGCACCGGCAATGCTGGTAGGTAAGAATATCAGCAACAATGGCATCCATCCGCCAAAATAGACCACCGCGCCCAGGACCAGCAGCAATGCTGCATTTGTCCCCATTGCGCTTAGCCAGTATTTTACTGAATTCATCATGCCAAAGGGCAACCGGTTGGTGATCAGAAAAATAAACGAAGGTCCAAGCCCGAACAAGATAATCGGGTTACGATATAAGCGGTATTGAATACGCTTAAACGGGGTTGACGCTTTGTATTCGGCAACTGTCATCGTGTGAACGTCGCCCATGCCACGCTTGTCAAGATTGCCCGATCCGGAATGGTGAATAGCGTGGCTACGTTTCCAGACATCATAGGGCGTTAGCGTAATAACGCCCAAAACCCTGCCAACCCAATCACCCGCTTGCCGGTTGCGAAAGAACGCCCGGTGACCACAATCATGTTGGATCGCGAAAAGCCGTACAACGAAGGCGCCGTTTACCAGAGCAATCAACAACGTCAGCAAATAGCTAAGGGACAACGCCCACCAAGCAAATGTCCAAAGTGTGAAAAATGGTATCGCAGTAATTGCGATTTCCAAAATACTGCGAAAATGGCTGGGGTCGCGGTATTTTGCCAGATGCCGCACCCAATCGCGCGTATCAAGCGCCGCGCTGTCGCTGGCGCTAATAGACTTTTCGATCATTTTCCTGCCCGTGTTTTTTTACTGGATAGCGAGTATTTAGGAATTCTCAAGCTTTATCAGACCGGAAGATGTCGCAATCTTTAATAATGTTGTGATTTGGTTTTATTTTCTGCGGTTGCGCGTAGGTCATCGGCGGCGGTCGCTGACACGCTTATATCCAAACTGACCCAATCAGCCGAAAAAGGGCCGCCAATTGGCAACCCCGAACTGACATAGCGAATTGACTGGATGTTATTCTTCTTCCAAAGCTTCAACGGCCTTTTCAAGCGCTGCCTTTTTCACGGTTTTTTCTGTCACCGTGGCTTGGTCGAATACATAATCCACAACTTTATCTTCAAACAAAGGTGCCTGAATTTGCTGGCGCATTTGTGGGTTTTGCTGAACAAATTCAAAGAATTGCTTTTCCTGACCTGGATATTGGCGCGCCTGGTTCATCACCGCTTGCGTCATTTCAGCATCTGAAACTTCGATCTCTTGCTTGCGACCCACTTCGGCCAACAACAATCCTAATCGAACCCGTCGCTCGCCCAATGACCTATGCTCATCGGTTGTTTCAACCGGATCATGGTCATGACCTTCAACATCAGGGTTTTCTTCGTGCCACAGCTGATGCGCAATTTGTCCGGCTTCTGCATCCACCAAACTTGGCGGCAATTCAAAACTGGCCAAAGTCGCCAATTCGTCCAACAGTTTACGCTTCATCACCTGACGCGCAGCCCCGGTATATTCATTTTCCAATCGTTCGGAAATATCGGCCTTTAGTTTCGCCAGATCTTCTGCGCCAAATTTTACCGCCATTTCGTCGCTGATCTCGGACGGTCTGGGTTCTTTCACCGCTTTTACTTTGCAATCAAACACGGCGTCTTTCCCGGCCAGGTTTTCAACATTGTATTCCGTCGGGAATGTCACTTTGACCTGGACGTCATCGCCAGCTTTTGCGTCGACCAACTGTTCTTCAAATCCCGGAATGAAACTATTTGATCCCAAAACCAAGGGGTAATCTTCACCGGCGCCGCCTTCAAATGTCACGCCATCAACTTTGCCCAGAACATCAATCTCGACCTGATCGCCGTCTTTGGCCTTAGTACCCTTTTTGCGATCTTTGAAATCCGGCGCACTTTCTGCGAGATTAGCCAATGCTTCATCAACGGCGGCATCATCAGTTTTTACCAGCAAACGCTCAAGTTTGACCTTGCTAAGATCAACTTCAGGAATATCCGGCAACGCTTCGTAGGCCATCGAAACGTCAACATCGTCGCCTTCTTTCCAATCTTCATTGGTCATTTTTACGTCAGGTTGCATCGCCGGGCGTTCGCCGCTGTCCTCAAAGTGCTTGGACATCGCGCCGTCAATGCTTTCCTGTAACGCCTCGCCCATAACTTTTTGGCCAAACTGCTTTTTCAGCAGCGCCATTGGAACCTTGCCTTTGCGAAAACCCTTCATTTCAAAATCGGGCTGCGCTTCGGCCAGTTTTTCGTTTATTTTTGTGTCCAGCTCAGCGGCGGAAACGGTGATGTCATAGCCGCGCTTCAGGCCTTCGTTCAGGGTCTCGGTGACCTGCATTACATGTCCTTTTTCGTCATTCGGGGCACAGCAATTGCGGTGCGGGATAAATCAGCCGCCCTTCTAGGGTGCAGACCCCTCGGGCGCAAGGGGGAACGTCTGTTTCTGGGTCAGCGACGTTGCTGCTGGTGTTCGGTGAATTCCGGTAAAGAACGTTGGCTACAGCACGAACGCGAGATC
>CAXMPY010000162.1:0-5227 GCA_964195275.1 uncultured Paracoccaceae bacterium
GGCTTTTCTAAAGCGCGTCGAAAACTTGATCCAGCGCCACAATATCCTGCGTCTGAAAGGTTTTGCAGCCGTATCGGGCAAACCTATGCGCCTGACGTTGCAGGCTGTTGGTCCCCGTATCGACACTTATTTTGACCGCCCACTTAGCGCCGACGAAGCCAGGCAAACAAAATTGGTTGTCATCGGACATTCCGGGCTTGACCGCGCCGCAATTCAATCGGCGTTAAATCTGTGACCGAAATTTCGGTTGAAACCGAGGACCCGCGGGGTACCGAGGCAACTGCGCTTTTGCACGCCAGTCACGCCTTGATGCTGGCGATGTTTCCCAAAGAGTCCTGTCACTATCTGTCAATTGATGACCTTTGCGTCCCCAAAATACAATTTTTCGTCGGGCGATCCTTGGGGGTTGCTGTCGGCTGTGGCGCGCTGGCGATTGAAAAAGGTTACGGTGAAATCAAATCAATGTTTACGGCCCAAAACAGCCGTGGCTTGGGCGTTGCAGACAAGATACTGAACCATATCCAAACCCAGGCAACCAAGGTGTCATTGCCGGTTTTGCGCCTTGAAACTGGCGATACGCTAACGGCGGCGCATCGGCTATATCAACGTCACGGGTTTTCGTTTTGTGGCCCATTTGGCACCTATTGCGAACACCCAAACAGTTTGTTTATGGCAAAAACGCTGTGACTAGTTTCACCGTTGCAGGTCTTCCTTTCAATCTAAATATCCTCGCCGAAGGCAGTGCTGCTGCCACCAACTGGCCCCGTTGATGCACCTACTTGCCGCAACACCGGGCGCCGTTGATGATGAGGCAGAACCCGTCGATTTGGGCCAAACCCCCGCGGATGTAGTTTTTATCACGGCGGCAGATACCGAATTGGCCGCGCTTTCACAGGCCCGATCCGAAATGCCTGACGCGCCAAGCCTGCGCCTGGCAAACCTTACCCATCTAAAACACCCGATGTCCGTGGATCTTCACATCGCCCAATGTGCCACAAGATCCGGGCTGGTAGTGGCCCGGGTATTGGGCGGTGCGGGCTATTGGAAATACGGGGTTGAACAATACGCCGCCCATATGCACGCCGCTGGTGTGCCGTTCGCGGCCCTGCCAGGGGATGACAAACCAGACCCGGAACTGCGTGACCTGTCCACCGTTAGTGACGAAGATTATCAGACGCTTTGGGGGTATTTGGTCGAAGGTGGTCCGGAAAATTCTGCGAATTTTCTGAGCTACGCAAAGTTTATGCTTGGTCGCACTGACCAACCTGTACCGCCAAGGCCGCTGCTGCGGTCCGGAATATATTGGCCGGGTGCTGGTATCGCTGATTTACCCGCATTGCGCGAACACTGGACAGCCGACGCGCCGACCGTTCCGATCATATTTTACCGCGCCTTGTTGCAGGGCGCCGGCCTAAACCCGATCAATCGGTTGACCCGCAGCCTGTTGCGGGCAGGGCTAAACCCGCTGCCGGTATTCGTCGCATCGCTTAAAGACCCGGTGTCGGCGGCAACGCTGGCCTCACTATTTGAACAGGCGCCACCAGACGTGATCCTGAACTGCACGTCTTTCGCCGTAGGGTCAGCTGATCAGGGGGCTGGCCCCTCATCCAACCCACTAACTTCAAGCGCCGCGAACATGGCCCCGGTATTTCAGGTGGTTCTGTCCTCGTCCACCGAAGACAGCTGGTCAAACAGTCTTACGGGCCTGTCGGCGCGCGATATCGCCATGAACGTGGCCTTGCCGGAAGTTGACGGGCGCATCCTGTCGCGCGCCATTTCCTTTAAAGGCCAGGCCTATTTTGATGACGCAACTGAGTGCCCGATTGCAACCTATCAGGCGCGCGGCGACCGGGTTGATTTCGTTACCAAGCTGGCAGCAAATTGGGCAGTGCTGCGCCGTACACCGGCCAAGGATCGAAAAACCGCGCTTGTTCTTGCCAACTATCCCAACAAGGATGGGCGCCTTGCCAATGGCGTTGGCCTGGATACGCCGGCGGCCACGATCCACTGCCTGAATTTGCTACGTAAACAAGGTTATGACGTTCAGGGCGTCCCAGCCGACAGTGCCGCGTTAATGGAGCAGATACTGGCCGGGCCCACAAATTGGCTGACAGACCGGGCAGAACGCCAAGGTGGCGTCACGCTTGATCTGTCCACTTATCTTACCCACTTTGCCGACCTGCCCTGGGACATTAAAAATCGGATTGAGGACCGTTGGGGAAAACCCGACCAAGACCCTTTCTTCTTTTCTGAAACATCCACACCGCATACAGCCGCTAAAAGCGGCTTCAAGCTATCAGTCCTAACTTACAGAAATGTTGTTGTCGGCGTTCAGCCGGCGCGCGGATACAATATTGATCCGACCGAAACGTACCATTCCCCGGACCTGGTTCCGCCCCATAATTACTTCGCTTTTTACATCTGGCTTCGACACGTCCACGGGGCCCACGCGCTGGTTCACATGGGCAAACATGGCAATCTGGAATGGTTACCGGGCAAAGCGCTGGCGATGTCAGAAACCTGTCTACCCGAGGCGATGCTTGGCCCGGTACCCCATATTTACCCGTTCATCGTTAACGATCCCGGTGAAGGCACGCAGGCCAAACGCCGCACGCAGGCGGTTATAATAGATCACCTGACACCACCCCTGACCCGCGCCGAAACCTACGGACCATTGCGCGATCTTGAAGGGCTAGTTGATGAATATTACGAGGCCGCGGGGGTCGACCCCCGGCGCATCAAGCATCTGCGCCGCGAAATTCTATCACTGACATCGGCCACTGGGCTGGATCAGGATGTTGGCATGGGTGGCGAAGACGAAACATCCGACCTGGCAAAGCTTGATGCTTATCTATGCGAATTGAAAGAAGCGCAAATTCGTGACGGTTTGCACATTTTTGGTATCTCACCCGTGGGTGATCTTGAACGTGATTTGGCAATCGCCCTGCTGCGGGTGCCCCGCGGTGAGGGTAAGGGCGGCAATGCCTCGATCATCCGGGCGTTGGCGCTGGATTGTGGTATATCGACCGAAGTCATTGACCCGCTGGATTGTGATATGGCACAAAAATACAGCGGGCCACGCCACAAGTTTCTGCACGCCACCGGTGTCGAAACTTGGCGCAGCAACGGGGACACAGTTGAACGGTTGGAGAAACTGGCGATCCTGGCCATGGGCTGGAAAATTTTGCCAGAACATTTTGAACATACCAAACCCGTGCTTGAAACTTTGCATGCCCAGGTTCTGCCAGCAATCCGCGCATGCGGTCCCGACGAAGGAACGGGCCTTCTTACCGGCCTTTCGGGTCAGTTCGTGGCACCAGCCCCATCTGGTGCACCGACGCGTGGGCGTTTGGATGTATTGCCGACCGGTCGCAATTTCTTTTCCGTCGACAGCCGGGCGGTACCCACACCAACCGCCTGGGCGTTGGGGTGGAAATCAGCCAACCTGTTGATCGAAAAACACTTGCAGGATCACGGCGACTGGCCGCGCACAATGCTGCTAACCGCTTGGGGTACGGCCAATATGCGCACAGGCGGTGATGATATTGCACAATGCCTGGCGCTGATGGGCGTTAAACCAACTTGGGATGCTGCCAACCGCCGTGTAACCGGGTTTGAAATAATTCCCCATACTGCATTGGGCCGCCCAAGGGTGGATGTCACATTGCGCATCTCCGGCTTTTTTCGGGACGCGTTCCCACAGTTAATTTCACTGGTAGATTCGGCCGCGCGCGCTGTCATGGCGTTGGACGAGCCCGACGACATCAACCCAGCAGCGGCAAGGGCACGCAACGAGGGATTGGCAGGCCAACACCGGGTATTTGGGGCGAAACCCGGCGCCTATGGTGCCGGATTACAAGCGATGATTGACGAACGGCTTTGGGCTGACAAATCTGATCTGGCCGAGGCTTATCTTGAATGGGGGTCCTACGCCTATGGTAAAGACAGCCAGGGGGACAACCATCGCGCGGCGTTTGAACCCCGGTTGTCGCAAACCGAGGCTATCGTGCAAAACCAAGACAACCGCGAACACGATCTTTTGGACAGCGACGATTATTACCAGTTCGAAGGTGGGGCCGCAGCCGCGGTTTCCACATTGCAAGGCGTGGATCGGCCAATCTACCATAACGATCATTCCCGACCAGAACGCCCGGTTATTCGAACACTGGATGACGAGATTGCCCGCGTTGTGCGCAGCCGTGTCGTTAACCCAAAATGGATCCAGGGTGTAAAACGCCATGGCTACAAAGGTGCCTTCGAAATTGCCGCGACAGTGGATTATATGTTCGCCTTCGCCGCCACAACGGGCGCCGTCAAGGGCCATCATTTCGATCTGGTACACGCCGCGTTTCTGGAAGACGACGACACACGCGAATTTATCCAAACCAATAACGCCCCGGCTTTGCGCGAAATCGCCGAACGGCTGGCAGAAGCCCTTGATCGGGGGTTGTGGTTGCCAAAATCCAACTCAGCGCGGGCCCTGATCGAAGGATTGTTGTGACAGTATTCCGCGCACCCGCAGACTATTCTGATTGGCCGAAGGTGGCCGCGCTTATCCACCGTTCGTTTGCATATATGACACCGCTATTAGGCCAACCGGCACATGCGATGGATGTCAGCCCCAAAATGCTTGCTGTGGCAGCGAAACAGGGTACTGCCATGCTTGTGATAGATGATGATATTCCAGTCGCCTGCCTATTCGCCCGACCCTCTAGGGATTTTAGCGATGCACTGTATCTGGGTTGGTTGGCGGTCAAGCAATCACACCGTGGGCGCGGGCTGGCGCAGACCCTTATCAGCGCATCGGAAGATGAGGCGCGGGCGCGTAATTTTACTGCCCTGACGCTTGATACCGGTCGCGAACTGGTCGATCTTCACGCGTATTTTCAAAGTATTGGATTTCAGCCAGACGTCAGTGGCGGTTCTGTGGTTAGCTTTCGCAAACCTGTTCACCACCGCGAAACAGACGGCAACCCAAATACCGCAAAATTATGACCCACCTGCGCTACCCCAACAAACACCCGAAACCAAGCAGAACTGCTGTTTGAAAATGTCTGGGCTAGCCCCAAACTGATGCACGCCTTTCGGGTCGCCCGCGATTTGGAATTGCCAGACTGCTGGATCGTATCGGGCGCGATATATAATCAAGTTTGGAACCATCTTACCAGCCGCCCTGATATGTTTGGTGTGAAGGACATCGATGTTTTTTATTTCGACGCCAACACCA
>CAXMPY010000163.1:0-808 GCA_964195275.1 uncultured Paracoccaceae bacterium
GCCCAAACCATTAACGGCGCTTTGCGTCGGGTGCCAGCTTGGCCGATTTATATTGTCGGTCTGTTCCCCGGGCTCTGGGATTTTTACCTGGGATTGACCAATCAATTGGGTCCCGAACCGATCAAGGCGCTGGAACATGAACTGGGGCGGTTTGCGATCCAGTTGTTCATTGTGGTTATGGCGATCACACCGCTGCGCAACTACACGAAGATCAACCTGATCAAATACCGCCGTGCGTTGGGATTGATGGTGTTCTTTTATGTCGCAGTACATTTGCTGGTTTGGTTGGTGCTGGATGTGCAGGATTTGGGCGCAATCTGGCGCGATATTATCAAACGCCCGTATATTACCTTTGGTATGGTTGGTTTTGTCGCGCTGATCCCGCTGGCGATAACGTCAAACAATCGGTCATTGCGCAAACTTGGGCCTCTGGTATGGCGCAAACTGCATATGCTGACATATCCAGCGGTAATTTTGGGGGGCGTGCATTTTGTCTGGCTGCGCAAAGGTTGGCAGTTGGAACCAATGCTGTATCTGATTGTGATCGTGTTTTTGCTGGCGTTACGGGTAAAGCCGCGCCGGGTGCGCGTAGCGGTGAATGCCTAAGCTGACCCAATTATCGGGCAAGAATGCCGTGCAGCATAAGATCGATGTTCGCGCCCAGCCAACGCTTTTTATAGGGTCCGTCGGTTTCAATATTTTGCCCGCTGGTTTCCCGGATCCAGGGCGCATACAGTATCTGATTGCCCAGCCGGTCAAGAATTAGTCCAGTCAGCATGTCAGAATCTAATTCGGCCCGCACGATGCC
>CAXMPY010000163.1:818-5195 GCA_964195275.1 uncultured Paracoccaceae bacterium
ACCAGACGATACAGGTCTGGCTGAGCCACTAGCGCCTCAAGCGTTTCTTCGATAAAAATTTCCAACCGTGCGATTAAGTTTTCACGGTTTCGGGCCGGTTCGCTGATAATGCGCAATGGTACCGACAATACGCGCTCGGAAAATCCGGTCAGGATTTCTTCATATAGCCCCTGCTTTGAACCAAAATAGTGGTGGATCATATTTGAGCTGGTGCCAGCGATCTGACAAATTTCGCGCACGGACCCACCGCCAAAACCCTTGGCGGCAAATACGAAAGCGCCTGCGTTGATCAGACGATCGCGCGGTGGCGTTTCTGGGTCCGCTGGCGGGGGCGTAATTGGGTTTGCTTTTCGAATCATTTAACTGGGTTTGCCTTTTTTGGTGTTGGTAGTTCAAGGTTTGCTTTGGTGTCGAGTGTCACAAAGATGAACTAAGCGTGAAGAAAAGCATACTTTACATTTAATGTAACGTTTGTTACATAACAAGTAGTTTTTGTTACATCTCTAATTGCACTGGAAAACCCCATGACCGACCGCTACCAATTCCCCTTCAAAGAAAACTACGCCGATATCGACGGACAACAGATGCATTATGTGGACGAGGGCGAAGGCCCGGTGATCCTGATGGTGCACGGCGAGCCAACCTGGAGCTATCTATATCGCAAAATGATTCCACCGCTGGTGGCCGCCGGATATCGTTGTATTGTGCCGGACCTGATCGGATTTGGGCTGTCGGACAAGCCCGAAGACGAAAGTTATTACAGTCTGCCGCGCCATATCGCGCAAGTGACAGAATTGATGGACCAGCTGAACGTCAAAGACGTCACCATCGTCGGGCAGGACTGGGGTGGTCCGATCAGCCTGGGCTATGGCATCGAAAATCAGGACAACATCAAATCTTTGGTGATCCTGAACACATTGGTGGCACCGATGAAATTGCCAGGCCTTTTCGGTCTGCTGTTTAGCCACGGTGCGTTTTCCAGTTTTCTGATCAGGCGATTAGATCTCATGCGCAAAGCAGCGTTTCTGGGCGGCTTCCACAAAAAGCTCGATCCACGTGCCAAGGAACAGTATCTGGTGCCGCACCCCACTTATGCTTCACGCGCCGGTGTTGCGGCGTTTCCCAAACTGGTGCCACCTGTGCCGGGGCACCCCAACTATGACTATCTTAACCGGATCAACGACACGCTGAAATCCTGGAACCTGCCAGTCTTAGTGATGTTTTCGGATAAGGACATCGCCTTTAAAGTACCAGACGGTGAACGCATCGCCAAAATGGTGCCAGACGGGCAGTTCAAAGTGATTCACGACGCCGGGCATTTCCTTCAAGAGGATGCCGGCGAAGAGATCGCCCAAAACATGATTGAATTTTTATGGAGTGCCGCCGCCTAAAACCACCATTCACCACACACTCAATCTGGGCCGACTAACATTCTGACCAGCAATTCACAGGACGACCAATATGACTTTTACGACTGCTCTTGTAGCCTTCGGGATCATCACCTTGCTTATGGTGGGTTTCGAAATATTTTTCACCTACGCGACCAAAGGCTTTGCCTATGGGTTTTCTTCAAAACCGCAACCCGGCGGGCGAAGATTTTGCCTTTGCGGTTCGCATAACGCGGGCTTTGTCTAACACAACAGAAGCAGCCACATACGCCGTGCCCGTGCTTGCAGTTGCGGCAATATCCGGCCTGCGAAGCGAAAGCGCCAAACTGGCGGCGTTATTGTTCGTGATGGGCCGGGCTGCCTACACCTTGCTTTATTATTCAGGCATTTCATTCATCCGGGTTCCCGACTTTGCGCTGGGGACAGTGTCGATTTTCTATATTGCCTATGTGCTGCTGGTGTCCGGTTTGCTCTGAACTTAACTCGGCCCGCAACAAAGGCGTGCGCCAGAACATACTACTTCTCGCCGTTACAAAAATATTCCCTGTCACCGACAGGATCCAGACAAAAAGGAAATTGGAAATGGAATATACGACCGCACTTTATTCGATCGGCCTCATCACTTTCGTGCTTCTCTTTATCGAGATCAACTTTACATACTACACGCAGGGGCTTTCCTTCGGCTGGTCATCCAACCGCAACAGCGACGCGGATTTTTCGCCTTTGGCACTGCGCATTCGAAACGCCTACAATAATCAGGTGCAATCGGCCGCCTATTCAGTACCTGTATTTGCCACTGCGGCATTTGTCGGACTGGAACACAGCGGCGCCGAAACCGCCGCACTGATCTTTGTGATCGGCCGCGCCATTTACGGACCGCTGTACTATTTGGGCGTGGCCAATTTGCGTCTGGTTGGGTTTGTCATGGCGTCGCTGTCGATGATCTACATATTGTATGTCTTGGGAACGTCCGGTTTACTTTAACACCGCCAAACCGATCACTCTGATAAAGGAATAAAACCATGATACTTGCAGCCCGAATTCTCGCTGGAATTGTCGCCGCCACCCTGCTGTTTTTAGGGGTGCGCTATATGTTCAGCCCGGATGCCGTTCAATCGTTCGTCGCGTTAACACCGGACAATGGGTTCGGCGTATCAAATCTGCGGGCGATGGGCGCGCCCTTGATCATGCTTGGCATTATCACCGCCATCGGCGCCATCAAGTCGAACCACGCGTTTTTGACGCCGGCGCCAGTCTACTTTTTGGTGCTGATTGTGGCCCGCATCGTTAGTCTGGTGATGGACGGTTCAGACCCCAGCGTAATCCGCGCCCTGATTTTGGCGGTGGTGTTCTTTGCCGTGACCGAGTTCTCGGTGCAGGTGATAAAGCGGATGGAGAAAGCAAAAGCGCCCAGCGAATAATTTCGTTGGGTTCTAAGGCGCAAGTTGACCCATAGGATCGCAAGGTCCAGGGTCATTTTTCGCCACCGCTTTTGGGGCGTCTTTCCAAACAATTATTTGCTGCTAAGGTTCGGTGCGATGGGACCATTTTCACATACCACCGCAATTCGGCTGATCATGCTGTTGTTTGTGTTGCAGCCCGTCGCGATGGGCGGCTGGTTTGCCCTAATTCCGCAGGTTCAAACCGCCCTTGGCCTGTCCAAATTTGAACTGGCGATTGCCCTGCTGGGGATGCCTGCTGCGCTAATCCCTACCTTGCAACTGGCGGGCGCGGTTGTCGCCCGCTTTGGCCCACGCCGCGTGTTTCTTTTCACTTTCCCTGTGCAGGCTGCCGCCGCCGTGCTGCCGCTAATGGCCTCCAGCCGACTGGAACTTTTTCTAGCGCTGATGGGGCTGGGCGCGGCAATTGCATTGCTAGAGGTTTGCTTGAACGTTTACGCCGGGCGCTTGGAAAAGCAATCCGCACGCTTAATCATGAACCGCTGCCACGGTTTCTGGGCACTTGGGCTGATGCTGGGTTCGCTGTTGATTTCGGTGCCACTGTCTGATGTGACCCCGGTACTGGCACTGGCCGGGCTGGCCGGACTGTCTGCAATAGGCGGGATGGGTGCGGCATATGCCTTGCCGCGGCTGCTGGGCGAACAATCGGGCGAACAGCCCGCAAGACGCAAATTGGCTGATCTGCCGCCAGCATTGTTGTATATCGCAATATTTATGTTGTTCGTTTCGGTGGCCGAAGGCGCGATGGCCGATTGGTCAGCCGTCTATTTGGGTGAACGGCTGGGCGCAGGCCCGTCTGGCGCTGGTATCGCGGTCACAATATATACCGGTTTTCTGGCGCTTGGTCGGTTCACCGGCGACGCGTTGAAATTTGCATTGGGCGGGGCGGGGTTGGCGCGCCTGACTGTCGCCATTGCAATCATTGGCGTCATTGTTCTGGTGGCACCGCTGCCGGTGTTCGCGGCATATGCCGGTCTGGCGCTGATCGGCTTTGGCATATCTGTTGGCTATCCTTTGGGCGTGTCCGCTGTGGCGGCATTGCACGACGAATACGAAACTGCCAATATCGCCCTGATGTCGATCGTCGCCATCAGCGGGTTCCTAATCGGACCGCCGGTTATCGGATTGCTGTCTGACATCTTTGGTCTAGGCATAGGGCTTTTGGCGCTGGTTCCGGGGCTGTGCATCAGCCTGATGCTGGCGCGCTACTTAACGCCACGGGCGCACAACCCGGAAAAAGGCATTAACGAAAATTGATCCGCCGTGGTCCGCCTATGGCCGTGCGGCACCACTTGTTCACCCCGACTCGCACCCTATCCCCTGCATATTGTAGCCAACCATCACAACACCCATACGCAATCGCCGCCTGAGTCTGTGGATAAAACGCAATATTGCTATAAAGGCCGCGCATCCCCTGCATTCAAATCAAGGTAACCCCTTAAAACGCCGCCCTATTTTGTCGAAATACCCATATTTTTAAGGCCCTTCACGCCCTTTCGAAAAAATCTCACATTTCTTCAAAAAAACGC
>CAXMPY010000164.1:0-5182 GCA_964195275.1 uncultured Paracoccaceae bacterium
TTAATTCCGCGCGCTCACAGGCCATGCCGGGTATTTTGACGCCAGCGCTGGATTCAGCACCCGTATTTGAAAGGTGCCACTGACTAGAAATAACTCCGAACCAGCGCCTCAGAAATCAATGTCCAGCCGTCCGCAACCCAAACAATTCAGGGAGCGAATAATGCCGAACTTGTGGTGCATGACGCATCCGGGCAAGAGGTTTCGCGCCAGCGAATTCCGCTGGGCGACGAACCCGTGACCTGGGCCGATACCAACAGTTCAGGCACACCGCTGCCGGCCGGCAGCTATCGCTTTTCGGTCGAAAGCTTTTTTTGAACGCTGAAACTATTGGCACCAACGTTGCAGAAACCCATGTGCTGGTGTCAGAAACAAGCCTTGCCGCAGGGCAAACCTATATTATCCTAAAATGCGGCACGCAGGTACCAGTCAGCGAAGTTACAGCCCTGCGCGCGCCGATCGAATAGGCCCGCCAAACGCGCCCGATAATCTCCAACTTGGCCGTTAAAACTGTAGAGCCAACCAATATCCGGCAGTCGCTAGTACCGCACCAAGGGTTGCGTAACCCGCTGCGCGCCAGGGCCGATGTGCAGGCATTGGTTCAGGCGTTTCTGACTGGCGTATCAGCGCCGCCTCGGCCAGGGCTGGCAGTTTCGGACCGAACCGCGACAGCACTTTCACCGTCTTTGCCAAATCTCGCAACATGGCCTTGGGTCCGATGTTTTCCTTGATGTATTGTTCGATCACAGGCTTGGCGACATCCCAGATGTTAATATCGGGGTCTAGTGACCGCGCGACACCTTCAACAACGACCATGGTGCGCTGCAACAATATCAGTTCGGTGCGGGTGCGCATGCCAAACCGTTCGGTGACTTCAAACAGATAGCTGAACAGTTTCGCCATCGAAACCTGGCTGGCGTTCATGCCAAAAATCGGTTCACCCATGGCCCGCAATGCCCGGGTAAATTCTTCTACATCCTGATCGGCAGGCACATACCCGGCTTCAAAATGCACCTGTGCGACACGACGATAGTTGCGCTGCGTGAAGCCGAATAATATTTCGGCATAGGCCCGGCGGGTGTAATCATCAATATGGCCCATGATGCCAAAATCCAGCGCGATAATATCACCGTTTGCCGCCACTTTCAGATTGCCCTGATGCATATCGGCGTGGAAAAAACCGTCGCGCAAGGCGTGGCTAAGGAACAATTCCATCACCCGGCCGCCCAACGCCGCACGGTCATGGCCGGCGGCATCTAACGCGTCCAGCTTGTGGATGGCGATGCCTTCGCCCCAACCCAGCGTCATTACCCGCTTACCTGAAAGATCCCATTCAACCGTTGGCACATGAAAACCACGATCGCGTTCTGTGTTTGTCGCAAATTCCGACGCCGACGCCGATTCAAGCCGTAAATCCAGTTCGCCCAGCACCACACCTTCAAAATGGGCGATGACGTCCGTGGCCCGCAATCGGCGTGCTGACGGCGACAGAAATTCGATTATGCTGGCCGCAAAGTAAAATGCATTAATGTCTCGCTGAAATGCTTGTTCAATGCGGGGGCGCAACACTTTAACCGCAACTTCTACGCCGGTATCCGCCCGCATTGCGTGGTGGACCTGGGCAATTGACGCGGCCGCCACTGGTTCACTGAACTCGGAAAACATGTCGCTAACCGGCCGGCCAAGTTCTTCTTCAACTGTTGCCTTTGCAATTTCGATTGAAAACGGTGGCAACTTGTCTTGCAAGATCTGCAACTGAGCCGCCAGTTCTTCACCCACCACATCAGGCCGCGTCGACAGGATTTGACCAAACTTGATATAAGCCGGACCCAACGCCGTTAGCGCGCGCGTGATCGGCGGTAATGCGGGATCGCCCTTGTAGCCTAACCACTTGAACGGCCAGATCAGCGCCCGCAGGCCAATCCGCAGTGACGCGGGCGCATCTACGGCATCAAACGCGACGCGCATCGCCCCGGTGCGTTCCATCGTGGCGCCGGTGCGGGCCAGCCGCCAAATGTTGTGCGGGCCGCGCATCTAAAGTTTCCAGCCAGAATGCAACGCGGCCACACCCATTGTCATGTTACGGTATTTAACCTGCTCAAACCCAGCACCCCGGATCATTTCTGAGAACCTTTCCTGATCCGGAAATTTTCGGATTGATTCAACCAGATACTGATAGCTGTCGCGGTCGTTGGCGATCAGTTTGCCCATATGTGGGATGATATTGAAGGAATAAAGATCATAGGCTTTTTGTAGGCCTTGGTTTGGAAGCTGGCTGAATTCAAGCACCATCAACCGACCGCCTGGGCGTAGAACGCGAAAGGCTTCTGCCAATGCGTCATTGATCCGCGTCACATTTCGTATGCCGAATGAAATTGTGTAAACGTCAAAACTGTTATCTTCAAACGGCAGTGCCATTGCGTCACCAACAATCCAGTCTAACCGGTCGGCCTGGCGTTCGGCCTCGGCCCGCTTGCGCCCCTGGACCAGCATGCTTTCGGTTAAATCAAGCACAACGGCGTTGGCCCCCGGGGCCCGACCAAGAAAACGGAACGCTATATCGCCGGTACCACCGGCCACATCCAACAGGTACTGCCCAGGCCTGGGCGCCAGCCAATCCATCATCGCCGATTTCCAAATTCGGTGAATGCCGCCCGACATAACGTCATTCATCACGTCATATTTGCTGGCCACATTGGTAAAAACCCCATGCACCATGCGGGCCTTTTGGTCCTCTGCTACATCTTGAAAGCCAAAATGTGTGGTTTTTTCACTGCCGTCGTCCATCGTACCTTGCTGTCCTTAGAAAACTAACCCTTCTTATAGGTCTCTGATCAGGCGACACAATGCACGCCTGACCCAAACCGGGGGCGTGATGCCAGAACTGCCAGAAGTCGAAACCGTCTGTCGCGGCCTGATGCCCGTCATGCAAGGGCAAATTATCGCCAGCGCCGACCTACGCCGGCCCGATCTGCGCTGGCCTTTTCCGACGGAAATGTCGCGGCGGCTGACCGGAAAACGCGTTCAAATCTTGCGTCGACGTTCAAAATACATTCTTGCTGATCTGAATTCGGGTGAAACGCTGATCATTCATCTGGGGATGTCGGGGCGCATGTTGATTTCGCAGCTGCCGCATCCGGATATCCAAAAACACGATCATGTCGTTCTGGATATGGAAAATGGCGCGCGCATAACTTTCAATGATACACGGCGTTTCGGGTCGATGGATTTGGTCGCGACCAGGCAGGCAGACAGCCACCGCCTGCTGGCAAATCTTGGCCCCGAACCATTGGGCAACGAATTTGACGGAACATATCTTGCGGCAAAACTTAAAAACCGCAAAATGCCAATTAAATCCGCCCTGCTGGATCAGGTGATCATCGCCGGGTTGGGAAATATTTATGTCTGTGAAGTTCTACATCGCACGGGCATTTCGCCCCAAACATTGGCCGGAAAGCTTTCAACGCTGCGGGTGCATTCACTGGTTCCGGCGATACGCGATGTTTTGCACGAAGCAATTCAGGCTGGTGGGTCTTCATTGCGCGACCACCGTCAGACCGGCGGCGAATTGGGGTATTTCCAGCACAGTTTTCAGGTTTACGACCGGAAAGACCAGCGGTGCCCAAAACCCGGCTGCAATGGCACGATCAAACGCATCGTACAATCCGGGCGGTCATCATTTTACTGTGCAGAATGCCAAAACTAGCTTGATCGACCGCGCCAGCCTGCTAGGTCTTTCGTTGGATTGTAACAATAGCGAGGACCGACATTGGCCTATAAAACCATAATCGTCGATATCGCCGACAATGTATGCGTGATCCGGCTAAATCGACCGGACGCTTTGAATGCGTTGAATTCTGAAATGTTGGCAGAATTGGTTGTTGCCCTAAAAGACGCCGACGACAGCCATAAAGTGCGCTGTATTGTGCTAACCGGGTCAGAAAAGGCGTTTGCGGCTGGGGCTGACATTAAGGAAATGTCCGAGAAATCTTCGGTGGATGCGTCCAAAGAAGATTTTTTTGCGGCTGAAGCGAACGCGATCAACAATATACGCAAACCGATCATTGCGGCGGTGTCGGGCTATGCGTTGGGCGGGGGTTGCGAATTGGCGATGATGTGTGATTTCATCATCGCGGCCGATACGGCAAAGTTTGGTCAGCCTGAAATTAACCTGGGCGTAGTCGCTGGTTTTGGCGGCACCCAGCGCCTGACACGCTATGTTGGAAAATCCAAATCGATGGATATGCATCTTACCGGCCGCTTCATGGATGCAGCCGAGGCTGAAAGTGCAGGCCTGGTCAGCCGGGTCGTGCCGACCAAAAAACTATTGGTCGAAGCAACGGCCGCGGCCCAAAAAATTGCCGAGAAATCTTCGATGTCGGTGATGACAGCAAAAGAAGCGGTGAACCGGTCCTATGAAACCACGCTGTCCGAAGGGTTGCTGTTTGAACGCCGCGTGTTCCATTCTTTGTTTGCTACAAAAGACCAAAAAGAAGGTATGCAGGCGTTTCTTGAAAAACGCGAACCGCAATTCCGTGACCAGTAAGATATTTCCGCGAAAATCGCGTAATTCCGTCAGTGAAGAAATGTATGCTGCGCCCAGAAAAACTTGGCTGAACCCCGTTGACTCGTGGCAGATGACAGCCTAGAAGCGCGACTTCTAGATTACCTTTAGCCCAAAGCGGGAACGATAAGCATGGCAAATTCGCCTCAGGCCAAAAAACGCGCACGTCAAAACGAAAGCCGTGCTGCTGTAAATAAAACACGCCGTACACGCATTCGCACCTATCTGCGTAAAGTTGAGGAAGCGATTGCTTCTGGCAACAAGGAAGACGCGGCTACCGCCCTGCGCGCAGCCCAACCAGAATTGATGCGTGGCGTCACCAAAGGCATCTTCCATAAAAATACAATCGCACGCAAAATGTCGCGGCTGTCGTCGCGGGTCAAAGCCGTCGGCTAAGCGATTATTCGACAAGAACATGAAAAGCGCGCCTTTAGTGCGCTTTTTTCGTTTTGGCCAAAGATATTTTTGCAACGATAAAACTGGGATTCAAAGCGGTTAGAAGATTCGATTCCACAAAGGTCCGAGTCAAGCGCGAAGATCAGTTGCGTGACGCCATTTCCACTTGCTAGTTTGCCCATGCGATTCACATCGTCTTGGGGGACAATTGATTGAGCACGGGGA
>CAXMPY010000165.1:0-277 GCA_964195275.1 uncultured Paracoccaceae bacterium
GGCGGTATTTCTGCCTGCTGGACCAATGGTCAGTGGATTACCAAACGACGAGAAATCCACAATTCGTCAAAAATTCGCCACAGGAAAAGCCACGCGCAAAGAATTGATGGCCGCCGAAATGGCCGCTTATCACGGGCCGGGGACATGTACCTTTTATGGCACCGCAAATTCCAACCAAATGCTGATGGAATTTATGGGGCTGCATCTGCCGGGGTCTTCGTTTGTTAACCCGCACACAGACTTACGCGACGCCCTAACTGTTTCAGCGACGCAGCGC
>CAXMPY010000165.1:287-5175 GCA_964195275.1 uncultured Paracoccaceae bacterium
TGGATATTACAGCACTTGGCACGAACTATATGCCGGTTGGGGAAATTCTTGATGAAAAGACCTTTGTGAATGGCATTGTCGGTTTGATGGCAACAGGTGGGTCCACAAATTTGGTGTTGCATTTGCCGGCAATGGCGCGCGCAGCGGGTGTTATTCTGGAACCACAGGACTTTGCTGATATTTCCGCCATCACGCCGCTGATTGCCCGAATTTATCCAAATGGGCTGGCCGATGTGAACCATTTTCACGCGGCCGGTGGCCTTGGATACGTCATTGGCGAATTGTTGGCGGGTGGCCTGTTACATGCAGATACAAACACCGTCGCAGGTAATGGTCTGGCAAATTATACTAAAGAACCTAAACTGGTTGGCGATCAGCTGGCATGGGTGGCAGGGACAGATATTTCCCATAACGACAAGATTGTTCGACCGGTTTCAAATCCCTTTCAACCGACAGGCGGTTTGGCGCAATTGTCCGGCAATATAGGTTCGGGTGTTATGAAAGTGTCCGCGGTTGACGCCAAACACAGAACCGTCACAGCCCCGGCACGGGTGTTTCACGATCAAGAAGCTGTCAAAGCTGCGTTTAAGGCGGGCGATTTGGACGCTGACACAATCATTGTGGTTCGGTTTCAAGGCCCCCGTGCCTTGGGCATGCCGGAACTACATTCACTTACACCATTGCTGATGGTCTTGCAGGGACGCGGGTTTAATGTGGCGCTGGTAACAGATGGGCGCATGTCTGGCGCTTCTGGTAAAGTGCCGTCGGCCATTCATGTTTGCCCCGAAGCGGCCTGCGGCGGTGCCATCGCGAAAATTCAAGATGGCGATATGATAACCGTTGACGCCGTTGCCGGCGCATTGGATTGTCACGAAAAAGATTTTGATGCGCGCGAATTGGCGGTGATGGAATTGACTAATACCCCTACCGGCATGGGCCGTGAACTGTTCGAAGTTTTTCGCCAAAACGTAAGTGCCGCAAATTTGGGTGCCGGTGTCGTGGTTTGACATAACCGCACGCACCAAAACCAATGCCTCAACACACTGGATTTCAAATATGAACCCGCATGACGCCAGCCAGAAAACCCGCGAAATTTGTGAACTGGCGCCGGTTGTGCCGGTATTGGTCATTGATGACGCGAAAACGGCCCGCCCCTTGGCCGAAGCATTGATTGCCGGCGGATTACCAGCGTTGGAAGTAACCCTGCGAACGCCCGCTGCATTGGATGCAATTTGGGAAATGTCACAGGTTGCGGGCGGTGTTGTTGGTGCAGGAACGTTGTTGACCCCAGCGGATGTCAGTGCTGCAATCCAGGCAGGGGCACAGTTTGGGGTTTCGCCGGGCGCTACGGATGTTTTGTTACAGGCGTGCGAAGACGCCGACCTGCCACTGCTACCCGGCGCTGCAACGTCAAGCGAAGCAATGGCATTGCTTGAACGCGGCTATTTGGTGCAAAAATTCTTTCCCGCCCAAGCCAACGGTGGTGCCGCAGCGCTTAGGGCAATCGGCGCCCCTATCCCCCAGGTTAGTTTTTGCCCCACTGGCGGTGTTACCCCGGAAAATGCCCCAGAATACCTGGCCTTAAAAAACACGCTATGTGTTGGCGGGTCTTGGGTCGCGCCCAAATCAATGATCCAGTCAGGCGATTGGGCCGGTATCGAAGCTTTGGCGCGCAAAGCGGCCAAACTTTAGCCGACGCCAAACCGAATTCCAAAATTTCGCTACGAATTGATGCGCCCTGCCCGCCCACCTTTGCGACCGGTTTTTGGCGATGTCTCTAATGCTGAATTCAACACAACGCTCATGGGGTGTTTGGCGTCAGCTATGGCATATGTTTTGATCATGAACCGGATTGCATCAGGTTGATTAACCAGTTCCGGTAATTTTAAAACCCAGTCCAGAAATATCGACCGGCATTCAGATACGTGAATGCCCTCGATATTATAGCTTTCCAGGATCAGCTCACTTTTGTCGATCTCATCCAGTGTCATGGCAATATCCGCATCGTGATTTTAGTGTACAATTCCGCTATTCGGCCTCGTTTAGCAACTTGTCAATGACTTGGCTGGCTTTTGCCGTCACCATTGAAATCTTAGCAGCCAAATCGCTGGCGTCGCGCGTTTCAGTTTCACGTAGCAAATAGTTTAAGCCACCCTGCCCCAATGACGCGATATCAACGCTTTCATCCCCCAGCAGTTTGCCTGCCGCTTGCAATCGCCACATTAAATCATGTGCCCCAAGAAGGTGTTCACTGTCTGCTGCGCTGATCCAGCCAATTTCAATGCCAGCAGCCAGCTGTTCCGGTGCCGTTCTGGCCGGTGATCCTGCAAGCATTGCAGCGGTCTGGGCAATGAGCTCGATATCCTGAAGCCGCCCATTGCCCAGTTTCGCGTCCCAGTCACCGAAGTCGACTTTGGCCTCCGAAATCCTTGCGCGCATATCGATAACATCGTTCAAGATCTGGTTCTTATTCTTTTTCGCCTGCAATATTTCTGCGCGAAACGCGTCAATTTCCTGACCCAACCCCTGATGCCCAGCAATAGGGCGCGCCCGCGTCAACGCCAGATGTTCCCAGGTCCAAGCTTCGGTCAACTGATACGACCTAAAGGCATTCAGCGACGTGGCCACCGGGCCTTTTCGGCCGGAAGGGCGCAGACGCATATCAACTTCGTAAAGTCGCCCTTCGGACATGGCCGCGCTAAGCCCAGTAACCAATGCTTGCGTTAAGCGCGCGTAATATGTTCGGGTCGGCAATGGTCGACCACCTTCAGAATTTTCGACGTCGCCTGCATCATAGATCACGATCAAATCCAGATCGGACACCGCCGTCAACCGCCCCGATCCCAATGAACCCATGCCCAATATCGTTGCGCCCCGTCCGGGTTCGGGGCCGTGTTTGGCGCTAAATTCGGCCACGACCAATGGCCAGGTTACCCCAAGAACGCATTTTGCCAGAACCGCGTATTCGGTGCCGGACTGTTGTGCGCTGATTAACCCGCGTAGATGATGAACGCCCGTTCTGAAATGCCATTCTTTCATCGTCTGACGCACGGCATCCAGCTTGCCCTCATAATCAGGCACACGATCAACTGCTTGTTTGAATTCTGCCAGTAAAGCATCTTTTCCAGGCCAGGCCGCGAAGAAATCACCACCAATAACCGCGTCAAACACCTGGGCATTATGGCCAAGATAATGTGCCAACCTTGGGGCCGTTGACGCGATGTCGACAATCAGATCAATCAGCTGTGGATTGGCTTCAAACAATGAAAATATCTGGACGCCCGCAGGTAAGCCCGACAAAAAGTCATCAAACTGCAGCAATGCCTCATCTGGCGCCGACGCATCTTGTAGTTTGGTTAGAATTTCTGGTTTCAGGCGCTCAAAAATTTCCGCAGCCCGCGAGGAACGCAGTGATGGATAGGTGCGCCAACGGCTGACAACTTCGGACATTACCACTGAAAGCTGTGTTGGGGTTTCGGCGGATTTGGTTGCGGCGAAAAAGCCCTCGGTCATTGCCTGAACGCGCGTCAGGCGTGTTGCTAGATCGTCGCGCAATTCTGCAACATCTCGCCCGGCCAACGCGGCAAGCCGTTCAAAACCTTCTTTAGTCTTGGGCAGTTCATGGGTTTGGGTATCGTTGATCATCTGCAATCGGTGTTCGATTTCGCGATGCGCTGTGTAGTCCGCCTTCAATTGTTCAGTCGTGTCGGCAGGAAGCCAATCTTTCGCCGCCAATCGGTCCAGCGCCATCTTCGTGGCAGGTTCACGCAAGCTTTCATCGCGACCCCCAGCGATAATTTGGCGGGTCTGGGTGAAAAATTCGATCTCTCGAATACCCCCGGCACCCAGTTTCATGTTATGCCCTTCAAGAATGATCGGCCCGTGCAATCCTTTGTGGGATCGGATGCGCAGTCGCATATCGTGGGCGTCCTGTATAGCGGCAAAATCCAAATGTCGACGCCAGACAAAGGGCCGCAGGTTCTTAAGATAGTTTTGGCCTGCTGCGAAATCCCCGGCGCATACGCGGGCCTTAATATGGGCTGCTCTTTCCCAAGTGCGTCCAACGCTTTCGTAATATTGCGCGGCTGCTTCCATCGATAGGCAAACAGGCGTGACCGATGGGTCAGGACGCAGCCGCAAATCGGTCCGAAACACATACCCGTCTGCTGTGAGGTCAGACAATAGTCTGGTCAACTGACGCGTGACGCGAATTAATGATGCGCGTGCGTCACTGTAATCATCGGCGTCAAAACGGGATTCATCAAACAGGCAGATCAGATCGATATCTGATGAATAGTTCAGTTCATGTGCGCCCATTTTGCCCATGGCCAGCACGGCCATGCCACCAGCACAGGCTTTGTCTTCCTCATAAGCGCCAGGTAGCTTGCCCCGATCAATTTCGGCAGCAACCAAACTGGTGACACCCCGCGCAACTGCCCGATCCGCAAAATCTGTAAGTGCGGCTGTTACCTGTTCCAACGACCAAACACCGGCCAGATCAGACAATGCGGCCAACACGGATAACCGTGATTTTGCCCGCCGCAATCCTTGGCCAAGGTCCCTGTCTGCCAACCCATCAATTTCCAGCAAGATGCCTGCAAACGCGTCCTCAGGCGCAGTACTTAACGCCTGGCGCAACCAGTTCGCCTGCTTTTCCATTACCGAATATAGAAACGGGCTGGATCCGCCTGCACCGATTAGCACTTCTTTCAACGCAGTTGGTTGATCCCCGAATATTTGCCCAATCTCAACACCGCGATCTTTCTCATAGGCACGCGGTGCGCGGGTTATACGACTGACAAAATCCATGTGGCAGACCCTGTGGGACAAGCCCACAATGGTCAACCACACAAAGCCGAGGATCGGATTTGTTCAGACTTGCAACAAA
>CAXMPY010000166.1:0-234 GCA_964195275.1 uncultured Paracoccaceae bacterium
GGCCATTGATCCCCCATGGTTGAATCGCAACCCGTGCAGATTAGGCAATCGTCGTGCTGGCGTCCAGCGGTGGCAATGGCTAATCTGGCCACAGTAGGCAAGGATTGAAGCGGTGGCGAAACAAGGCAGCGAAACACAAACGCTGATGTTGATGGTGTTAATGGCCTTATGGCTGGCGGCATTTGGCTATTCTGTCGTGTATCTGCTGACCACAGACCCAACAGGGGATGGCTT
>CAXMPY010000166.1:244-5139 GCA_964195275.1 uncultured Paracoccaceae bacterium
CAGCTGGGGCATAGGTTGGTCCTATCCGAAAGGATCGGGCATACGGCGGGCCAGTGGGGTACCCATTGCGACGGCGCTGGCGCTGGTTTTGGTGCTGATTGGCATGGCGATATTTGGCGCAGCGGGTTAAACACCAGATGGTTTGCGAGTTTCAGATCATGAACACATCATAGCGCGTCGATTTTCCCAATATCTGATGCGATGCTGCCCGAACACCCGGCATCGGTTCAGCCCGCAATGGCCATTTCAATACCACCCGCTTGGTGGCGCTTGCCAGCGCCACTTGCATCAGTTCGCCCGAATCCCCGTCGGTGCCAACTATCTCGCGCAATAGGCGCATTTCTTGTTTGACCAGTGCCGATCCACGTCGGGGAGGGTGCATTGGGTCAACCAACACAATCTCAGGCGTCAGGGATGGTAACAGCGCCCGCGCATCGCCATGCAACAATGTCATACGCGCTGCGATATCAGCAATCTCGCCACCCGCTAAGCAGGCTTTGGCCAGCCCCTGTGCCAACAGCCGATGCATCTGTGGGGATCGTTCGATAAGGGTCACACGGGCGCCCAAAGACGCCAACAGGAATCCGTCGCGTCCCAAACCGGCCGTGGCATCCACGACTTTTGGCGCGGCAGCCGTTTTCATACCGACCGCGCGCGGCAACGCCTGACCCCGCCCGCCGCCAAAACGACGGCGATGATCAACAGAACCTTTGGTGAAATCGATCGACAGGTCTTTCATATCGGTCTTATGGCGGCCCGACGGCGCAGCCGCTAATAGAATTCGCCCTTTTTTGCTTTTAGACGTGCCTTGCCGCCAGCGTATTTTTTGCTAAGGCCGCGCGTTCGCACATGGCTTTGCGCCAATGTCTCGGTGTGACGGGCATCTTCGCGTTGCAACTTTTGCCAGCGCGTCAGGCGTGCAACATCCAGATCGCCACGTGCAATTGCCGCCTGAATGGCACAGCCCGGCTCGGTATCATGGCCACAATCGCGAAATTTGCATGCATGCGCCAGATCGGCAACGTCTGCAAATACCAGATCAACCCCTTGGGCCACATCGGCCAAGCGCAAGCTGCGCATGCCCGGCGTGTCGATCACCCAGCCACCAGCGAAAGTCTGATGCATTGAACGGTGCGTCGTCGTGTGGCGACCTTTGGCGTCATCCTCGCGAATGTCCTGGGTAAGTTCACCTGCACCTGTAAGCGCGTTGATTAGCGTTGATTTACCCACGCCAGACGACCCAAGTAACGCAACCGTCAAACCTTCAGTACACCAGGGCGCAAGCTGGGCGGCAACATCTGGCCCGGTCGCAATCACTGTTTCGCACGAAACGCCTTGCAATGCAGTTTCAACTTCTTGTCGATATTGGGCAGCGCCATCGCACAGGTCAGCTTTGGTCAGGACCACCACCGGTTCAATCTCGGCTTGTCGGGCCAGTGCCAGGTAGCGTTCCAACCTGGCAATATTGAAATCGGCGTTGCACGAAGACACGATAAACAGAGTGTCAACATTGGCGGCAATCAGTTGTGCACTTGGATTGTCGCCCGAAGCGCGCCGGCTTAACAAAGATTTGCGATCCAGCACGCGCAGCGGTTGACCACTATGCCGATCAACGACCAGCCAGTCGCCCACCGCGACACCATGATCAATTAGATCGCCCGTCATCGGCACACGAGTTGGTCCGTTTTCGCCGATACATTCAACGGCATTACGATGCACTTCGGTTACACGAAGTGATAGCAGATTCTCATATTCTTCAATCTCAAGCTGCGACTGAAAAAACGGTGTCCAGCCCATTGCAGGCCGGGAAGTTTCATTGGGGTTCATTGGATTAGCCCTGAATAAATGTCAGATATTCCTCAGCCGTTCCCGGCGGGTGGAGTGATCATCGGGCAATTCGCAAAACAGCGTCTTTACGCAGCCTATCGGCACGCCCGGAAGGTTTCAGCAACAATCATAACTGCCCTCCTTTGCTTGGGGCCGTGTTAGGTGAGAGGCTGGACAACGACCCAAACGGGACTCGTTACGGTTGCTTCCTTCCGGACCTGGCCGGGTTGGCGAGGCGTCCGCCCGCGCCAACCTCTCGGGGCTGTATTTAAGGGGTCTGAATAAGATTCGCAAGGTTTGGCCAGCGTGACCGTTTGCACACCTAAGTATCTTCTTTTCAGGCAAATATCCTCGCCGAAGGCAAATCCGGCGCAAAGCGCCTAAACAATTGGCGCAGCAGGCGTCTCATTTTACCTAAATCGCAATTCGGAACCGGGAAAATTGGGTTTACGCAAGATAATTTGCGTGGCAAACCCCATCAGCGCCGGGGGTGGGACGATTGCGGATTGCAGAGACTGTAACATTTGGTGGAGGGGGACTGGATCGCGCGGCGCATTTGCGCGCGGATGCAACGGCCATATCTCGATTGCGCAAACAGGAAAATGCCCAGTCCATCGTGCTATGGCGCAACAATATTCTTGTGTCGGGGTCCGAAGATATCACCTTGGCCCGGCGATCCATTGACAGGGGTATTTTATACCCAAAGGAGAGCCAAAGTGCGTTCTTGGGCTTGCAGGACGGGGCGGCAGTGTTTGCCCATGACATCTTGGGCAAGTTGCCCGAAAATCAGCACGGGGCAGAGATCGGTAATCCTGAAAATACCGAAATCGCCAACATAGATATCCCAGCGGGCCATCGATTCGTAGATTTGCGTGACGTGATGGCACAGCTGACGCCTTTGGATGCAGAACTGGCGGCCAGTGCAAAAGCATTGTTTGGCTGGCACGATAGCCACGGGTATTGCGGAAAATGTGGCAACGCCACGCTGGTAACGATGGCAGGTTGGCAACGGCAATGCCCCACGTGCCAAAGCCACCATTTTCCACGCACCGATCCTGTTGTTATCATGTTGATAACACGTGGTAATAATGTTTTATTTGGGCGCTCCCCACATTGGCCAGAGCAGATGTATTCCTTGCTGGCTGGTTTCGTTGAGCCCGGCGAAACATTGGAAAATGCCGTGCGACGGGAAGTCATGGAAGAAGTGGGGGTACCGGTCGGGCCCGTGCGATACCTTGCCTCGCAACCTTGGCCGTTCCCAGCTTCGTTAATGGTCGGCTGTCAGGGGGACGCCCTAAACGATGAAATTACCATTGATCCGGTTGAAATCGAAAACGCCCTGTGGATTAGCCAAGAAGACCTGATGGACGTATTTGCCGGCCGAAATTCTGACATTTTGCCTGCCCGCAGCGGATCAATTGCCCGGTTCTTGCTGGAAAACTGGCTTGCGGATCGGTTGGAATAGCCGCAAAATAGTTTTTGCAGACGGGTAGCAATACACATGAAATTTTCAACACGGCAGGATATCGAAGCGCCAATCGAATTTGTTTTTGATCGGACCGCTGATTTTGACGCCATTGAAAGACAAGCGCTGCCCCGTGGCATTGAAGTTAGTCGGGCAGATACCCTAAGTGGCGTCGAATGCGGAACGCAGTGGAATGTGGTGTTTCCATTTCGTGGTAAATCGCGAAAAGTTAAGGGTGAACTAGCCGAATTTGATTGCCCGAACAATTATTTGATCCAATCCGTTTCTGGTGGCGTCGAAGCAGATTTTAGGGTCGTATTTCTGCCCTTATCCCGGAACCGGACCCGGGTGATTGTTGGTTTACAATTGTCGCCCAAAACACTGTCAGCACGGCTATTGGTACAGTCACTTAAACTTGCTAAAAAAAGCTTGGACTTAAGGTTTTCAACACGGATTGCACAGTTTGCCAGCGACGTTCAGAACCGGTATTTTGAGACACAAGGCCAGTCCGTTCTCTAACGTTTCCGATCAGCCGGATAAACACCAAGTATCGACAATTCGGTCGTAAAAAATGCCAGTTCGTCCAGCGCGAGTTGCACATTTTCGTCGTCTGGATGACCTTCGATGTCCGCATAAAACTGGGTGGCAGTGAAAGATCCGCCAACCATGTAGCTTTCCAGCTTGGTCATGTTCACGCCATTTGTGGCAAACCCACCCATACCTTTATACAGCGCGGCCGGTATGTTTCGCACCCGAAATACAAAAGACGTGATCATGCCGTTCTCGCCCCGGCGCATGAGATCAGGTTCACGCGCCATCATCAAAAAACGGGTGGTATTGTGCTGATTATCTTCGATGTTTCGGGCCAGCACATCCAATCCGTAAATTTCTGCAGCAAGTTCGGACGCAAGCGCACCTGCGCCTAGGTCATCACCCCGGGCAATTTCGGCCGCGGCCCCGGCATTGTCGGCCGCGGCCAGACCAGTGATACTGTGTTTGGTAAGAAATCCGCTGCATTGCGGAATAAGCACAAGATGGGCGTGAACCTGTTTAATGCCCTGCAAAGTAGCGCCAGGTTTTGCCATCAGGCTGATGTGAACCCTGACAAATGCCTCGTCGATAATATGCAAGCCAGAATTCGGCAACAGGCGATGGCTGTCGGCGACCCGGCCATAAGTAGAGTTCTCAACAGGCAGCATTGCAACGTCCGCCCTGCCATTTCGCACGGCCAAAAGGACGTCTTCAAAAGTCGCGCAGGGCAGCGTTTCCATGTTTGGACGATACTCGCGACAGGCCTGATGCGAATAGGCGCCGGGCTCTCCCTGGAATGCGATTATTTTGGTCATCGATCAATATTGCCGCTTGTGGCCCACATAAGGGCGTCTCGTTGCGCCTCTTATACCTTGAAACTTGGGTGTGGAAGCGGATAGATAAACTCGGAATCTAGATCACACGGAACGCGACATGTTCGACACAATGACATCTACCAAAGTAATTGGTGCCGTTTGCGGTGCTTTTCTGATATTTCTTTTTGCCAATTGGGCCGGGGAAAGCCTGTACCATGTTGGCCCCGTGGGGCATGGCGACGACGTTCATAACGCCT
>CAXMPY010000167.1:0-5138 GCA_964195275.1 uncultured Paracoccaceae bacterium
ACATTTTGATACGATGACCGTCAGCTTCTCGGTTTTTAAAGCGTTTTTAACAGCGATAGCCGTTTCTTCACCGCCGACCTCAACCACGTTTTCGCAACCACAGGCGCTGGCCGCTGCTGCCAGAGAGGTCTTACCACCCGCTTAGGCCAGCTGATCACCGGTGGCCCCGTAGCAACCATTATCGATGATCTGTCGGTCCATATTTTTTGACCATATCTTTCCCTTAAGACAGTCGGTCAAGCACTTGATCAACGATCATGGTGCTGACGCGGGTATTTGACTCCTGGGTAACGCCCGCAATGTGCGGCGTCAGGATTAGATTACTGAGCCCAGCAAAGACCGTTGAGGCCTCTGTTGTTAGGGGCTCGGTTTCAAAAACATCCAGTGCAGCGCCAGAAATATGACCAGCCCGCATGGCTTGGGCTAATGCGGTTTCATCGACAACGCCGCCACGAGCTGCATTCACCAATACGGCGCCAGGACGCATGCGCGCCAGATTATCAGCGTTGATCATATGATGCGTGGTATCGGTAAGGGGCACATGCAAGCTGATCACGTCTGATGTGGCCAGGACGTCTTCAAGGTTCATTTTCGCAGCACCTTGCCAATGCGGACTATCAGGGACCAAATGCGGATCGTATGCTGCAATGTCCATGCCCATGCCGCGCGCCAGACGGGCGGTTTCACGGGCGATGCCTCCATAACCGATCAAGCCCAGTTGTTTGCCGCCTACTTCGCGCCCAGAACATGCCGCGCGCGGCCACGCGCCAGCCATCATCGCTGCGTTTGCCTGATAGGCGCAACGCAGCAAGATCGCAGCGTTGGTGACAACGTATTCAGCCACCGACAGGGTATTCGCGCCAATGGCCGGGATGACCTCAATTCCGCGCGCCTTGCAAGCTTCAAGGTCAATATTGTCCAGCCCGACACCAAGGCGGCCAACAACTTTCAGATCTGGTGCTGCACCCAAAAGCGCCTTTGTTACCTGTGTCCGGTTTCGCACCACCAGCGCTTGAACGCCGGGCAGCATCGCTGGAATCTCGTCCTGGCGATCAGCAAGGTCGGGTGCGTATTTGGTATTCTGGGCAGCGGCCATTCGGGTTGCCGCGGCTTCGTCCATGAATTCGGTGATCAGAATCATGCAAGGCCTGCGACGCACATGTATTTGGTTTCTAGATAATCGTCCAAGCCCTGTGATCCGCCTTCTTTGCCCATGCCGCTTTCCTTAAGCCCGCCAAACGGTGCTTCGACGGTGGTTATCAGCCCAGAATTGATGCCAATCAGCCCGTATTCCAACCTGTTGTTCAACCTGAATGTGCGCCCCAGGTCGCGTGTATACGCATAAGCAGCCAAGCCGAATTCGGTTGCATTTGCGGCATCGATGGCCTGTTCTTCGGTGTCGAATTTGAACACAGCAGCAAGCGGGCCAAAGATTTCTTCAGTTGCAAATTGCATGTCGGCGCTGGCGCCGGTGACGACTGTGGGTTCAAAAAATGTGCCACCGTTACTATGGCGCTGTCCACCTTGGATGACGGTGCCGCCTTTTAGTTTCGCATCGGCGATCATTTCTTCAACTTTCGCAACGCCGTTTTCGTCGATCATTGGCCCCTGTTGAACGCCATCATCCGCGCCGTTGCCAATCACAAGTGCTGCCACAGCGTCCTTTAACTTGGCAACAAACGCATCATGGATGCCAGCCTGAACATAAAAACGATTGGTACAAACACAGGTTTGGCCCATGTTGCGAAATTTGGCGATCATTGCGCCTTCGATGGCGGCGTCTAAATCAGCGTCATCAAACACAATAAACGGGGCGTTTCCGCCTAGTTCCATTGACAGTTTCTTCACCGTGTCAGCCGATTGCCGGATCAGCGTTTTACCCACATCTGTTGAGCCGGTGAAAGTGACCTTACGTACATCCGAACTGTCCATTATCGCGCCACCGATCTGGCGTGCGCTGCCGGTAACTATGTTCACCACGCCATCGGGAAAACCCACGTCTTGGCACAGTTTACCCCAGGCCAGGCCGGAATAGGGCGTTGCTGTTGCGGGTTTTGCCACAACGGTGCACCCCGCCGCCAGCGCGGGGCCCAATTTTCGCGCCAGCATTGAAGACGGAAAGTTCCACGGTGTTATTGCGGCGACAACCCCCACCGGATGGTGGGTCACCAAAAGCCGTCGATCAGCTGACGGCGCCGGAACAATCTCGCCTTTTGCACGCCGGATCTCCTCGGCGAACCAACGGATATAGGCCGCACCAATCGCGATCTCGCCCCTGGCTTCAAATAGTGGCTTGCCCTGTTCGGCGGTCAAAAGCTGTGCCAGCGGTTCCTGATTGTCCATCAGTGCATCGTGCAGCTGATGCAACAGACCCACCCGCAGCGAAAGATTTGTGGTCGACCACCCAACAAAGGCGGCTGCTGCTGCCGATATCGCTCGGCTGGTTTCATCGTTGCCGCAATTCGGTACTGTGCCGATTACGACGCCAGTTGCTGGATTTCTCACATCGATAGTTCCACCACTGTCGGCACTGACCCATTGGCCGCCGACTAAATTGGATTCACAGATCAAGCCATTGAAATTACTCATGTTGTATCCTTCAAAAATACGAATTGTGTTTGTTGATCATAGGTTTCACCGGGCCGCAACACAGCCTGAGGAAAATGAGGGTGGTGATTTGCGTCAGGCCAGATTTGCGGCTCGATCGCCAACCCTGAACAGGCCCCCATTGGGCTTGCGCTTAGGCCGGGTATCTCGATTTCAATTTTTGAACCATCGTAAACCTGTAAACCCGGCTCTGTGGTGCGGCATTCCATTGTCACACCGGACAAGGGGCTGGACAGCCACGCCACTGGGCGCAAGCGTTCGCGCTGAAGTGATAGGCAGAAATTATGATCCAGTGGATGGGCCTGTGATACCTGTTTTGGTTGCCTAAAATCGAACCCGGTGCCGTCTACATCGCGCACCTCCCCAGTTGGGATCAGTTCCACGTCCACCGGAATGTAACGTTCTGCGGCGATCTGCAATTTATGGGTTGAAATGGTCGCACCGCCGTCCAAGTTGAAATAGCTGTGATGCGCCAGATTACACAGGGTCGTGGCGCTGGTTGTAGCCTGCATGCGGATGTCCATAACGCCCCGCGCCAACAATGTGAATGTTACGCAGACGTCCAGCTGGCCAGGGAAACCCATTTCACCATCGTCCAGCGTGATCGCCAACGCCGCGCTGTTGGTTTGCACGTCAACAACGCGCCATAGCCGCTTGCCCATGCTTGTAGCACCACCATGCAGGGTGTGCTTGTTCAGGAAATTCCGATCCAGCTGATATGTTCGACCTTCTATTTCAACGTGACCACCCCTGATCCGGTTGGCGCATCGCCCAGCAATTGCCCCGAAATAGGGTGACCGGGTCAGATAATGGGAAAACGTGTCAAATCCCAACACCAGTGGCGATGCGTGACCTTCCAAGCGCAGGTCTTGTAAAACACAGCCATAGGTCAGAAAATGCGCCGTTAGACCACCCCCGGTAAGCGTAACGCGTTGCACCGGATGACCATTGGGCATTTGGCCGACAATTTCCATCAATCAGACATTCAACGCCACGGCTTGGCCGGTCCGCGCGCTTTGTTCAGCCGCTTCGCCGACCAAGACGGACCATAAGCCGTCATTCAGGCTTACATCCGGTGAACCGCGCCCTGATTTTACAAGATCCCGAAATTTCTGATGTTGAAAATACGTCGATCCGTGGTGATCGCCTGCTTGCAAAACGGCCCTGTCCACGTTGATTTCTTCGCGTGTGATTTGTTTGCTTTCGCGGTGTGATATTTCAATCTCCGACGCGCGTTCTTTTCCATCGGGGGAAAACCGTGCAGGCCCCGGCACTTTGGCGTCAATTCGGGCTTTTTCGCCAGTTACCGATATCACCTCTTGCCAATAAGAGCCTTCTGCAAACATGCAAAGATCCAACATGCCGCGTGCCCCGTTGGCGAAATCGACGATGACAAACCCATTGTCGATGATATCTGGTGTCTGCCCATCGTAGCGTTCTTCCTGATGGTTTACGTCTGGTGAGGCCGAGGCGTAGATGCGCACCGGGTCGCTTTGAAATACAAGCCGCATCAAGTCCCAAAAGTGGCAGCATTTCTCAACCAATGTTCCCCCTGTGCGAACGTTAAAGCGGTTCCAGTCTCCAACCTTTTCCAAAAAGGGAAATCGGTGTTCTTTGATCGACATCATGCGCGGCGTACCCGCCGTGCCAGCGCGTAATTCTTGCAACAGATGTTGCACTGGTGGCATGTAACGATATTCCATTGCAACCCAGATTGGCGCCTCGTGGTTTTTGGATTTAGCTAAAACTTCCCGACAGTGATCTGACCGCGTGCACAGCGGTTTCTCACACAGGATCGGCAGACCGGAATCCAGGACATCCATCAAGATATGGTGATGCATATCGTTTGGCGCAGCGATCACCAGCGCATCCAGGTTACCGGTTGACAACATGACTTTGTAATCCGCAAAGCCCTTGGCAGTCCCGCCGGAAGTTTGCATCGATTGTGCGCGCATACTTTCGTCGGGATCGGCAACTGCCAAAACCTCGCAACCATCTAACAGGTTCAAGTTTCGAATGTGTTCTTGCCCCATCATGCCCGACCCGATCAGACCGTACCGTAGTGTCATTTCACAGCTCCAGAATCGGCAGATCAAGCGCACCGGCCACGCCACGTAGTACAGCGCGGTGATCACCATAGGCTAGCGCCGTGTGATGCTCTAATCCGCTAGCGATGATGTCACTTAGAACTTTACTTGCGGGTCGCTCAAACCGGACGACGCCCGACGTGCCTGTGAAAGCCATCGGCCTTTTCAACATCTCGCCAAAGCCCAGAACCATTTTTGGTTCATTAAAGCTTTGGGAAATTCGCATGAAAGTCACCGGCCCCGGCTTTAAGGGAAACTGAAACAAAAGGGGCTGTTTGCGGTTGGTATGAATGGTCGCGCTAGCTTGAACTTTTGGGTCACACATCGACAGCGGAGCCTGGCCGCAATGCCATACCACGCCAGAATTGTCGGAATTGTCCATATCGACCAGATCGGTCAGAAATACTGGCGCTTGCGTTGCTTCTTGAAGGATCAGTTGGGTTA
>CAXMPY010000168.1:0-4674 GCA_964195275.1 uncultured Paracoccaceae bacterium
AAAGATTCTGCGGCCAGAAGGTCCGTCGCGTAGATAGAAGTTTCCAATATGCCGTTTGGCGATATTGGACTTTGAGTCTTGCGGACGTCTTCCAATGCAAAGCCCCCCTACTGCTCGAACCATAAATCAAATGCAGCCACGCCGGCACTGTCAGAGGAAAATTATTTACTCGCCCAAACGAATATTTTGCATTTGGCCACCATTGATTTCTCACGTTTCTTTCGGATCGGACTAAGCGAATACACACCGTTTCATGAATTCAGAGTTTTCCTCTGACAGTGCCACTGGTTCGCATTCGTCTGACAGCACCCCCATTTTTATGGTCACACACCAACAAATCGATGGATGAGATCAGGATCGTTCCTCAGTTCGCTGGGTGTCACAGCCAAAGCATCTCGGCCATTCTCAATAAACACCACCCGGTCAGCAATTTCCAGGACTGCGTCAACCCGTTGCTCAACTAAAACAATGGCCACCCCTTTTTTCTTAAGTGAAACAACCGCGTCGCGGATCAGCGCGATCATTGAAGGTTGCAGGCCTTCAGTTGGTTCGTCCAGCAGTAAAACTTTGGGCCCTATGCAAAGCGCACGGGCGGTGGCCAACATCTGTTGTTCTCCGCCGGACAATGTTTTTGCGCGTTGGTTCAGCCGCTCGCGCAAACGGGGAAACATTGTCAACACATCACCCAGAACATCTGTTCCAGCCCCGAGCGTCATCAAACCAATGTCCAGGTTTTCGCGAACCGTCAATTCGGTGAACAGGCGGCGTCCTTGGGGAATATACCCGACGCCAAGCCTGGGCACCTGATAAGCCGGCAACACAGATGCATCAACACCGTCCACTTTTATGGAACCGGATGTTATGCGAACCTGCCCCATAATCGCTTTCATAGCAGTGGATTTACCGGCACCATTGCGCCCGAACAAACACAGGATCTCGCCAGCGCTGACTGTGAAAGACAAATCACGGAGCACTTGCACTTTGCCGTATGATGCCGAAATATTTTTGACCTCAAGCATCATCCCCCCAGATAAGCCGATTGAACAGCCGCATTTGCGTGGATTTCGTCAGGCTTGCCTTCGGCGATTATTTCACCGAAATTTAGCACCGTTATGCGATCAGCAAGGGCCATGACCACATCTATGTTGTGTTCGATCAATAGTATTGTTGTGTGAGCGGCAACTTCTCGTATCAGGGATTTGAAGGCGCTGATTTCCCCGTCCGCTAGGCCTTGCGTCGGCTCGTCCAGTATCAATAGTTTGGGTTGCTGCCCTAGGCCCATGGCAATTTCAAGCAACCGCTGGTGCCCATACGCCAGATCACCGGCAATCTGGTCCGTGCGATCCTGAAGTCCAACTCGGGTAAGTGCGGCGGCGATGGCTTGGTCCAGGTTGGCATTTCCCAAACGCGGCTGAATAGCCAGCGCAACGTTTTCAAAAAGGGTAAGATTAGCAAATACGGATGTTATTTGGAAAGTGTAAGACATACCAGCCGAAATCCGTTTGTGCGCCGGCAAGTCCGTCACATCCTGTCCCAAAAACTCTACCCGACCTGAACTGGCCGGAATGCGACCGCACAACAGCGACACGAATGTGGTTTTGCCAGCGCCATTTGGTCCGATCAGCGCACGAATTTCGCCCTCAGCCAGATCAAAATCAACATTATTAACAGCCCTAAGACCGCCAAAAGATCGGCTAAGGCCGCGCGCCGAGAGCAGCGTCATGGCAGCCATTTCAACCACCTTTCACGCACAATCCCCAAAATGCCGCGCCGCGCATAAAGCGTCAGCAGCACGAGAACAATACCTGACACCAGCAAATGCGCATCAGTGAAGGAACTGGAAATGTCGCGCAGATAGAACATAAACAGTGTCCCGACAAACGGACCGATTACGGTGCCCGGCCCGCCCAACAGCACATAAAGTAAGGCGAGAATGGAAAACGGTACTTCGGCAAAACTTGCACCCACTGTTCCAAACAACACGCCATATGCCGCCCCGGCTGCAGCAGCAATTGTGCCGGACATGACCACCGCAAATAATTTATGCCGCCAGACATCGTAACCCAGCATAGTGGCGCGATCCTCGTTCTCGCGAATCGCCACCAATACCCGGCCGGTTGGGGATCGAACCAACCGTAGTGTTGCAAGCAGAACAATTGCAAACAGTGCCAAAGCCACCAAATACCGATTGCCTGGGTCCGACAGGTCTATGCCGGCAACTTGGCGTTTTGCTTGTTGTATGACAAAGCCTTCATCACCGCGGGTTACGTCATTAAACAGTAAAATTGTCAGATAGGTCGCTTGGGAAAACATCAATGTGACGATCATGAAAGCTACACCCTTGGTTCGCAGGGCTAATATGCCGACAATCAGCGAAAACACGGAACCGGCAAGCACTCCGATCAGGAAAGCTGGCCCAACCGGCACATCCCAAAGCCGCGTCGCCATGCCCATGCCGTACATACCGGCGGTAAAAAACATGGCATGTCCCAGGCTCAGTAGCCCAGTGTATCCGAACATCACATTGTATCCCATGGCATAAACCGCTAGCACCATGATCCGCGCGAGATTGCCGTGGTGATAGGCCGGTAGCGTGAATTGCAACGCAAACAGCACAGCAATCAGGCCTATATGAAGGGCTAGCGCGCGGTTCATTCCGCGTTAGTCCCGAACAAGCCCTGCGGGCGATAAACCAGTACCATGGCCACCAGCAGTGTTGCCATGATTTTTGCCAGCGTGGGCGTAAAAAACACAGATATAATACCATCTGACATGCCAATCAGAATGGCTGCCACGACCGTGCCTCGCAGGCTGCCCAAGCCGCCAATGATGACAACGATAAATGATAACAGCAGGGGATCACCGCCCATCAGGTAATGTGCCTGCTGGATTGGCACAACCAGAACCGCGCCAAACGCGGCAAGTGCTGCACCAAGGCCAAAAACGAAAGCGTAAACCCGTTCTACTGGAATACCAAATGCCTGGGCCATTTCACTATCCAGCTGCGTCGCCCGCAAGATCAGCCCCAGTTTTGAGCGCGCCATAAGCAACCACAAACCAAGACCTGCAACTATGGCGCCGAAAATCACGAACAGCTTGTAGGTCGTCGTGCTAAGTCCCCACGGCCAATACATTTGGAAACCGTTTTCACCAAATTCAAACCACGGGATGGCAAACCGTTTGTTGAACGGAGGCGCCACAGGATGGGCGTCCGGACCATAGGTCATCAATGTGACCTGCTGAATAATAAATAAAAGCCCAATGGTGGCCACTATTGTGCGTTCCGGGTCGTATTCCACCCGTCGCAAAACCAGCCAGTCAGCCGCCACTGCCAATAAACCGACCAGAATCGGTGCCACTACCAAAGCAATCACGAACGCCAACGCAGCCGGACCACCAATCAACGAAGTTATCCACCAGGCAAAAACGGCCCCTAGCATGAAAAACTCGCCGTGGGCCACATTAACCACACGCATCACGCCAAAAACCAGCGATAGACCCAGTGCAGTCAGAGTCAGAACAGACGCTTGAACCAGCCCCTCGAGCATGGCCAGGATCAAGTGGGGACCGAATTCCATATTCTGGATTATTCCGAATTTGAATGGTGGCGTTCAAAGGCCACCCCGCATTCCAACGGGGCAGCATAATTGTTGGCTATACCCTTAAAACGACTGGGTCGTGTAGTCAGTTTCATCAGGATATAACGTATCTTCGATTGAGGTCGTGTGTGCCAGAACAAGACGCCCATCAGTGACCTTTGTTATGTACTGATGCCCAAAGGCCTGGTGTGTCTTCCCATTGAATATCTTTGCCCCCTGCGGGTGTGCCTGGCTTTCCGGCATTTCAGACATAGCCTCCACCGCCTCGATCAACTTGGCACGATCTGCCGGACCCTGATAGTTGGCGGCTTCCATTCCATCTTTTATGATATGTAATGTTTCCCAGCAGCCAAACATGTGGGAATAGGTGGAAATATCACCAGGATCACTTAACGACGCACCGTTGTCGTCCACACCAACGGCAGCCCGGAAAAACTTGTCATGTTCTGACTGATCGACTTGGGCATAACGCGGGTTACCTTCCCAGAAATAGGATCCTTCCAGGAATTCCAGCCCCGGCGTTGCCAGATCCACAGCCTCCAAGCTGTCGATGAAACCAAATATTTCGGGATGGTTGGGGCCAAAGAACTCACCCAACTCTTTGACAAACGTCAAAACGGCAGGGCCAACCATAACATGGTAAATTACATCGGTGTCACGTGGGATTTGTGGAAAGTACCTAGTGAATGATGTCTCGGACGGTGGTACAGCAATCTTGGCGACCACCTGACCACCCTGCGCCTCAATGGCTGCCGAAAAGAAATCCCGGTGATCATGACCAAAGGCAAAATCTGGGAAGATCATCGTGACCTTTTTACCCAGATTGCCGGCCACAAACGGTGCCATGGCCTGAACCTGGCTTTTCACGTCTGTGATACCTGGCTGCAATGTATAACGGTTCAATCCGCCTGACGCGACATGGTGACCCTCAGATACAACAAAATAAGGTAGTTTCAACTCACCCGCCCGAGGTGCAGACCCGATGACGACGTGTGAAAAAAGTGTGCCGAATGCTACGTCGACTTCATGCTTGGTGGCGAACTTTTCGATTAGTTCTGCGCCGCGTTTGGGATCA
>CAXMPY010000168.1:4684-5114 GCA_964195275.1 uncultured Paracoccaceae bacterium
ATTGATCACTTTGGCGGCAGCTTGAGTGGTTCGGTCATACCAATTGCCATAGGCTGCCCCGATACCTGTTCGATGTACCTGAAACCCGATCTTGATGGGTGCGGAACTCTGCGCCTGAACAAAAGGCGCGAAGCTGGGCACGGTGGATACGGCACCGGCTGCCCCTAACCCTTTCAGGACCGAACGTCGGCTTGGTTTCGGCGTCAAGTTTATCGGTAACGGCATTGATTTCTCCCTTATGATGTCGATCGCGGCCATTAGTAGGCCGTCTATTCGGTAAATCTTGTCTGGCGTTGCCGAAATGTCCAGCAATATCTAGAATTATGCCTTCAAAACGCGGTTGGCGACGCCAGCAACCACAAACCAAATTGCGTATATCCTATCATAAATATAGACATTGGGATCAGCGCAATTGTGGACCTACGGCGGT
>CAXMPY010000169.1:0-5069 GCA_964195275.1 uncultured Paracoccaceae bacterium
CCCAATGTTACGCCCGCCATGCCAATCCAGATGACTGGGATGCCAAATACACTGGTCATTATAATCTGGCCCAGTTGAGCACCACCAACAACAATACCGGGCACCGCAATCAGTAAATAGCCCAGGTCACGCCATCGGGTTTTGCCGATTACAGGCGCGACGATGCATTGCCCATTGGGATCAGGCGAAAAATCTATGCGATTGTAGCGATCGACGATCCAGCCACTAAGAATGCCGACGCCAAACGATAGGGGCAATACAACGAGGGCTGCATCGGGGCGCGTGGCGATCAGCAGGAATGCAGCATCACCCATCGTGGCCGTCAACGCGGCCACCACGGCACCAAAACCCACATTACCCGAAGAATGGGCGGCGATCACCACGACTGCACCACCGCATCCGGGTGTGGCACCTAAAAGGGCGGCCAAGGGCACCTGGGCGTAGCTGGAATTTTTCAGTGCCACGCCAATGTCGAACTTGAACAGGCGCTCGGCACCATAAAACATCAGCAACGTCGCGGCCACGAAGACCGAAACTTGGGTATAGGCGTCGGTCATAAGTTGCCGTGTTAATTCGCCCAACCCGCCGGGCACGATGGCCAAGCCCAGCATTATTACCATAACAATCAGCCGTTTGCTTCGAAATGGGCCAATTTTGTCTGCCGCGATAAAGGGCATTGGCGGGGCGGTAAGCGGGCTGTATGTCATTTTGATTTTGATTTTGCTCTTGCGAATTATTCTCAATCGCACAAATAGCGCTTGCGAGCAAAACTGCAACCGCCAATATGGAACTCCGGCAATATTGATCGGATCAATTGTGAAGAACGACAAAACAAAAATCGGCCAGAATATTATCAACGCACTTCCACACTCAAAAGCACTGGGAATGGAAATGGTCGATTTCGGTGACGGCGTGGTAGAAATTCGGCTGCCGTATAGCGAAATACTGATCGGCGACCCTGACACCGGTGTGATCCACGGTGGTGCGGTTTCGGCTTTGATGGACACTTGCGCAGGCACGGCCGTCATGAGCCACCCGGAAGGGTCTTTGACGACGGCAACACTTGATTTACGCATAGACTATATGCGCCCGGCAACCCCGGGCCAGTCAATTTACGCCCGGGCCGAATGCTATCATATTACCCAAACAGTCGCCTTTATCCGCGCGACAGCGATGGATGACGATCGTGATCGTCCGGTTGCTGCGGCAACAGGTGCATTTACAGTGGCCAAATCCAAATGAGCCGCCCCAGGCCCGAACCCGTACAAGTCATCAAACAACGCCGGGACGCGGCATTGAATGCGCTGGTGGTCGGCGTGCCCTATATTCAGTTCCTGGGCATTGAATTTTCCCGGCGCGGTGACGAGCTGACGGCAACATTGCCGTTTCGAAAAGATTTAGTCGGTAATCCGGTGTTGCCGGCGCTACACGGCGGGGCAACAGCCGCTTTTCTAGAGGTGACGGCGATCATTGAACTAAGCTGGTCTCTGCTGTGGGAAGACCTGGAAGCCGGGCGCATTGATCCAACCAAAGTTGATCGGCGCAGCTTGCCCAAGCTGCCTAAAACCATTGATTTTTCAGTGGACTATTTGCGCACCGGCCTGCCACGCGACGCCTATGCACGCGCACGCGTCAACCGATCCGGGCGGCGCTATGCCTCGGTCCATGTAGAGGCCTGGCAAGACAACCGAAGCCGATTGTTCGCCCAGGCAACTGGCCATTTTTTGATGCCGGAACTCAATGGCTAAGCCCCAGGCCGTAACCCATCGGCGGGTATTGGCAGTTGCCGTGCCAATTGTGCTGTCCAATGTGACGGTGCCGATACTTGGTGCCGTTGATACAGGTGTCGTTGGTCAGCTGGGGCTTGCCGCGCCGATTGGGGCTGTTGGCATCGGTGCCGTGATTTTGGCCGTTATTTATGGCATTCTGAGTTTTTTGCGCATGGGCACGACCGGCTTGGTGGCCCAGGCCAAGGGGGCTGGGGACGAGGCTGAAACTGGCGCCCTGTTGATGCGGGCGCTGCTGTTGGGGGCCGCCATTGGTGCGATTTTTGTCGCAGCACAGATGCTGCTTTTTCAGGCGGCGTTTAGCCTGGCACCGGCGTCCGCCGAAGTAGAGGCGCTGGCGCAGGATTATCTGGCCATTCGCATCTGGGGCGCGCCAGCAACCATATCACTTTATGCGGTGACCGGATGGTTGATCGCAACCGAACGAACCCGCGCTATTTTGCTGCTGCAACTTTGGATGAACGGGCTGAATATCGCGTTGGATATTTGGTTTGTGCTTGGGTTTGGTTGGGGCGTGGAAGGTGTGGCCGTGGCCACGCTGATCGCAGAGTGGAGCGGGCTGGCATTGGGATTATGGCTGTGCCGATCTGCATTCTTTGGCGATAAATGGCATGACTGGGCACGGATATTTGACCGGGCCAAAATTCGCCGGATGATGGCGGTTAACGGCGATATCATGGTGCGTTCAATCATTTTGCACCTTAGTTTCACAACATTTCTGTTTTTGGGCGCGCGTTTTGGTGATGTTACCTTGGCCGCCAATCAGGTCATTTTGCAGTTTCTTCAGATCATGGCCTTTGGCCTGGACGGGTTTGCTTTTGCTGCCGAAGCGTTGGTTGGGTCCGCGTTGGGGGCCCGCAATCGAGCCGAACTGCGCCGCGCCGCGATTGTGACCAGCCAGTGGGGGGTTGGCATGGCGGTGCCATTTGCGTTGGTCTTTTTGATCGCCGGGCCAGCGCTGATCGATTTGATGGCCACATCAGAAGCGGTGCGCGCCGAAGCCCGAACCTATCTGCCCTGGATTGTGGCCGCGCCAATTATTGGCATCGGGTCCTGGATGTTGGATGGCATCTATATCGGTGCGACGCGAACGCGACAGATGCGCAATGCGATGATTGTATCGGGCGGTGTCTACGTGGTGGCTTTGGTGGTTCTTGTGCCACAGGGAAACCACGGCCTGTGGTTGGCGCTGATGATACTGAATGTAACCCGAGCCGTGACATTGGCTGTTGGATATCCGGCGTTAGAACGATCTGCCGACGAGAAGGCGCAACCTTATTGAGCGCCAAAGGGCGCAAGAGATGTTTAAGGGTCGCCCAAGGGGCGACATCCGCTGCGCTAGGCGGGTTTTTTTAAAAAGAAGATGGCAAGATTTTCAGCACGTTTTCGGGTGGGCGTCCAATGGCCGCGCCTTTTGCGGTGATCACCACCGGACGCTCGATCAAGGTCGGGTTGGCGGCGATTGCCGCGATCAGTTGGTGCGGGTCGCTATCTGTGGACAGATTTAACGATGCAAATAGCGGATCATTTGACCGGATCAGGTCAATCGCCGGAATATTAAGAAATTCGAGCACCTGATTGATTTCATCAACCGATGGCGCATCATTTTTATAAAGCCGAATGACCGGCTCCAATCCCCTGCCGAGCAGCAATTTTAGAGTTGCACGGGATTTGGAACACCCCGGATTATGCCAGATTGTCACTGTCATAGCCATTTTTTTTGTTCGGTTCCGACAGTGTCCTGAATATTCGAAAACCCGTCCGCGGATAGCAGTTCGTCAAGGTTTTCGGCAATTTTCGCTGCCAGCGAGACACCTTGATAGACCATCGCGGTGTACAGCTGCACCACGCTGGCACCGGCCTTTATCTTTGCGTAGGCCTGCGCGGCATTGGCAATACCGCCAACCCCAATAAGCGGCAATTTTCCGTCGGTTAGTTGGCCAAGCTCCGCAAGCACTTTGGTGGATCTTTCAAACAACGGCGCGCCCGATAAGCCACCTGATTGGCCGGCGTTATTACTGCGCAGGCCCGTGCGGGAAAGCGTGGTGTTGGTGGCAATGATCCCATCTATGCGCGAAGTCAGGGCGACCTCGGCAAGATCTTCCAGTTCACCCGCCGACAGGTCTGGCGAGATTTTCAGGAAAATCGGGATTGGTTTGTTCAACGCATTGCGCGTGTCGACAACATCGCAAAGCAACGCTGCAAGTGCCGCGCGGCCTTGGAGATCGCGCAGTTTTTCGGTGTTGGGGGACGATACATTGACGGTGGCAAAATCAACAAACGCGCCGCAACGGGCCAGCACGGTTGCAAAGTCTTTTGCCCGGTTGTTACTGTCCTTATTGGCACCCAGATTTAGGCCGACCGGGATCCCATGCGGGCGCATTGCCAGACGCGTAGCAATGGCATCCATACCGTCATTATTAAACCCAAAGCGGTTAATTGCGGCTTGTTCCCGGGTCAGGCGAAACAGCCGGGGTTTTGGGTTGCCGGGTTGGGGCCGCGGGGTGGCGGCGCCCAGTTCAACGAAACCAAACCCGGCCCGCATCAGGGGGGCTAGGGCTGTTGCGTTCTTATCAAAACCGGCCGCCAGACCGATCGGGTTGGGCAGGTGTAATCCGGCAAAATTTGTGACAAGTTTGGGCGACGAGATTGGGCCGGGCAGGGGCAGTATACCTGTTCGCAGTGCTTTAAGGGCCAAACCATGTGCGGTTTCCGGATCAAATTTACGCAGGATCGCAAGGCCGGTTTTTTCCAGCAGTTTCATACCACGCCATCGGGAAAAATATGGCCGTCAGGACCCAACGTCAGATCGGTGTGCCACATAACGTCGGCCATGCGCAGCGCCCGATAAAGATGCGGGAACAGCGCACCGCCGCGCGCCGGTTCCCATTTCAGATACTGCCCGAAATCTTCTGAATCCAGCACCAAAAGGACCAACCCGTTAACGCCGTCAAAATATTTCTGCGCGGTTGCCACCACTTGAGTGCCAGTGGAAAAATGAATGTAACCATCCGTCAAATCAATTGGCGCGCCGCCCGTTTTGCCGGCGGCTTGGAATTCGGCCCACTCAGAGGCGCGAAATATCTTGTAAATCAACATTTGGCCCCAATGCCCCTGCAAGCTTTCGGGGTCAAGGTAGTGCAGGAATATTTATCGCTGATACCGGTTACGATTGTGGCCTCTTTGCTTTGACTCTTGGACATTTAACAGCAACCATAGGTGATCAACAGCAGAGGGGACTATTTAATGAAGCATCTAACGAAACAAATTATTGCAGTTGCA
>CAXMPY010000170.1:0-4917 GCA_964195275.1 uncultured Paracoccaceae bacterium
ATATGCGTGGACGTTACCCCAAACATCCGTGGCCCGAAGACCCAGCACAAACGACCCCGACATTACGCGCCAAACCACGCAAACCCTGACGTTTTCTTCTTTTCAAAAATATCCCCGCCGGAAGCACCACACCGTTTAACCCATCGCCCAGGGCCCATGATGCCCGGAACCGCCATCAATACGTTCAAACCCATGCGCCCCAAAGAAATCACGCTGGCCCTGAATGATATCAGTAGTTCCGCGCGCCCGTCGCATCGTGTCAAGATACGCCAACGCCGCCGAAAAAGCAGGTATTGGCAGGCCTTTCAACGCAGCGCCCGCCACCACCCTGCGCAGGGCCTCGCTGGTGGGGAGAAGCATTTCGCGAAACGCAGGAGCAAAGATCAGATGACCGTGGGGCAGCCCCGTGCGCGCAGCGGCCGCCATGTCGTCCAATAACGCCGATCGGATGATACAGCCTTCGCGCCAAATTTCGGCAATTCGGCCCAAATCCAGATCCCAGTCATATTCCTGACTGGCGGCATTTAGCAGGGTAAAACCTTGCGAATAGGCGATTATTTTAGCGCCCAACAGGGCAGACTCAAGGTCGTCTTCGCTAATGTCTGCGCCCGACGATCCTACTGTAATACCCGACAATATATCTTGCCCGGCGACGCGCGCCTCTTTTGCAGCGGACCAGGACCGTCCTGCCACGGCGGCTTCGATCGTCGAGGCCGATTGGCCAAGGCCCAAGGCTTCGATTACCGTCCAGCGGCCCGTCCCTTTTTGTCCGGCTCGATCGACAATCATATCAACCATCGCATTCCCGGTTGCCGGGTCAGTTTCCCCCAGCACATGGCCGGTAATTTCGACCAAATAGGACTTTAGCGCGCCTGTGTTCCAGCGGTCAAACATCGCGCCGATATCGCTGGCCGATCGTCCCTGGCCATCGCGTAGAATACCGTAAACTTCTGCAATCATTTGCATGTCGGCGTATTCAATGCCGTTGTGAACGGTTTTCACAAAATGCCCCGCGCCGTTAGGCCCCAGATGCGCAGCGCAGGCATCGCCGTTGTATTTGGCTGCAATTTCCTCGACGATATCGCGGATCACGCCGTAGCTTTCGGCCTGCCCGCCAACCATGATCGACGGTCCAAATCGCGCCCCGACTTCGCCGCCTGAAACCCCCATACCAATGAAGGATAATCCAGCAGCCGCCAGCGCGGCCTCGCGTCGTCGCGTGTCATGAAAATTGGCATTGCCAGCATCGATGATCATATCGCCGGGTTCAAGAAATGGCTTTAGCGCGGCAATGCTGGCATCCACCGGGTCACCGGATTTTATCATTAAAATGATCGCGCGCGGTTTGCTTAGCGCGCCAACCAGTTCTTCCAGCTTTTCACATCCAACTAAGTTTTCGCTAAGGTCACCCGCGTCTTGGATAAATTCGGCAATTCGGGCGGTGGTTCTGTTGTGAACCGCCACCGAAAATCCGTTATCTGCGATATTCAGCGCCAGATTGCGCCCCATGACGGCCAATCCGATTAGTCCGATCCGCGCAGTACCCATGAAAATGGTCCTCTTCAAATTTTGCGATGTGACTGCACCTAAATACCGGTTGGCGATCAGGCAATCCCACAGGCAATATAAATTGCATTGTACTGATCCTGATTCCACCTTAATCGGCAAGCCTAGTGACGATCATACTGTGAAATTCAGGGACCTGACACATGCCAAACACGCCCCCCGACAACAAATGGCTGACACTCGACAAAGATTTGCGGCGCATCGTTCAACTGGAATCGGCGGTGCAGTTTGTTTCGCGCCCCTTAATAGGTCCCGGTATCGCGGTGGCCTTTATCGTATTGGCAGCCTTGGCCGCGGCGCTAATGTTTGGCCAGTCAGAGCGGTCTTTGGTTATTGTCGCGGCAGCCGCACTTGGGGCCTATATGGCCATAAACATCGGCGCAAATGACGTGGCGAACAATGTTGGCCCCGCCGTGGGTGCCAAGGCACTGACGATGGTCGGGGCGATCCTGATTGCCGCTGTCTTTGAAAGCGCTGGTGCGCTGCTGGCCGGTGGTGACGTAGTGTCCACAATTTCAAAGGGCATAATCGACCCCGCCAGCGTGAACGACGCCGCCGTGTTCGTTTGGGCAATGATGGCGGCCCTGATGTCAGCCGCGCTTTGGGTTAATCTGGCCACCTATTTTGGGGCACCGGTTTCGACCACCCATTCGGTTGTTGGTGGCGTGATGGGTGCTGGGATCGCGGCCGCTGGGTTTGCTGCTGTCAACTGGCCCAATATGGGCAAAATCGCTGCAAGCTGGGTGATTTCGCCGGTATTGGGTGGGGTGGTCGCCGCCCTGTTTCTGGCGTTCATCAAAGCCCGCATCATGTATCAACCAGATAAAATTGCCGCGGCGCGAAAATGGGTGCCGGTGCTGATTGCCATTATGGCGGGTTCGTTTGCCGCCTATCTGGCGGTGAAGGGCCTGAAACGGATCATATATATTGACACGTCCACCGCTTTGATGATCGGCGCGGCCGTCGGGACGATTGCCTATTTGTCCAGCAGACCGCTGATCCGGGCCCAATCCGAGGGGTTGGAAAATCGCAATAAGTCACTGAAGATTTTATTTCGCGTGCCGTTGGTGATTTCAGCGGCATTGTTGTCTTTTGCCCACGGGGCCAACGATGTTGCCAATGCGGTTGGCCCGCTGGCGGCAATTGTCCATGCCGAAACGGTTGGCGAATTTGCTAGCAAAGTTTCTATTCCGGTCTGGGTGATGATTATCGGAGCGTTTGGCATATCTTTTGGCCTGTTCCTGTTCGGGCCCAAACTTATCCGCATGGTTGGCAGCCAAATTACCAAACTTAACCCCATGCGGGCTTTCTGTGTGGCCCTGTCTGCCGCGATCACGGTAATCTTTGCCTCTTGGTTGGGCTTGCCCGTCAGTTCCACCCACATCGCCGTGGGCGGCGTTTTTGGCGTTGGATTTTATCGGGAATGGCAGGAAGAACGTCGGTCAAAAGCGACAAGCCCGCTTAAAGTTGGCAGCAAAGAACGGCAACGCCGCAAACTGGTACGCCGGTCGCATTTTTTGACCATCATCGCCGCTTGGGTCATTACCGTTCCGGCAGCAGCCTTGCTGTCTGGTGGTATATTTCTGGTCTTGAATTTGGTGTTTGTCTAAGAACGACGTTTAGATTATCCAAGTTTAGCTGGGCAAACAGGGGCGGCCAAAACATGGGCGCGAAAAGCACACCAACACAGTATGGCAGCGTGGCTGTTACCATCCATTGGATCACGATGCTGGCAATAGTATTTCTGCTGTTTAGAGGGCTTAAGTCGGACGGGCTAACGGATACTGCGGCCAAGCAAGCGGTTTAGGGCCTGCATGCGCCCGTGGGCAGTTTGATCTTTATCCTAACGATATTACGGCTGCTTTGGTGGTGGCTGGCCGATAAAAAACCCGCACTCGTCGGGGGCAACTCGCCGTGGCAGGAATTCTTGGCGCGCGCCGTGCATTACCTAATTTTACGTGGCGATCATATTAATGAGGGCCTGCGGTTTCTCAACTTTGGTTTTTTCGGGAGCGGCGGATGTTTTGTTTTACGGCGCGCCCGGACCATTGCCCAGCTTTGACGACCGGGCACCACGCATTGCGTACGGATTTGGTTCGAAGATCGTAATGGCGTTGTTGGTGGTCCATGTTGGTGCCGCGCTGTACCACCATTTCATTCGTGGTGATGGGCTGTTGTGGCGCATGTGGTACAAGCGAGGCTAACCTATCGGCAAATCGCATCTGGGAGTGTCAAAATGCAAGATTTTGACAAATTTGCAGAATTAGAAAAAAGCGGGTGGTCCGACGATGGGCATCGTAGGGGCCTATGTTGACCACTTTGGGCCCCTGACCCGTGCGGCTGCATACGATCTCGCTGAAAAAATCGGACGGCCCGGACGCAAAGTATTGGATCTGTGCTGTGGACAGGGCGATCTTACGCATATGTTGGTCCAAGCGGGCGCACAGGTATCTGGTCTGGATTTTTCGGCTGAGATGATCGCGCTGGCGCGAAATACTGCTCCGGATGCTGAGCTTCGACAGGGCGACGCGCAGGCGTTGCCTTATGCAGATGGTTGTTTTGACGCCGTTGTTTGCAATTTTGGGATGATGCACTTGCCTGAACAGCCCAGAGCGCTTGCAGAAATTCAGCGTGTGCTGGTGAGCGGCGGAGATTTCGCGATGGCAACCTGGGCGGCACCAGACGTTTCACCGGCGTTTGGAACGGTGTTTGGTGCCTTAAAAGATCACGCCGATTTTTCGGTTTCACCGCCGCAACCTGACCTTTTTGCATTTGCAAGGCCCGAAAGCGCCAAAGAAATGATCAGCGCCGCCGACCTGACAATGACTGCGCATGACACTATAGCAACAGTATGGGAATTATCCGAACCAGAAGATTTATTTGAGATATTTAGAACAGCTACAGTCGGTGCGCGCATGCTAATTTCCAGTCAGAAAGAAAGTGTAATTCAGGCAATCGGCAAGCAGATTGCAGAAAAAGTTGCCGCGCAATTTGCAACCGGCAACGGGTACCGGGTGCCGGTATCTATTGCAGTGGTTAGCGCGCATAAGCCATAGACCCTTACTATTTTATGAATGGATTTCGTCGGCTAAGCGGCCATTTTTTATTGCGAAATATCGCCATTCGGTCAAACACCAGCGCATAAAGTATTTTTGTGCAGACAAACGGTGCTGGGTTGTTCGAAAATTCTGATTGTGGGCGAGCCCGCGTCGCATGGGCCACCGCTTGGCGTTATGTGTTTGCGCATATGTGGCTTGTCGGACCGACTGTCATAGGTCGGCTGAAAAAAACTAGGCCACTGCGTTCTTGGATAGGTTTACTTACCAATAGAGCGTGCATTAGCATTCCAGC
>CAXMPY010000171.1:0-4907 GCA_964195275.1 uncultured Paracoccaceae bacterium
TTTAAAACAAAAACTTGCGGCGCGCGGCTAATGCTGCGCGGCACTTTTTATTGCTATCCAACAAATGCTTTTTCGACGACGTAATCTGCTGGATCCGAATTTGCACCTTCGCGCAAATTATAGCCTTCCAAAATTTCTTTCATGTCGACGTTAAATGCCAGTGACCCGCAGACCATCGCGCGATCTCTTGCAGGGTCAATTACTGGCAGGTCCAATTCTTTGTAAACCTGGCCCGATGTCAAGTTATCGGTAATCCGCCCCATCTTGGCACTTTTTTCCTGCGTTGTTGTCGGATAGTACCGTAGTTTGTTACCGATAAATTCGCCAATCAGCGGGTCATTGGGCAGGCTTTGGACTAGGTCGCGCCCATAGGTCAATTCAGCCACATCGCGACAGGTATGCATCATTATAACTTCGTCATAGTTTTCATAGGTTTCCGGGTCGCGCATAAGGCTGGCAAAGGGGGCGATTCCGGTACCGGTGGCGAAAAACCACAGCCGCTTGGCCGGTGTCAGGGCGTCATGAACCAGCGTGCCAACTGGTTTAGCGCGCAAAATAATCTCGTCGCCAGCCTTGATATGCTGCAATTTGCTGGTCAGCGGCCCATCCGGGACTTTTATCGAATAAAACTCTAGCTCTTCATCCCATGACGGAGATGCAATGGAATACGCCCGCAACAGTGGTTTGCCGTTGTCGCCCATCAGTCCGATCATCACAAATTCGCCGGACCGGAACCGCAGCGACTGTGGGCGCGCCACCCGAAACGAAAACAACTGGTCGGTGAAATGACGCACCGCCGTCACGATCTGCGCGTCAGGCAGGGTTGGGACTTTTTTTATGGATTCTTGGTTCACAATTGTCTGCTTGTTCATATCATTTGCAAGGCGAAGCGCCCGTTCCTTGTACTATAAGTGATTTTTCGGGGATTGAAGCCTAAACAGACCCTGCAAGCCGTGATTGATAGTTATGGGCTTGCCAATCGGCACGCAGCAGCCATTGATCCTGCGGCTGACGCCGCGCAAGGTCGTCATCAATCTCGACCTCGTCAAAACCCGCGCGGCGCGCCATTGCGTATTGGTCTGCGATTATATGGCCTTTGGCCCGCAGTCGACCGGTATACCCCATCAACCGCAATTGGTGCGCGATGGTAAAACCGCGACCATCCGCAAAACTGGGGAAATCAACACGTATCATGTCGACCGCTGACAGATGCCCGGCCAAGTCTTCGGGGGCCACATCAGACGCCAGGTCAATCGCCGAGGTTTCCATATTAGCCGCCATCTGATCCAGGTTGGCAAATTCACCTTCCCAGTCATCGACGTTAAATCCGTTATCACGCACAATAGTGTTCATGCCAAAAATCCGTGTGTGCTGTTCATTTCATGCCGCCGCGTCAACGCGGACCAATTTGCCATCGACAAAGTGGATGCCGCACTCTTCTTTTTCTTGCCCACGCCAACGCCCGGCGCGCGCGTCTTCGCCAACCGCAACCCGGCTGGTGCACGGCAAACACCCAAGCGAAGGATAACCCTGCGACACCAATGGGTGCCGCGGTAACCGGTTGTTAACCATGTAATCCTGTACATCGTCAGGCGTCCAATGAACCAAGGGGTTCACTTTGATGCGTGTATCAACCTCGTTCTCAAAAAACTCCAGATCCATACGTTCGCGGCCCTGAAACCGCTTGCGTCCTGTAATCCAAGCATCAAAGCTGCCAAGTGCATGCTGTAACGGTTCGGTCTTGCGCAACGCGCAGCAAGCGTTCGGTTCGCGCTGATGTAGCAACCCGTCATGATCCCGTGCGAATATCGCCTCGCGGTCGGGTTGAACGACATTAACATCAGTTAGGCCCAAATGTTCAGCAACTTCGCTTTGATAGGTCAGCGTTTCGGCAAACAGCATTTCGGTATCCAGAAACAACACCGGTGTCGTGCGGTCGATCACCGAAATCATGTGCAGCAAGGCAACCGATTCAGCACCAAAGCTGGATACCATCGCGATCCGCCCGATCTGCGCGTCCGTTAGCGCTTGTTCCAACACAGACATCGCACTGTGATGACGAAACCGATCGTTTAGATCGCTAACGCGTGCGTGGACCGAAAGTAGGGGTGCTTCAAGCGGCATTGGCCTGGTCCTGTTTGGGGTAAAGCGCATCAACAAAGGGTTCTGCACCCAATCGCTGATAGGTTTTCAAAAATACCTCGTCTTCGCTGGTGCGCAAATCAAGATAGGCCATTATCAGCCGTTCAACAGCCGGAACAATTTCATCATAGGCAAACCCTGGGCCGGCGCGTTTGCCGATGACAAATGTTTCAGTGCTGTCACCGCCAAGCGTGACCTGATAATTTTCGACACCTGCGCGATCCAGTCCCAGAATGCCAATATGGCCAACATGGTGATGTCCGCAGGCATTGATACAGCCCGAGATTTTGATTTTCAGCGGCCCAATTTCGTGTTCCATTTTCAATTCGTCAAAACGGCTGGCAATGGCCTGCGCAACCGGGATCGAACGCGCTGTCGCCAACGCGCAATAATCCATACCGGGGCAGGCGATAATGTCTGAAACCAGGCCGATATTCGCCGTTGCCAACCCAACAGATTTAAGGGCCGCATGGATGTCAGCCAGATCCCCGCGATGAACATGGGGTAGAATGATATTCTGTTCATGGCTGAAACGCAGTTCATCATGGCTGTATTTTCGCGCCAAGTCAGCCAGAGCGCGCATTTGATCCGACGTAACATCGCCCGGTGTCTGACCGATTGCTTTCAGAGATACGGTTACGATGGTATAATCAGCGGCCTTGTGCTCTGCGATATTGGTGTCGGCCCAGGACCGGAACACCGGGTCACTCTTGTAGGCAACTTCAAATGCTTTCACCGATTTGGGGATGTAAGTCGGTGGTGAAAACTGACGTTCGATACCGGCCAGTATTGTTTGATCAATGCCGCCGAATTGGACGCGCAACGTGTCAAAACGCGCCTCGACCAATTCCTGAATGCGGTCCAGCCCGTTTTCGTGCACGGTGATCTTAATGCGGGCTTTGTATTTGTTATCGCGCCGGCCCAACAAATTATAAACGCTGACGATCGCCTCGACATAGGGCAGCAAATCGGCCTTGGGCAAAAAACCCCGGATGATTTTGCCCGCCATCGGTGTCCGTCCTAACCCGCCACCGACAATCACCTCGAACCCAGGTTCGCCCGCGTCATTTCTGACCATACGCAACCCGATGTCATGGGCCCGCGTTACGGCGCGATCAGTGGAACTGCCGGTCACCGCAAATTTGAACTTGCGCGGCAGGAACTGAAATTCTGGGTGATCGGTTGACCACTGGCGCAACAGTTCCGCGATCGGTCTTGGGTCTTCTATTTCATCTGCCGCCGCGCCTGCGAAATGGTCGGCGGTAACATTGCGAATGGTATTGCCCGATGTCTGGATCGCATGCATTTCAACATCTGCCAAAGCGTCTAGAATGTCCGGCACATCATTTAGTTTGGGCCAATTATACTGCATGTTCTGGCGTGTGGTGACGTGGCCATAGCCCTTGTCCCATTTATCCGCAATTTCCGCCAGTTTGCGCAATTGCGTGCTGTTCAGCGTGCCGTAAGGCACCGCCACCCGCAGCATATAGGCATGTAATTGCAAATACAGACCATTCATCAGGCGCAACGGTTTGAATTCATCTTCGGTCAATGAACCATCAATGCGCCGCGCGACTTGTCCACGAAACTGCGTCACCCGATTGCGCACAAATGCTTCGTCAAAATCTGTATAGCTATACATGCGTCGCATCCTCTTGTTTGCCGTGGGCGTAATTTGACGGGCCAATGGCACGAAACGCTTCGCGAAAATGAACTGGCTGTGGGCCATTAGGGCCGGGCTGTGCATCTGCCAGATAGGCGCCTACAATATCGCCTTGCGATTGCGCATTCAGCAGACAAAGTTGCGCATGGGCCTCGTCTTCAAACAATTCCGCCTGTTCATGTTCGCGCGTCCAGCTTCCCTGGGCGGTGAAATAAACAACGTCGCCTTGGGTCAAGTCATTTGCGGTGACGACCTTAGGTGTAAATGGGCGGGCCATATCAGGGTTCCTGAATTTATTTTCTGCGTCTGCCGCTAATATAGGACATTGTTCTATAATGTTGCTAGGCAACTCGACATTTAAGAACAAACATCCTACAAGATGCAGGGTTTAACAATTTTGTCCTAATTCAAAGGAAATTCAGGAACGCCTTCCACAATTGATGCCATAGATCGGAAAATTCTTGCGCAACTGCAACAGGATGCCAGCCAATCATTGGATGAAATTGCCCGAAAAATAGGGTCTTCCAAGACACCGGTGTGGAACCGGATTAAAAAAATGAGGGCCGCCGGTGTGGTCGGCCAAACCACCGTGGTTCTAGACGCTGATGCGTTGGGGCTTGAAGCGTGTTTCTTTGTGCTGGTGAAAACCAGCGAACACGAGGCCGACTGGCAGGCCAATTTCCTACGCGCCCTAAAAGCCCGCCCCGAAGTGCTGGAAGCGCATCGTCTGGCGGGTGACATTGACTATATTCTGAAAGTTCGGGTGAACAATTCAAAGGCCTATGACGAGTTTTATCAGGCGTTGATATCCGAGGTTAAAATATTCAATGTCACGGCCCTTTTGTCGATGGAAGAAATCAAATCGACGACGATGTTGCCGTTGTAGGGTTGGAAGCCCGCGATCGCTGCTTTCGTCAACTATTGATTGGCGCCTACCGCGGTTCGCTTCCTACGTGCTAGCGTTCAATTGGCACGCCCACAATACTGCCCCATTCTGTCCATGACCCATCATAAACTTGAATGTTTTCATAGCCTAAAAGCTCTGTTATCACGAAACTGGCCAATGTCGCACGGTGCGCCAAGCGGCAGTACGAAATGACAT
>CAXMPY010000172.1:0-4905 GCA_964195275.1 uncultured Paracoccaceae bacterium
TGGTCGTTTAAGCGAACGTTTATTACGAGCTCCAAGAGCGCCACATTCAATCGGGATTTTTCCCTCTCAAACATCCAACCCCTCCACAAACTGCGCATTCTCCTGAATATACTGAAACCGCAGCTCTGGCTTCTTCCCCATCAGCCGTTCCACCAAATCATCGGTTTCCCCCGGTTCGTCTTCATCAATCGTCACCCGAATTAGCGTCCGGCTTTCCGGGTTCATGGTGGTGTCTTTCAAATCTTTGGCGTCCATCTCGCCCAGCCCCTTGAACCGCTGCAAGTCGATCTTGCCTTTGCCGCCCAGACCCGTTGCCATTGCGGCGTCTTTTTCAGCCTCATCTGCCACATAAATCCGTTTGGCACCCTGGGTTAGCCGGTACAAAGGCGGGCAGGCCAGGTACAGGTGCCCGGCGTCGATCATCGGGCGCATCTGGGTGAAAAACAGCGTCATCAACAGGGCGGCGATATGGGCGCCGTCGACATCAGCGTCGGTCATGATGATCACCTTGTCATAGCGCAGATCATCCAGGTTGAATTTGCTGCCCATGCCAACGCCAAGTGCCTGACACAGATCGGAAATTTCGGCGTTCGAATTGATTTTTCCCGAAGCCGCCCCCAGCACGTTCAGCACCTTACCGCGCAGCGGCAACAGGGCCTGGGTTTTTCGGTTGCGGGCCATTTTGGCAGAGCCACCGGCGCTGTCACCTTCTACGATAAACAGCTCGGTCCCTTCGCGGGTTTTGGACGAACAATCGGTCAGCTTGCCCGGTAAGCGCAGCTTTTTGGTGGCCGATTTGCGCGCGGTTTCCTTTTCGGCCCGGCGACGCAGGCGTTCTTCGCTGCGCAACACCAGAAAATCAAGGATCGCCCCGGCAGATTTCGTGTCTGCCGCCAGCCAGTTGTCAAAATGATCGCGTACCGAACTTTCCACCATCCGGGTCGCAGCTTCTGTTGATAGCCGGTCTTTGGTTTGGCCGACAAAACTGGGTTCGGAAATAAAAATCGAGATCAAGGCGCAGCCGCCAGTTGCTAGATCATCGCGGTTGATCTGCGTGGCTTTGCGGTTGCCAACCAGTTCGCCATACGCGCGGATACCTTTCAGGATCGCCGCCCAAAACCCGCCCTCGTGCGTGCCGCCTTCGGGCGTGGGTACAGTGTTGCAATAGCTTTGGATGTAACCGTCGAGGCTGGGCGTCCAGTTGATCGCCCATTCGATTGAACCGGGCACTTTGAATTTGTCTTGGAACGCCACTTTGCCGGCAAAGGGCGCGTCGGCGTAGGTTGACGCTTGGCCCAGGGTTTCGTTCAGATAATCCGCCAATCCGCCGGGGAAATGGAACTTGGCGTCGGTTGGTGTTTCACCGTCGTCAACTTCGCTTTTCCAGCGGATTTCGACACCAGAAAACAGGTACGCCTTGGAACGCGCCATTTTGAACAGGCGGGCCGGTTTGAATTTAAGCGAGCCAAATATTGTTGGGTCTGGGTGGAATGTTACCGAAGTACCGCGCCGGTTTGGCGCCAACCCGATCTTGATCAGTTTGGTCTGCGGAATGCCGCGCTGAAAATCCATCGAAAATAGTTCGCGATTGCGCGCTACTTCTACATGCACATGGTCAGACAACGCATTCACCACGCTGGACCCAACCCCGTTCAACCCGCCAGACGTCTGATAATTGTCACCAGAAAATTTGCCGCCTGCATTCAGCGTACAGAAAATTATTTCCAACGCCGATTTTGACGGATCTTTGGGGTGTGCATCAATCGGGATGCCGCGGCCATTGTCGCGCACGGTGACAGAAAAATCGGCATGCAGCTCAACCTCGATCCAATTGGCGTGGCCTGCCACGGCCTCGTCCATTGAGTTATCGATAATCTCGGCCACCATATGGTGCAAAGCGCGGTCATCGGTACCGCCAATATACATGCCGGGGCGCAAGCGGACGTGTTCCATATCCTCAAGCACTTCAATGGAAGCGGCGTCGTAAGTTGAGTCACCCTTGGCGGTGAGTAGGTCGTTGGCCATGTGCTGCTCTGGCTTGTTTTTGATTGGCAGCATTTTGGCAGGTGGGGCAGTTGGGGGCAATGGCTGAACCGGTGGGCTACCAATTTTCCACCACTGAACGGGTCCAGATATAGAGTATTTCGCCAAATCCTGTAGGGTCGGCCAATCGGACTGGGGGGCACTATGTATACGATTATCAAAGCAGAATGCCCAAACAGCGACGAAATCGATCATTGGAATGGCGCGCCCGGGCAAAACTGGACAGATCAAAACCGGCTGACCGACCTGATGTATGACCAGTTTGGCGCACAGGTATTGGCGCAAGCTGCACTAAAGGCGGGCGACAAGGTGCTGGACGTGGGCTGCGGCTGCGGCACGACCACACTAAAAATTGCAAAATCAGTCGCACCAGATGGCTTGGTCACGGCTGTGGATGTGTCCGCTGTGATGCTGAATGTCGATCGCGAACAGGTCAAATCCGCCGCCGCGCCGGTAAATATTTTGAACGCAGATGCCAAGACTTACCTATCTGACCCGGCCAGTTTTGATGTGGTGTTTTCCCAATTCGGGGTGATGTTCTTTGCCAATCCCGAGACTGCCTTTGCCAACTTTTACCGCTCCCTCAAGCCCGGCGGTCGGCTTGCTTTCGTGTGCTGGCGCGGACCGGGACTCAGCCCCTGGCTGATGGTTCCGTATGGCGCGGTACGATCGTTCATGCCTGACATGCCAACACCAAGCCCCGAAACGCCTGCAAGCCCGTTTTCGCTGGAATCCAAACCCAAAACCCAGGCCATGTTGACCGGCGCGGGATTTGTAGATGTGCGGCTGGACCCACTGGACACTAAGGTTCGAATGGGCGATGGCAATATTGCGGATTTCGCTGCCTTTGTCGCCGCTTTTAACGGCCAGGTTTCGGCCATTCTGCGAAAGGTCGGCGCACCGACGGCAGATGCCGTGATGGCAGCGTTGACAGACGGATTGTCAGAGTATCACAAAGGTGACCGGCCTAAATTTCCGGCATCGGCATGGATCGTCAGCGCCAGAAAGCCCTGAACTTGCGCCATTTCAGGGGCGCAGCATGCCTACAAAGACATAGCAACATGCCTCACCACCGGAATTATGAAATCTGTCCGATAATCGCGATTGCCGCGACGCTAGAAAATCCCGTTTGAAATGACCATGATCACCAGCGCCACCAGCCAGTAGCCGCCATTGACATGGTTGGCATAAGAACTGTGCCGCGCAAATTTGCCGCCTGACATCTGCAAGACTGTAAAAGCGACGGTGGCCAGAATAACCGTCAACAGCGCATTGTTGCCCGCTGTGACGCCGACAAACCAGCTCATGAGCAGCAGGCCAACAGCCTGATAGGCCATCGCATCCATCGGCATTTCATTGGCGCTGCCAAGCTCGACGCCCACGCCTTCGGCCCATTTTGTACCGAATAGTTTTTCCGAATACCAAAGCCAGCCCACTAGAAACGATACAACTGCTCCGACGATGACGGCGGTCCAACTTACATTTGCGGTGATTTCTTCCATTTTCTTGATCCCTCTGTTCAGATGGGCGAGACCTTAGCGCAGCCGCGGTTTTTGACCAACTGTGCGTCGGTGGGCCAATGCAAATGTGTTGCGCGATTGCAAAGGGTTGAGTGCTGGTTGATGAAGTTACCCGCACCCAATTCAACTTGCCCTCGTCATTAAAGTGCCGCGCCCGAGACGGTGCATTCACACGTCCTAAGGTCAGGCGCTGCCGTCTTTTTGAGAACTAAGTTTGCTTGCGGCTTTTGTTTGGATGACGTTAGTTATTCAAAAAGATGAAAGACCCCATGCCCTACATCCCTACCATCCCCTATGATCAATCCACCGGCAAACTGCGCCGACTATATGACCGCGTCAAAGGCCCCGACAACAACGTCGATAACATCATGATGGTCCATTCCCTGCGCCCGCACAGTATGGAAGGCCATATGGTGCTGTATAAGAATGTTCTGCACCATACTGGCAATACGATCCCGAAATGGTTTTTGGAAACCATCGGTGTTTGGGTCAGCAGCCTGAATGACTGTGCCTATTGCGTTGATCACCATTTTGGCGGGCTGCGTCGTCTGTTGAATGACGACACTAAGGCCGATGGTGTCCGGGCTGCCATTGACGCCCGCAATATTCCCGCGGCACCACTGGATGCGGCCCAAAAGTTGGCGTTGATTTATGCGCAAAAACTTACGCAGGACCCGGCGAGTATAAACGAGCCCATTATTGTCGGCCTGCGCGAAGCTGGGTATTCAGATGGCGAAATACTAGAGATCAATCAGGTCACGGCCTATTTCAGTTACGCCAATCGGACGGTTCTGGGTTTAGGGTGTTCTACTGATGGCGATGATATTGGCCTGTCACCCGGTAATTCCGATGATCCGAATGACTGGAACCACCGCTGATTATAATGGCTTCTTTTTGAAAGGCCGGTCCATGTCTGAATTTCCGATCCTCGATCTTGCTGAATATTTCGAAGCAGTTGCATCTAAGAAAGCTGAATTAGCGACCAAAGTTGATCTGATTTGTCAGGAAACGGGGTTCTTGGCTGTTACCGGTCATGGCGTTCCAAAGGCAACGATCGATGCGGTTTGGGCCGCGACCCGTGCTTTTTTTGCTCAAGCGGCGGCAGAAAAACAAACCGTAGCAGCGCTGGACGGTGCCCCATACGGTTATCTGGGTCCGGGGACAGAGGCGCTGGCCAAATCACGTGGGCAAGATACGCCGTTTGATCTGAAAGAAAGCTTTAATGGTGGCCCGGCCAACACCCCGTCGGGAATGACAGATTCGGTTGCTTTGGCGTTTTGCTATGCACCAACACCGTGGCCAGCGACGCCCGGATTTCAAAAGGCATGGCAGGACTATTATA
>CAXMPY010000173.1:0-252 GCA_964195275.1 uncultured Paracoccaceae bacterium
CTTGGTTTCACGCACCTCCAGATCGGTTGAACCTGACACTGCACTGCGCGGATCGATCAGATCGGTCGGGTCCAGCTGTTTGGTGCAATTTTCGCATTGATCACCACGGGCTTTGTCATAGCCGCAATTGGGGCAGGTGCCTTCAATATAGCGATCAGGCAGAAACCGGCCATCAGCGTTGGAATAGACTTGGCTTTCACTGACTTCTTCAATCAACCCCTGATCGTCCAATGCCTTGGCAAAATGCTGGGT
>CAXMPY010000173.1:262-4901 GCA_964195275.1 uncultured Paracoccaceae bacterium
CAAACGACAACCCGAACCCTTTGGCAAGATCAGCCTGCACCACATGCATTTCAGCGCAAAATTCCGCCACCGGTTGTTCGGCTTTGGCCGCGGCCAGTTCTGCCGGGGTGCCATGTTCATCCGTGGCGCAGATGAACATAACTTCGTGACCGCGCGCGCGACTGTAGCGGGCATATAGATCTGCCGGCAGTTGGCTACCCACCAGGTTGCCCAGGTGCTTGATCCCATTGATATACGGGATCGCCGAGGTGATCAGAATGCGTGCCATTATGTGCCCTTCGCCAATTGGTCCGCCCCCTTTAGCGCAAGGTCTGGCCAAGGGCTAGCGCCGGTCGCGAAAACGCCCAAGAATTCGCCCGATCATGAATGACGTTCGTGGTGTGTAAACATAGGCTGTGCGATCAGGTTTGGTCGGCCGGCGACGCATGCGCAGCAAGCCAAAAACGATCAGCACCAAATGGGCGACGGATATGAAATAAAACATCGCCTCTGGCCCATAAAACTCGATCAACGTTGATGTCGCATAGGGGCTGGCGATTGCACCGATCGCATACAGAAACATCAGGGCGGCCGACAATTCAACCCGTTCTTCTTCGGTTGCAAAATCGTGGGCATGGGCGGTTGAAACCGAAAAAATCGGAAAAGTGGTAAACCCGAACAACCCGGCAGAAAACATCACCGCCCCTGTACCGCCGTTGCTAAGCGCCACCATAATCGCACAGCCGCCGATCGCCGCCGCCGATATCCAGATCAGAACCCAGCGCCGATCATACTTATCCGCCAGCCAACCCGCCGGGTACTGCGCCAGCGCGCCGCCTAAAACAAATGCTGCCAGCAAAAGCGCGATCTGATCGACATTCAGCCCAACTTCGATACCATAAATCGGCCCGACCATGCGAAATGCGGCTGTCGTCAAACCCGCCACCACAACACCCATCGCGGCAAGCGGTGACATGCGCCAGGCCAGCGCCGGGCGCAGGCGCAAAACTTTGGGTGTTTTCGGCGGTGAGGCACGCGTCAGCGTTAACGGGATCAGCGCCGCACAGCAAAACACCGCCAATATGTTGTAAGATACATAACTGCTGGGTTCCAGAACGCTGATCAGCAACTGCGCCCCCAGTGATCCGCCAATATCAACAATCCGGTAAACACCCATTGTTCGACCGCGGGTTTCATTGGTGACTTTGGCCTGCATCCAGGCTTCGATCACGGTGAAACAACCCGCCACGCTAATCCCTGACATCACCCGGAACAAAGCCCAGGCGTTCGCGTCCAAGATCAGTGTATGTGCGATGATGCCAATGGCCCCGGTGGCAATGAATGTGGCAAATGTCCGACTGTGGCCAACCGTCCCCATCAGGCGTGGGGCCCACCAGCAACCGATCAGGAACCCCAAAAAATGTGCTGATCCCAACAACCCGACCTGGCTGCGGCTGAACCCACTTTCCAGCCCCGACAACGCGTCCAACGGTCCCAATCCGCCGGCGCCCAGTTGCAAAAGCACCGCCGAAACAAAAAGCGCCGCAAAAGATATCAAAAGTCGCATCGCACCCAGCCTATTTGGCCACAGATTGCGCCGATGAATACTGGCCGCAACCCCCAATGTGACTGATCATGTCGATTTCGGCAGGTACCAATGGCTTGAACCTTTTTCTTTTCCCAAATATCCCCAGCACAGCGTCACCGCCCGTAGGGCTAAAAAAATGCGCCGCTAGGCGCTCAATTAGGACACCCCAAAATGCGAATGAAAAAGCTGGGCCAAAGTGATCTTGAGGTTTCCGAATTTTGCCTAGGCTCGATGACCTGGGGGACGACCAATACGATGTCTGAGGGTCATGAACAGATTGAACGGGCGTTGTCGGCTGGGGTAAATTTTATCGATACGGCGGAAATTTATCCGACCTACCCAATGCTGGCGAAGAACGCCGGGAAAACCGAAGAAATCATTGGCGAATGGATTGCCAAAACCGGGCGCCGCGCCGACATCGTGCTGGCCACCAAAATCGCGGGGCAGGGCCAAGAAGTAGTGCGTGATGGGGAACCGATTACGGCTAAGGGTATCCGCACGGCGGTGGAAGGGTCGCTTAAGCGGCTGCGCACCGATTATATCGACCTATATCAATTGCACTGGCCGAACCGGGGATCTTACCATTTCCGCCGAAGCTGGACGTTTGATCCGACCGAGCAGGACCGGGCCGAGATCAATGACCACATGCTAGATGTTTTGGCCGAACTTCAGCGCCAGGTTGATGCCGGGCGCATCCGCTATGTTGGCCTGTCCAACGAAAGCGCCTGGGGCACCGCAAAATGGTTGCAATTGGCCGCCGACAACAATCTACCGCGCATGCAGACAATTCAGAATGAATACTCACTGCTGTGCCGGTCCTTTGATCTTGATCTTGCAGAGCTGGCCCATAACGAAGAAGTTGATTTACTGTCGTTCACGTCCCTAGCGTCAGGTTTGCTTAGTGGTAAATATGCGCCTGACACCACGCCGCCAAACACACGCCGTGCTGTATCGCCCGACCTGGGCGGGCGCGTTACACCAAATGTCTGGCCTGCAATTGCTGCCTATCATGCCATCGCTGTAAAACATGGCCTTGATCCGGTTCAGATGTCATTGGCTTGGTGTCAGACGCGGCCCTTTTTGGGCGCAGTTATTTTGGGGGCGACGTCGGTGGCGCAACTGGATACCTGTCTTGGTGCCGCCGATATCTCGCTTTCAGACGAGGTTCTTGCCGAAATCGCGCAGGCACACAAAGCGCATCCGCAACCTTTTTAGCGCTATCGGCGGTCAAAGTTCTGCCAATAGCCCAGTAACAAACCCGGATATTGCGCGATCAGTGACCGTCGCTTCGCGCACCAACCAGTCAAAATGCCGGCTGAACCCCTGAACCTTCAGGCTGTCTCGGAACGCCAGATAATCGTGACCAAGGTATAATACCGCCAAAAGTGGGCCGAATACGGTGATCGGTGATGACCAGACGCGACGCGCATCATACAAAAACAACCGCATCGTTGGATACAGTTGTTCATTCAGGTCCAGAATGCGTTGCAACTGATCCCGTCTGATTTCCGGCGAAAGGCCCGAATAGTATCCTTCGGCGTTCGCAAAGGCGTTTAGTTCATGGATCGGCATCGCGATTTCATAATCCGACAGGCTGGTGCGCATCCAATTCAACCGATCGCGGGATGCCCCAATGGCCTGTTCGGTAGATCGGCCCAGCTGGGGCGAATATTCCCAGTCCAACATCGCATCTGTTTTCAACATGTCCGGTAAGGATGCGGGCACATGGCGAATTTTGTAACCGGCGGCTTCTTGATGCCATTCAAAAATCCGTTCATCGATCAGCGCACGGGGTGCTTTGGTAACTTGCATCGCGGCGGCCAGCGTATCGGCGATATTTTCTTTGTGCTCGGTCAAACCCAGCAGCCAATCGGCCGAAACGCCTAATGCGCGGGCACACTCGGCGGCGATATGGGCATTGGGCAAACGAGCACCGCTATCTTTTAGCAACTGGGAAACAGTTGAACGGTCGACGCCTATCCCACGCGCTAACGCGCTTTGGCTGATACTTTGTTCCCGCATTGATTGTGCCAATCTTTGACGAAAGCGATCCGCGCGAATGCGTTTGTCTAATTTAATACCCATTGTTGATTATTATCACAAATGAGGAATAATGTTAACTACATTCAGGCTGCCGGTGTTTCAATTTTTGCCGTAGCAAAACTGTGAACTCTAAAATCGGAAAACAAATGGATACCCGGCGGCGCTCTTTGCTGAAAGCAGTGATCTGGAATTTGATCGGATTGATTAGCATGGTTCTTGTTGGCTATGTCGCGACGGGTTCAATGGCGTTGGGCGGCATAATTGCCATCGTAAATGCGGTGCTCGGTTTGGCCTGCTACTTGATTTACGAACGTGTCTGGAACGAAATTCGGTGGGGTCGCAATGTCTGACCTGCACAAAACAGAATGGCCGACATTGACCCTATTGACGGTTTGCTATTGCGCCTGGGGGCTTGGAACTACCGTTGTTTGGTCGATGTGGGGACCTGCCGGGATCATATTCACAACGATGTCGATTGCTCTGTTTTCTTCATTGCAGCACGAAGTGCTGCATGGTCATCCGACGCGGTGGAACATTTTGAATGAGATTTTGGTGTTGCCTGGATTAACGATTGCAATTCCGTTTCATCGGTTTCGCGATTTGCATTTGGCCCATCATACGGATTCCAGCCTTACCGATCCCTATGATGATCCAGAATCGAATTTTTTAGACCCAAAGGTTTGGGACAGTCTGTCATTGCCCGTCAGATTGATCTTGAAAATTAACAATACATTGTTTGGCAGGCTCGTAATTGGGCCGCTGGTTTCGCAGGTGTCATTCGTGCGCAATGACTGGCGATCAATCCGGGCGGGCGACAGGGCAGTTCTGTTTGGTTGGCTTTGGCATATTCCTGCAGTGGCGATTGTTGTTGCTTGGCTGGTATTCGTAGCGGAAATACCGATCATTCAATACATGTTATGCGCCTATATGGGATTGTCGATCCTGAAGATACGCACATTCCTTGAACACCGCAGCCACGAACGTGCCAGTGGACGTACAGTCATTGTCGACGGGCGTGGCTTGCTGCCA
>CAXMPY010000174.1:0-4745 GCA_964195275.1 uncultured Paracoccaceae bacterium
TGGTTAATCCGGCGTTTTATTGATCCGCAGGCGCAGTTTCTGTTCGTCGCTCCCGCTGAAGTGCTCGGGGTCGCAGAAAAATTCGAAGCCACGCCGTTTGATGTCGAAGACGTATTCTGGAGCCATCGCGGCGAGCGTTGCACCTTTGACACGATGCTCGAAGAATTCGGTCTGGAAACCGATGCTTTAAAGCAATTGGCAACTATAGTGCGGGGCGCCGACACCAATCGGCATGAGCTTGCACCCGAGTCAGCCGGTTTGTTGGCAGCATCGCTCGGCCTCTCGAGAATGTATCGAGATGATCTCGAGCAAATCGACGCCGGGATGTTGCTCTACGATGCATTCTATCGCTGGGCACGGGACGCTACCGATGAATCGCACGACTGGCCGCAACCCGATAACCGGAGCTGAGCCATGGAGAGCATAGCGATTGATGACGGCATGAGCCGTCAACCCGCGCCCACACTTGCGCAGGCCTTTATCGTCTGGCTGCGTATCGGGCTATTATCTTTTGGTGGTCCGGCCGCGCAGATTGCGCTAATGCATCGTGAGATTGTTGATCTCAAAGGCTGGCTGAGCGAAAAGCAATTTTTAAATGCGCTTAGTTTTTGCATGTTGTTGCCCGGACCCGAGGCCATGCAGCTTGCAACCTATACCGGGTGGCGGCTGCATGGCGTGAGGGGCGGGTTGATCGCCGGTTTGCTTTTTGTCTTACCCGGTGCATTGATTGTCGGCGCACTGGCCGCGGGATACGCCTATTTTGGTCAAGTGCCCTTTGTCGAAGCGATGTTTTTGGGCGTGAAAGCCGCAGTCGTTATTATCGTCATCCAAGCATTGCTAAGGGTCGCGAAAAAGGCCCTCAGCGGCTGGATCCATTGGTTGATCGCCGGTCTTTCGTTCGTGTGTATTTTCTTTCTAGCGCTACCGTTTCCGTTGATTATCGCGTTGGCCGGATTGCTTGGATACGTCACCGGTGGCAATGACGGCGCGCCCGCACCACCCCTGGCTTCGACCCGACCCCTAAAGACCATACTCACCTGGCTGGCTATTTGGTGGCTTCCAATTGCTGTTCTCTGGGCCAGTGGCGCCACTTTCCTAACCCAGATTGCCCTGTTCTTTTCCAAACTGGCACTGGTGACTTTTGGCGGCGCCTACGCGGTTCTTGCCTACATGACCCAAGACGCGGTCAACGACATGAACTGGCTTAGCACGGCGCAAATGATGGATGGACTGGGGTTGGCAGAAACCACGCCAGGGCCGCTAATACTTGTAACAGAATTCGTCGGTTTCACCGCAGGGTTTGCTGAAAATGGACTGTGGCTTGGCATCGCCGCAGCCCTAGTGGCCATCTGGGCAACGTTTGTTCCGTGTTTTCTGTGGATATTCACTGGGGCGCCTTACATTGATTGGATCGCCACCCGTCCGCGTTTGAAAGGCGCCCTATCCGCGATAACCGCAGCGGTGGTTGGCGTGATCTTAAACCTGTCACTGTGGTTCGCTTTGCACGTATTTTTCACACGGGTCAGCCAGACAAAATTAGGGGTGTTTACCTTTTTCATGCCGGACCCGGCCAGCCTGGACTGGCGTGTTGTGGTACTTGGCTTACTTGCTGGAATATTGATTTTGCGCCTTCATTGGGGGCTGATCAAAGTGTTGGCCATCACGGCCTTAGTGGGCGTTACGATAGCGCAGACATAGCCGTTTGAAATCCGATGATGCTGCCTTTTACTTCGTTCTGAATTTGGTTATGCTGGCACCGCAACCTCCCAAAAGGCTTACGCAGATGCCTGACTCGATCGACTACGGAAATCTGATGCATGACGCCATGCGTGGCCTCATCCAGCAAGTACTTGAAGGCGTCGCAGCAAACGGCCTGCCGGGGGAACATCACTTCTTTATCACTTTTGATACCCGTCATGATGATGTGGTGATCGCAGATTGGTTGGCTGACAGATACCCGGAAGACATGACGATCGTGGTGCAGCACTGGTTTGACAATCTGCTGATCACCGATGTCGGGTTTTCAATTACGCTAAATTTTGGCGATAATCCGGAACCATTATATATTCCATTTGATGCATTGGTGACGTTTGTTGATCCGTCGGTTGAATTTGGCCTGCGGTTCGAAAATCAGGATGATGATGACGACGGCGAAACCAGCCCGATTAAAGAAGTATCGTTGGCGCCGGAAACCAGCGCCAAACCAGATGAAAAAACTGAAAGCCTCAAGGATCATGCCGACGCCGAAGTGGTTAGCCTGGACAGTTTTCGCAAATAATCACCGACCTAGCTTATATTCTTCATCGCAACTTGGGCAGCGCGCGGCTAGTAAGACGAAAACGCGCTACGGAGCCAAACAAAATGACATCAACCCGCACTGAAACGGACAGTTTCGGCCCGCTTGAAGTCCCCAGCGACAAATACTGGGGCGCACAAACCCAACGTTCTTTGATGAATTTCCCCATTGGATGGGAAACACAACCCGTGGCCATTGTTCGGGCGCTGGGTGTGATCAAGCAGGCCTGTGCTCGGGCAAACAGAGATGCCGGCGCACTTGACGTTAAAATTGCCGATGCAATTATCGCGGCGGCGTCAGAGATTGCGGCCGGCAAGCTGGACGACAATTTCCCGCTGGTTGTGTGGCAAACCGGGTCTGGCACCCAGTCAAACATGAATGCCAACGAAGTCATTGCCAACCGGGCCATCGAAATTTTGGGTGGTGTCATCGGCAGCAAGGACCCGGTGCATCCGAACGACCATTGCAATATGGGCCAGTCTTCAAACGACACGTTTCCGACCGCCATGCATATTGCCGCCGCGATGACGGCCCATAATGTTTTACTGCCGGGTCTTGAAAAATTGCACGTCGCGCTGGACGCTAAGGTCAAGGAATTTGATGGCATCATCAAAATCGGCCGCACCCATACGATGGACGCGACACCGCTGACGTTAGCGCAGGAATTTTCAGGCTACGCACACCAAGTCGCAATGGGAATTGTACGGGTCAAAACGTCGCTTGGTTGCATTTACGAACTTGCCCAGGGCGGCACCGCGGTTGGCACCGGTCTGAATTCGCCCGTAGGTTGGGGAGAAATTGTCGCCGCAAACATGGCCCAAATAACCGACCTGCCCTTTATAACCGCGCCCAATAAATTTGAAGCGTTGGCCACCCATGACGCGATGGTGGAAATATCCGGTTCTCTGAAAACCGTAGCCGCCTCGCTGTTCAAGATCGCCAACGACATTAGATTGCTTGGTTCCGGCCCCCGCTGTGGCTTGGGCGAATTAATGCTGCCGGAAAATGAACCAGGCAGCTCGATCATGCCGGGCAAGGTGAACCCAACACAGGTCGAAGCGCTGACCCAGGTCTGCGCCCATGTATTTGGCAACGACGCCGCCGTGGGATTTGCCGGATCGCAGGGCCATTTTGAACTGAACGTTTATAAACCAATGATGGCCTATAACGTGTTGCAATCTATGCAGTTACTGGGCGACGCGGCGGGTGCATTCACCGATAATTGCGTGGTCGGCATTCAGGCGGATCGCGATCGAATTGAAAAACTGATGCGTGAATCGCTGATGCTGGTGACAGCATTGGCCCCCACTATTGGCTATGATAATGCCACCAAAGTTGCCAAAACCGCCCACAAAAACGGCACCACCTTGAAAGAAGAAGCAATTGCATTGGGGCTGGTTGATGAAGCGACGTTTGACGCTGTTGTGCGCCCAGAGCACATGATCGGCCCCAAGGGTTGAACGCCCGCCCTGCAAAACGATCCTTAACCTTACGCGGGCACCGAACCAGCGTGTCACTGGAAGATGAATTCTGGAACGCGTTTAAAAGTATTTCTGCAGCTAAAGGTATGGCGATCAATGCATTAGCGGCAGAAATTGATGTGAACCGGGGGGTAAATTCCGGTTTGGCTTCAGCTATCAGACTGTACGTTTTACAGCATTATATGGACAGGCGATAAACGAAAACCTACTAAAGCTCTATTTCGTAGGTCAGATTTACGACATCGATTCCAAATTCCCTGGCATTTTCAGTGGCAGTAACCTTGAAACCAAACCGTTCATATAGCGCGCAGGCCGCCCCTAATTCCTTTGCCGTCCACAAAACCATCCGCTTGTAGCCTTGGGCACGGGCGAAACCAAGGCAGGCTTCTAGCAACCTCTTACCAATGCCCAAACCGCGCGCCTGTGGAACCAACAGAAACAGTCGCAGTTTTGCAATTTCATCCGACTGGCGCGTACAAAACACGCTGCCAAGGCGCGCACCGTCACGTTCGGCGATGAATGCGCGCTCTTTAGCCGGATTTCGGTTTCGGATGTAACCCGTCAGAATTTCAGCGACCAGCGCTTCAAACCCCTCGTCAAACCCTTGTTCCCGTTGATAGATTTCTGCGTGTTGTTGAATCAACCAGCCACTATCCCCCGGCCTCAGATCCCGCAATAAAACTTCAGTATTTCCGTTTGTCAGTTGGTTGCGAATGGTTACCATCGCCGCAACAATTTGCGCCCGATTGATCGTGTCTGATTGGGACAGAGTTTGCTCAATCTTTTGTCGCGACTCGTCGACATAGGTTTTACGCTGTGCTTGCCCGGTTTCGGATAATCTGAGAATTGATTTCCGACGATCCTTGGGATCAGATTCGCGCAATAGCCAGCCAGATTTGGCAAACTTCGCCAATATCCGGCTCAGATACCCTTCATCCAGCCCTAGATCATTGGCCAATAGTCGGGCT
>CAXMPY010000175.1:0-4739 GCA_964195275.1 uncultured Paracoccaceae bacterium
TAGAAGAAACGAGCCCGAAACGCCCGTTGCCATGCCTGCGAAACCTGCCTGTTTTTCTTTTTGTTAACGATTCATTAACAATTTCAGGCCGGTAAAAAAGCCGACGGGTGATGAAAACCACCCACCTGTGGCGGCAAAGACTCGTCTTTTTGCACCATCAGTGGTGCACTAGCCACATTTTGAAAACCCACAGCTTGCGCAGGTGGCACAGCCTTCGATCATCCGCATTTCGGTACCACCACATGAACTGCAGGTTGTTCGCGGCGCGCCCAAGTTCACAAAATCGGCCTTTGGGTCCGATTTCAGGCCCATCCCCTCGCCCTGAATGAACCCGATTGAGATTAAATGTTGTTCGATCACACCACCAATTGCCGCCAAAATTGATGGGATGTATTTCCCATCCATCCAAGCGCCGCCGCGCGGGTCAAATACGGCTTTCAGTTCTTCGACCACAAATGACACATCACCACCGCGCCGGAATACTGCCGAAATCATCCGGGTCAGGGCCACCGTCCAAGCAAAATGTTCCATGTTTTTGGAATTGATAAACACCTCAAACGGCCGGCGGTGTCCGCCGGTCATGATATCATTGACCGTGATGTAAATCGCATGTGGGCTGTCGGGCCAGCGCAATTTATAGGTATTGCCTTCCAGTTCAGCGGGGCGTTCCAGCGGTTCGGAAATATAAACAACGTCGGCCCCCAAATCGACCTCGGGCGCGGCATCGGCAGCTTCCGGCACAGACAAAACCGACCCCGTTATTTCATTGGGCCGATAGGTCGTACAGCCTTTGCAGCCGGTATTCCACGCCTCAAGGTAAACATTCTTAAACGCTTCAAAATCAATGTCTTCTGGGCAGTTTATGGTTTTTGAAATCGAACTGTCGATCCATTTCTGTGCTGCTGCCTGCATCCGAACATGGTCCAGCGGTTCCAGCGTCTGCGCGTTTACGAAATAATCCGGCAATGCCCTGTCGCCAAATTTATCCCGCCACATTTGCACCGCGTAATCCACAACCTCTTCTTCGCTACGCGTACCATCTTTTTGCAGCACTTTTCGGGTGTAGCCATAGGCAAAAACCGGTTCAATGCCTGAACTGACATTGCCGGCGTAAAGGCTGATGGTGCCTGTTGGCGCGATAGAAGTCAGCAGCGCGTTTCGAATACCATGTTTGGCGATGGCAGCACGAACATCGGTGTCCATTTTCGCCATCGCACCGCTGGCCAAATAAGCATCGGCATCAAACAGTGCAAATGCGCCTTTTTCTTTGGCCAATTCCACAGATGCCAAATAGGCAGCGCGGGAAAGCGCGTGCAGCCAAGTTTCGGTCTGCTGTACAGCCTCTTGTGAACCATATCGCAACCCAAGCATCAGTAGGGCGTCCGCCAGCCCGGTCACGCCCAACCCGATACGTCGCTTGGCCTTGGCCTCAGCAGCCTGTTCAGGCAGCGGAAATTTCGAGATATCAACCACGTTGTCCATCATGCGCACAGCAGTACCAACCAAACCGTCCAGTGCTTTGACATCAAGCCGCGCGGATTTCTCATACGGGTTTTCCACCAACCGGGCCAGATTGATCGAGCCCAACAAGCACGCGCCATAGGGCGGCAGTGGCTGTTCACCGCAAGGGTTGGTGGCGGAAATATCTTCGCAATAGGCCAGATTGTTCATCTGGTTGATGCGGTCGATGAAAATAACGCCGGGTTCGGCATAATCATAGGTGGCCCGCATGATCATGTTCCACAGATCACGGGCCTGTAGGGTGCGATAGACTGTGCCGTTAAAAATCAGATCCCAGCTGGTGTCTGCTGCAACAGCCTGCATAAATGGATCCGTAATCAGTACCGATAGGTTAAAGTTGCGCAGCCGGGCCGGATCCGACTTGGCGGTTACAAAATCTTCGATATCGGGGTGATCACAGCGCATTGTCGCCATCATCGCACCCCGGCGTGATCCCGCGGACATGATCGTGCGGCACATCGCATCCCAGACATCCATAAAGGATAGCGGGCCCGATGCATCTGCTGCGACGCCCTTAACATCCGCGCCATTTGGTCTGATGGTTGAAAAGTCATAACCGATGCCGCCGCCTTGTTGCATGGTAAGCGCGGCTTCTTTCAGCATATCGAATATACCACCCATACTGTCTGGGATCGTGCCCATGACAAAGCAGTTAAACAGCGTCACCGATCGCTGGGTCCCGGCACCTGCAGTGATGCGGCCAGCGGGTAGAAATTTGAAATCTTCAAGTGCTGCGTAAAATTTGTTTTCACAACCCTGAGGGTCCGCCTCATTTACCGCAAGGGATCGCGCAATTCGGCGCCAGGTGTCTTCGACATTGGTGTCCACAGCCGTGCCATCCGCCGATTTCAGGCGGTATTTCATATCCCAAATATTTTCGGCAATGGTGGCGGAAAATCGGCTCATGTCACGTTTCCAAACGCAGTTAGGGAAGGCTTACAAACTTAAATCTAACGGACGGCCTGGTCAACAATTGTGACTTGAGAAGGCAATCTTGTATTCCACCCTGTTGCTGGTAGGTTTAGGCTAAGGCGGGGTGCTACTATATCTTGGGGGTAAGTTTGGCGCAATACGTAAATCTAGTAAAATTATGCGTCGGCGTCGATTCAATTGACGACTTATCCAGAAGCATTGCAGCGCGCAACAGCACCGAATCCCGGCATGTCACCCGCATGTGGCCAAAACGACGGGCCGAGTTGTTGAACGGTGGATCGCTATATTGGGTTATCAAAGGTGTGCTGCAAGCCAGACAGCGGATAATCGCGTTGGACGAGGTCATTGGCCAAGACGGTATACGCCGCTGTGGCATCAGGATGGAGGCGCAGCTTATCCAAACCCAGACCGCCCCAAAACGACCGTTTCAGGGGTGGCGGTATCTGAGCCGCGAAAACGCCCCGCCGGATTTACCAAAAATGCGGGCCAATGACGCAGATATTCCGACCGAATTGAATTCAGCCTTGGCGGAAATCGGTGTTTTCTAACGCACCCTCAAAGAATTTCTGACAAACGGTCTGCCAACGCCTGTTGGCCGTTTTCCGGGAAATGATGAACCTGCCAACCACAGCTTGCAGCAGCGTCAATATTTTCACTGAAGTCATCCACGAACAGAATTTCATCGGCATTTAGCCCAAGATCGGTCTGGATTGCGCGAAAATATTCCGCGTCGGGCTTTGCAACACCCATGCGACCGGAGGAATACAGCTTTTCGATGCGGTCCCCATAGCCCATGTCATTTTCGATATAAGATGATCGGCGGTGTTCATTATTTGTCGCGATAACCTGCCGCAAACCGGCCAACTGCGCCTTTTCCATTAGCGCCAGCATTTGGGCGCAGGGATAGGCGTCTGCACCAAACCAATAGTTCAGCAATTGTTCTGCATCCGCTTCAAACCCGGCGTGGTCGCGAAAACGTTGCAATCGATCAAGTAGATCTTCTTGCCCACGCATGATCGGCCAAAACCCATCCGCGAACATGAATTTCTCAAAAACCGCCCGTTCAATGCCAAAATCACCCAGCCGGTCCTGCCAAATGAACCTGCCATTCACGACGTTTCGGTTTAAAACCCCATCAAAATCCCAAGCGATGCAGCGTATTCGGTTCATTGGTGCCATCAGCCCGCGATCTTTGTCAGAAATGCCTGAAGTGCTGCTTGGTCTGCCGCTGCCACATCGGCAGTTCTTGAGGCGAATAAACAGGCCTGACTTTGGTGTATCAGGCCGTCGGACAGCAGTTTAAGATGATTGGCGCGAAACGTTTCACCGCTAGAAGTGATGTCAGCCACGGCTTCTGCTGTCAGGTTTGCAACCGACCCTTCGGTTGCGCCCTGACTGTCCACCAGTTGATAATCCGCCACGCCATTATCGCGCAAAAATTCGCGAACCAACCGGTGATATTTGGTGGCAATCCGTAACCGAAAACCGTGGTTAGCCCGAAACTGCGCCGCGACGGCATCCAGATCATCCAAAAGATCCACATCGACCCAACTATGTGGCACAGCGATAACCAGGTCAGCCTGACCAAATCCCATTTTTGCGACCTGTCTTACATAATGCGCCCAGGGGGCCAGTTTTTCGTGGATCAGATCAGAACCAGTGACGCCTAAATTGATCCGCCCGGTGGCCAATTCACGGGGGATTTCCCCTGCACTAAGCAACACAAGTTCAACATTTCCAGCGCCCTCAACAGCCCCGGAATATTCTCGATTAGACCCGGTACGCCGCAAGGTAACCCCACGTTTGGCAAACCAGTCGACCGTGTTCTCCATCAGACGGCCTTTGGATGGGATGCCGAGTTTTACAGCCATTATGTTAGCCCACCAAAAAGTTCTGGCCGGATAATACCTCCAACGGCAGGGATCGATCGGCCCTGCCCCAGCACGCGTGTCAATGCATCATAACGACCACCGGTGGCAACCGGCGGCAATTCGGGCTGATTTGCGGCATAAAATCCGAAAACAAATCCGTCATAATATTCCATCGACGTCCGGCCATAGCTGGCTTCAAAGTCGAGGCTGTCTACATCGATGCCCCGGCTATCTAAGACATCAAGTCGCCTGGCCAGATCATCAACGGCGGCGGTTAGCGCGGGCAAATCACCACAAAGCTCTTGCAGCTGCATAATCGCCTTTGGGGACTTGGTTTTCAAAGACAGGATTGCGTCCAGTATCGCGACTTCGTTTTGGCCAATGGGCGGGTCAAGCGCATCAGCTTGCAAAGCC
>CAXMPY010000176.1:0-4721 GCA_964195275.1 uncultured Paracoccaceae bacterium
CGGTGAAGCGCCACATTGTTAAATGTCCCCGCCATAGCGGGGATGACATAGCATTAGTTGCCGAATGCCATTTGAATGTTCTTGCCAACCCCAAGCCCACCTCCTATACGCACCTCTTCACTGCCTCCACCGGGGAATCAGGGTGACCCATTGTTACTAACAACAGGGGCCCTCCGGTGATGTTGAAAGGAAATGGCCATGAGCGCCAGCGAACTACGTGATAAGACTCCTGACCAGCTGCAGGAAGAACTTGCTAACCTGAAAAAGGAAAGCTTCAACTTGCGCTTTCAACAGGCGACAGGTCAGCTTGAAAACACATCCGGCATCCGCCGCGCTCGCCGTGCTGCGGCCCGCGTCAAAACAATTCTGAACCAAAAGGCTGCCCAGGCAGCCGGTGCTGCCGACGCAGCGAAAACCGAATAGGGGGTCTGAACTATGCCAAAACGCATCCTGACAGGCACCGTCACCAGCGACGCCAACGCCCAGACCGTCACAGTCTCGGTTGAACGCCGTTTCACACATCCGGTGATGAAGAAAACAATCCGTAAGTCCAAGAAATATCGGGCTCACGACGAAGCCAACACCTTTAAAACAGGTGACCAGGTGCGCATTCAGGAATGTGCGCCTAAATCGAAAACAAAACGCTGGGAGGTTCTCGCCTCCTAAGGGCGTTAACTTTCCGGTTCAATCGAAACCCTGGGGCGAAGGTCCCCAAAGGTCGGGAGAATCACAATGATTCAAATGCAGACCAATCTTGAAGTGGCTGATAATTCGGGCGCTAAGCGCGTGCAGTGCATTAAGGTTCTGGGTGGTTCCAAGCGTCGTTACGCATCCGTTGGTGATGTGATCGTCGTTTCGGTAAAAGAGGCCATCCCACGCGGCCGCGTGAAAAAAGGCGACGTGCGCAAAGCCGTTGTCGTACGCACCCGCAAAGAAGTGCGCCGCGATGACGGCACAGCGATCCGTTTCGACGGTAACGCCGCTGTAATCTTGAACACCGCAAATGAACCACTTGGCACCCGTATTTTCGGACCAGTAGTTCGCGAATTGCGCGCCAAGAACTTTATGAAAATCATCAGCCTTGCGCCGGAGGTGCTGTAATGGCCGCTAAACTTCGCAAGGGTGACAAGGTCGTCGTTCTGTCCGGTAAGGATAAAGGCAAGCAAGGGGATATAACCTCGGTCAGCCCGAAATCCGGCAAAGCAGTGGTTGAAGGCGTAAATATCGCCATTCGCCACGTTAAACAGTCCCAAGCTGAACAGGGCGGTCGTGTGCCACAGGCCATGCCAATTAGCCTGTCCAACCTGGCGCTGCTGGACGCAAAAGGCAAAGCAACCCGCGTTGGTTTCCGCATGGAAGACGACAAAAAGGTGCGCTTCGCCAAAACAACAGGGGATGTAGTCTGATGTTAGATGCAGCAACATATACCCCGCGCCTGAAAGCGCATTACAAAGACACAGTGCGTGCCGCCCTGAAGGAAGAACATTCCTACAAGAACGACATGCAGATCCCGCGTCTGGACAAAATTGTCCTGAACATCGGCTGTGGTTCGGAAACTGTCAAAGACAGCAAAAAAGCCAAAGGCGCGCAGGCGGAATTGACGCTGATCGCCGGCCAACAGGCCGTCATCAACAAGGCCAAAAATTCCATCGCGACGTTCCGGGTTCGCGAAGATATGCCGCTGGGGACCAAGGTGACATTGCGCGGCGACCGGATGTACGAATTTCTGGACCGTCTGGTGACTGTCGCAATGCCCCGCATTCGGGATTTTCGCGGCGTATCCGGCACATCATTTGATGGCCGCGGCAATTACGCGATGGGTCTGAAAGAACTGCTGGTTTTCCCCGAGATTAATTTTGACAAAGTCGACGTCACCTGGGGAATGGACATCATCATCTGCACCACCGCGAATACCGACGCGGAAGCAAAATCGCTGTTGAAGCAATTCAACATGCCTTTCAACAGCTGATCGCGAGGGAACAACAGACATGGCTAAAAAAGCAATGATCGAACGCGAAAAAAAGCGGCAAAAGCTGGTGGATCGTTATGCCACCAAGCGCGCGGCGCTTAAAGTAATCGCGAAAAACCAAGACTTGCCTATGGAAGAGCGCTTTAAGGCGCGTCTGAAATTGGCAAAGCTGCCGCGCAACAGCTCGGCGACACGTCTTCACAACCGCTGCCAGCTAACGGGCCGTCCGCACGGCTATTACCGTAAACTGAAAATCAGCCGTATCGCGCTTCGGGAACTTGGGTCAAATGGCCTGATCCCCGGTCTCGTGAAATCAAGCTGGTAAGGGAGGGTATACCAAAATGAACGATCCTCTGGGCGATATGCTCACCCGTATCCGGAATGCGCAAATGCGCGGCAAATCTTCTGTTTCCACACCAGCCTCAAAGCTGCGTGCCTGGGTATTGGATGTGCTGGCCGACGAAGGCTATATCCGCGGCCATGAAGCAACCACCGGGGCCGACGGCCATCCGGCGATTGAGATCAGCCTGAAATATTTCGATGGCACCCCTGTCATTCGCACGCTCAAGCGGGTTTCGACCCCGGGCCGCCGCGTTTACATGGGCGTCAAAGACATCCCCCAAGTCCGGCAGGGTCTGGGTGTGTCGATTGTCTCCACCTCAATGGGTGTGATGACGGATACAAGCGCACGAAACGCCAATATCGGCGGCGAAGTGCTTTGCCAGGTATTCTAGGGGAAACAGATGTCACGAATTGGTAAAAGACCGGTCGATCTGCCCTCTGGCGTCACAGCGTCGCTGTCGGGTCAGACCGTTGAAGTAAAGGGTCCCAAGGGAACGCTTAACTTCAGCGCAACTGACGATGTTACGATCAAGATCGAAGAAAACGTTATCCATGTCGCACCGCGCGGTACGTCCAAACGGGCGCGCCAGCAATGGGGCATGAGCCGCACACGGGTGCAAAACCTTGTCATCGGCGTGACAGACGGCTTCAAGAAAGAACTTGAAATCAGCGGTGTTGGTTACCGGGCAACGCAAGAAGGCAAGAACCTTAAATTACAACTTGGCTACAGCCATGATGTGATTTTTGAGGTGCCAGACGGCGTGACAGTAACCGCCCCCAAACAGACCCAGGTGATCATCGAAGGTATCGATGCCCAACTTGTTGGTCAGGTGGCTGCAAACATTCGCGAATGGCGCAAACCCGAACCTTACAAAGGCAAAGGCATCAAATACAAAGATGAATATGTCTTCCGTAAGGAAGGTAAGAAGAAATAGGGACGCAAATCATGGCAAACAGCAAAAGAGACCTGTTCCTAAAGCGCCGCCAGCGCGTTCGGAACAAATTGCGGAAAACCGCAGACGGGCGCGCGCGCCTTTCGGTGCACCGTTCAAACAAAAATATCAGTGTTCAGTTGATCGATGATGTAAATGGCGTGACACTTGCCTCGGCTTCCTCAATGGAAAAAGACTTGGGTGTTGTTGGCAAGAACAACATTGAAGCGGCCACCAAAATTGGTGCCACAATCGCAGAGCGCGCCAAAAAAGCCAAAGTCAGCGAATGTTATTTCGACCGCGGCGGTTTCCTCTTTCATGGGAAGGTTAAGGCATTGGCCGAAGCTGCCCGTGAAGGCGGACTTAAGTTTTAAAGGGATCAGATAATGGCAAGAGAACAACGAGGCCGGGGCCGTCGCGAAGAGACGCCCGAATTCGCCGATCGCCTGGTTGCGATCAACCGGGTTTCCAAAACCGTTAAGGGTGGTAAGCGCTTTGGCTTTGCAGCCCTGGTGGTTGTCGGCGATCAAAAAGGCCGCGTCGGCTTTGGCAAAGGAAAGGCCAAAGAAGTACCCGAAGCGATCCGCAAAGCTGGCGAAGCCGCCAAGCGCAACATGATCCGGGTACAACTGCGCGAAGGTCGCACCCTGCACCACGACATCGAAGGTCGCCACGGCGCCGGTAAAGTCGTGATGCGCACCGCACCAGAAGGTACCGGTATCATCGCAGGTGGCCCGATGCGGGCTGTGTTTGAAATGTTGGGTGTTAAGGACGTCGTGTCCAAGTCGATCGGTTCGGCAAACCCCTATAACATGATCCGCGCCACAATGGACGGCCTGCTACGCGAAGCCAGCCCACGTTCGGTAGCGCAACGTCGTGGCAAAAAAGTAGCTGATATTCTGGGCAAACCGGATGCAAAAGCTGAACCTGCCCCTGAAGCAGCAGAAGCATAGGGGATCAGGACAATGGCAAAAACAATCGTCGTCAAACAGATCGGCTCGCCGATCCGTCGCCCTGCAGACCAGCGCGCGACGCTGGTGGGTCTGGGTCTGAATAAAATGAACCGGACGCGCGAACTGGAAGACACACCTTCTGTGCGCGGCATGGTCAACAAGATCAGCCACCTTGTGGAAATCATCGAAGAAAAAGGCTAGTCACTTATTTCTTCGCTAGTGAATTAGAAAACGCCCCGGTTTCCGGGGCGTTTTTTAGTTCGCACTTTCACAGGTTTAATCTGTCACCCCTCGCCAACCCCAAGCATGCCGAACAATCACCAGCAACAAAACGACTTCGACAAAGCTACCTAAAAAGTAAAAGTACCACGTTTCACCAATACAACTTGCTGCAATTGATATCGCATAAAGCACCGCCAAAATGATGTTGGTCCACTGATTAATTTTGGCAGGCAGCACCAATGATAAATACACCATCAAACTTTGCAACAGGATATAAATTGTCGTTGTAAGCAGAAATATTTG
>CAXMPY010000177.1:0-4529 GCA_964195275.1 uncultured Paracoccaceae bacterium
CGGGCAATTACGTGTTCAATCGGCAAGCTACGCAGATCAGACGTCAAAACAACATCTGCCCGCCGTCCCGGCGCGATAGACCCCAGTTCCCGCTCTAACCCAAAATGGGTTGCCGTATTGATCGTTGCCATTTGCAAAGCGATCAACGGGTCACACCCGCATTCAATTGCGTGGCGCACCACCCGGTTCATATGCCCCTCGTTCACCAGCGTCGCTGAATGACTGTCATCCGTGCACAAGATGAAATTGCGTGAATCCAACCCCTTTTCAGTCACCGCTGTGATCTGCGTGGCAACATCGTACCAGGCCGACCCCAGACGCATCATCGATTTCATGCCCAGACGCACGCGGGCAATTGCGTCTGCTTCGGCCGTTCCTTCATGGTCATCCGCCGGGCCGCCAGCCACATAGGCCGCAAAGGCATTGCCCTTATCCGGGCTTGCATAATGCCCACCGACGGTTTTCCCTGCGCGCATTGTGGCTGCCATTTCGGCCAACATCTGCGGATCGCCGTTAATCACGCCGGGGAAATTCATCATTTCCCCAAGGCCGATGATCCCGGGCCAGTCCATTGCTTGGGCCACATCATCGGCTGAAATTTCAAAGCCGGTGGTCTCTAACCCGGGGGCAGAAGGAGCGCAGCTGGGCATTTGGGTGTAAATATTCACCGGCTGCATCATTGCTTCATCATGCATCAGGCGCACACCACGCAGCCCCATAACATTGGCAATTTCATGGGGATCGGTAAACATCGTGGTGGTGCCGTGCGGGGTGACGGCGGCGGCAAATTCAGCCGGTGTCAGCATGCCGCTTTCGATGTGCATATGCCCGTCGCACAGACCTGGGATCAGATAGCGCCCCTCGGCCTTGATGATGTCGGTCTTATCGCCGATGCAATGGGATGCGTCTAACCCAACATAGGCAAATCGCCCATCTGCAATCGCCACTTGCCAGCCATCCAAAATCTCTCGACTTTGGACGTTTACCAAATTTCCGTCGCGAATTACGACATCCGCAGGTGCGCGCCCTGCGGCAACGTCAACCAAGCGCGCCGCACATTCTTCCCATGTTTTCAATGATGTTTGTTCCATTGATCCATTTTCCACATCCGCGCCTCTTGCGCAACCCCCGTCACCGCGCTTAACAGGCCCTATGAAAAATACGCTGCTTTCCATTGGCCACGGCTATTCTGCGCGCGCATTGGCGCGGGAATTGTCTGCCGCCGATTGGCAGATTATTGGCACCGTTCGCAGCAGCGACAAAGCCACCGAAATCGCCGCAGAAGGGGCCAGTTCGATTGTCTGGCCGGATGAAAGTTTGGCCGACGCTTTTCAGGATGCAACCCACCTGCTAAGCTCGGTCGCGCCAAATGAAGATGGCGATCCGATCTTGAATAAACTGGCGGATCAAATCGCCAAGGCCCCCAACCTGCAATGGATCGGTTACCTGTCTACAACGGCCGTCTACGGTGATCATCAGGGGGGTTGGGTCGATGAAACGACGCCCCTAACCCCCGCCACTGTGCGCGGTCAATTGCGTGTGTCCGCGGAAACAGCTTGGCAGGCATTCGCCGAAAAACAGGGTCTATCGCTGCATATTTTTCGTCTGGCGGGCATTTACGGCCCGGGTCGCGGCCCCTTTGCCAAGGTCAAGAACGGCACAGCGCGGCGTGTCATCAAAGCAGACCAGGTATTTTCCCGTATCCATGTCGCAGACATCGCACAAACCCTGGCCGCATCGATCGCCAAGCCCAATCCGGGCGCGATGTATAACGTCTGTGACGATCTTGCCGCCCCACCCCAAGACGTTATCGAATATGCCGCCAACCTGTTGAATATGCCGGTTCCCCCGGCGCAAGATTGGGACAACGCCGACATGACCCCGATGGCGCGCAGTTTTTACGCGGAATCAAAACGGGTTCGAAACGACCTGATAAAAACTGAGCTTGGCGTCACCTTGAAATACCCAACGTACAAATCGGGACTGCTGGCACTATTGGCCAACGACTGATCTTTCTTCTTTTCAAAAATATCCCCGCCGGAGGCGGCGCGGCGCAAATTTATCTCAGGCGCGCCGCGTACCAATTTCGGCAACACCCAGCACTTCCAATACCCGCGCGACGATATTTTCTGCCTGCAACCCAGCAGCGGCATACATATCTGCCGGGCTGGCCTGATCAATAAACACATCCGGAAACACCATCGACCGGTATTTCAATCCGTGATCAAACACGCCCTCCATTGCCAATAATTGGGCAACATGACTGCCAAATCCCCCGACGGCGCCTTCTTCGATGGTGATTAATGCTTCATGGTCCTCAGCCAACCCCAAAATCATCTCGCGATCCAGTGGTTTGGCAAAACGGGCATCGGCAATTGTTGGCGATATCCCTTTATTAGACAATAGTTCTGCGGCTTTTCGCACCTCTTCCAGCCGGGTACCAAACGACAGTAACGCCACGCGGCCACCGGCCTGAATGATCCGGCCTTTGCCCATTTCCAACACTTCTCCACGCGCTGGCAGCTCTGCGCCTGTGCCTTCACCACGTGGGTACCGAAACGCGATGGGTCCAGCGTCATAATCAACCGCCGTCGCCACCATATGAACCAAGTCTGCCTCATCTGCTGCCGCCATCACCACCATGCCCGGTAGATTTGCCAAATAGGCCACATCAAATGCCCCGGCATGGGTGGCACCATCGGCCCCCACCAGCCCGGCGCGATCAACCGCAAAGCGCACCGGTAATTTCTGAATGGCAACGTCGTGCACCACCTGATCATACCCGCGCTGCAAAAACGTCGAATACAGCGCACAGAACGGCTTCATCCCGCCCGCCGCCAAACCAGCGGCAAACGTTACTGCGTGCTGTTCGGCAATACCGACATCAAAGCATCTGCTTGGATAGCGCTCCATAAACCGATCCAGCCCTGTGCCGTCCGGCATTGCGGCTGTAACCGCAACAATTTTGTCGTCCTTTGCCGCCTCGGTCAGCAATGCGTCGGCAAATACACTGGTGTAAGATGGTGCATTTGACGGTTTTTTCTTTTGCACCCCGGTGGCCACATCAAATGGTCCAACCCCATGGCCGCGATCGGCAGCCTTCTCGGCTGGTTCATAGCCTTTGCCTTTTTTTGTGATCGCGTGGATCAGAATTGGCCCTGTTGCCCGTTCTTTCACCGTGCGTAATATCGACAGAAGCTGCTCCATATCATGGCCGTCAATTGGCCCGACATAAGAAAACCCAAGTTCCTCAAACATTGTACCGCCAACAGTCCTGCCTTTCAGCATTTCCTTGGCCCGGCGCGCGCCTTCTTGAAACGGTTCAGGCAACAGACTGACGGCGCCTTTGGCCGCGGCTTTGAATTCCTGAAACGGCGCACCCGAATATAGCCGCGATAGATAGGTCGACATTGCCCCGACAGGTGGCGCTATCGACATCTTGTTATCGTTTAAAATCACGATCAGTCGCTTGCCCAGATGCCCGGCATTATTCATCGCTTCATAGGCCATGCCCGCGCTCATCGCGCCATCACCAATAACCGCGATACAATCACCGATACCATGTTCCGGCGCGCCACCCAGATCACGTGCAACCGCAAAACCAAGCGCCGCTGAAATTGAAGTTGACGCATGTGCAGCGCCAAACGGATCATAGGCACTTTCGCTGCGTTTGGTGAACCCGCTTAGGCCATCCTTTTTTCGCAGGGTGCGAATACGATCCCGTCGCCCGGTCAGAACTTTATGGGGGTAACACTGATGGCTCACATCCCAGATAACCCGGTCTTTGGGGGCCTCAAACACCGCATGCAAGGCAACCGTCAGTTCGACAACGCCCAGCCCGGCCCCCAGATGTCCGCCGGTTTCGGACACCGCCGAGATCACTTCGGCGCGCACTTCGCCTGACAGCAGTGTCAACTCAGCGTCTGACAATGCCTTCAAGTCAGCCGGAACTAGGACTCGGTCTAAAACAGGTGTTTCTGGTCGCTCGGACATCTGCCCTCCAAGGGCCAATCTTAACTCTTGCGGGAAATAACGAACCGCGCGGCTTCCCGCAAGTCTTTCGCGGCTTCCCCGTAGGGGGCAAGCGCTGTTTCCGCCTCGGCCACCAGCGTGGTCGCACGATCTTTGGCCCCTGCTAGCCCTAATAGTGAAACGAAAGTGGCCTTACCCGCATCTGCGTCTTTACCCACGCGTTTGCCGGTCTTTCCCGGGTCACCCTCTACATCCAAAATGTCATCGGTGATTTGAAAAGCCAGGCCCAGAGCGCGCGCATATCCCGCGATTGCATCAGACTTTGCCCCGGCCAGTAGCGCGCCGGCCGACGCTGACCAAGCAATCAAAGCACCCGTCTTGTTGCTCTGTAGTTTCGTAATTTCTTCTAGCGATAGACCCTCATTTGCGGTCTCTGCCGCAATATCCTGCGCTTGCCCCAAAACCATGCCTGACGCCCCAGCCGCCTGCGCCATTCTCTTAACCAATTCAAGACGAACAGTCGCGTCGCCAAACAATTCATCCCGCGTCAGCAATTC
>CAXMPY010000178.1:0-4486 GCA_964195275.1 uncultured Paracoccaceae bacterium
GACGGCGATCAGCCCAGGCTTCCGGTTGGCCAAGGTCTATCAACGACGAGCTGTGTTCCAACAACAATTCTAACGCATCGTCGCGCCGGCCTTTCTTCGCCCGCCAATCAAACCGGGCAAAAGCCAGGCCGGGATCGTCAGCCAATTCCTTAGGCACGGCACTAATCAGGCTGTTCAGGCCCTTGCCGTTCTTGAGCAGACCAATCCGGGCCCGCGCCAATGCTTTATAACCCGATCCAACCAATGCATTCAGCCGTTCGGCGTCTTTGGTCTGCCCCCGCCACAACAACATGTCCTGCCGCGCGCGGTGATGGTTGACCAATTGCGGACCATACAGTTTCAGAAACGTGGCTTCTTGGGATTTTGACAGCACCAAATCGCGCCAAGCGCGGACAATGTGCGCATTCGCGTTTTCTTCGTCGCCATTTGCCTTTAACGCCGCTGCCAATCTTAAGGCACCCCGGCCTGTTTGCGGGGCCAAAGGTTCAAAATATGCGATTACCTGATCGGCCTTTGCGGACGTCGGAATATTGCTTTCGCCGGACTTTCGCATCAGCGGCAAACCGGGCCAATCCGACCGACGTTCAAGAAATTCTATATATTCCGCGAAACTTCCGGCGCCTGCCCGCAGACGGTACCAATCGACGATATCGCGGCCAACCTGGCCCGCAGGTTGTGCGGAATCTGCTGCCTTTTTCCAGTTTCTGGCTGAAATGGCTTCCATAGTCGCTGTAATCGCTGCGGTCTCGGGTCGATCCTGTGCAGCTGACGATATGGCTGAATTTAACAGTAAAATAAGGCAAATCAGGGCTGTTCGCATAGTTTTCATCCAATACCGTCCCCGGCCAGAACCCATACCCTACCGCACCAATTGCCGACAACAACACACAATCTTGGCAATTCTGTGAACACCAGCTAGTTTCCGCCCGGTTTAGCATAGGCGATGAGTCGCCCCAAACGACAGGAAAACAAACGCATGATCAGCGGATCTTTGACAGCCTTGGTAACCCCATTCAAAAATGAAGCACTTGATCTGAAAACACTTGTTGAACTGGTGGATTGGCAGATCGAGCGGGGAACGAATGGGCTAGTGCCCGTCGGCACCACGGGCGAAAGCCCGACCTTGACCCACCAAGAACATGAAACCGTTGTCGAACTGGTAGTGAAAACCGTTGCCGGTCGTGTGCCGGTTATTGCGGGTGCCGGGTCAAACAACACCGTTGAATGCGTTGAGTTGGCGAAGCACGCAGCGCGGGTAGGTGCGGACGCAGCACTAATTGTGACGCCTTACTACAACAAGCCAACGCAATCTGGTTTGATCGGCCACTTTAAGGCCGTTCACGATGCCGCTGATATCCCGATCATCATCTACAACATCCCGGGCCGTTCGGTCGTTGATATGTCACCTGAAACGATGGGTGAACTGGCGAAATTGCCCCGCATAATTGGCGTCAAAGATGCCACCGGCGATGTGACCAGGGTTTCGCACCAGCGCACGACCTGCGGTACAGAATTTATCCAATTATCCGGCGAAGACGCTTCGGCAATCGGTTTCAACGCACAGGGCGGCGTTGGGTGCATTTCGGTAACGGCAAATGTCGCGCCAAAGCTATGCAGTGAATTTCAGGCGGCGATGGCGGCGGGTGATTACGCCAAGGCGCTGATCTATCAAGACCGGCTTTTGCCACTGCACACCGCGATATTCACTGAACCGGGGCTGACGGGGGCGAAATATGGGCTGTCATTGCTGGGTAAATGCAGCACAGACGTTCGCCTGCCATTGGTTGGGATCACCGACGGTACCAAACAAGCCATTCGCGCCGCGATGGTCCATGCCGGGTTGCTTAACTAGGCGGCAACAAATCTAATAGAATTGGTCCGTCAGCGCGGGCCGTAAATCACGGATTAAGCCACACAATGGCAAAGCCTAAGCAAGACCCAAATTACAAAGTGATCGCCGAAAACCGGCGCGCGCGCTATGATTTTGCCATCGAAGAAGATCTGGAAGTCGGCGTGATGCTGATGGGGTCCGAGGTCAAATCGATGCGCGTAGGGCAAACCAATATCGCCGAAAGTTATGCCGCTGTAGAACAAGGCGAACTGTGGCTGGTCAACGCCTATATCGCACCCTACGCGCCGGCAAAAACCTGGGGCCATGAAGAACGTCGCAAGCGAAAATTATTGGCCAGCAAAAAAGAACTTTCGCGCCTTTGGCAGGCCACATCGCGCAAAGGCATGACACTGGTACCGCTGGTGATGTATTTCAACCATCGAGGCATTGTGAAAATGAAGATCGGCGTGGCAAAAGGCAAAAAGATCCACGACAAGCGCGCCAGCGAAAAAACCCGCGACTGGGATAGGCAAAAGGCCCGACTGTTGCGAGAAAACGGGTAATACAGATAAAATTTGGCGAATTGTTGCTGAAATCCAAATAATTGTTAGAATCCCGCCAGCCAAAGCTGAAGGGTCGTGCTTTGGAATAAAAAGAGTCTGACCCGACAGGAAGGACAGAAATATGGAATTACTCATATCGGCGTTGTCAGGCGCAGTCGGTGGCAATATCGGCGGTGCAGCACTTAGCAAATACAGCATGGGAACCACAGGAAATTCAATCGCTGGCTTGATTGGTGGCGCATTGGGTGGACAATTGTTGGGCTCTTCGGTTGGCGAAGGCGCAATCTCTCAGATCGCTTCGGGTGCCGGTGGCGGTGTGCTAGTCATGATCGTTGTGGGTGTCGTCAAAAGCATGATGGCCAAGTAAATTCGGTTAAGCGCGACAAAAGCGGTCGCGCAACCCTTGCAACAGATACCACCCGAGGTTAGGCAATATTTGTTCGACCTTGGGGGTTTCAGTGCCACATAGCAATCCAAATACAATTGTCTCGACCGTGTGGCTGGCCGATCATCTGAAGAATCCTGATCTTCGGCTTTTTGACGCGTCCTGGTATATGCCGGCGATGAAACGCGATGCAGTGGCTGAATACGGCGCCGCCCATATTCCAGGTACACGGTTTTTTGATATTGATGATATTTCAGATCATCGATCGCCCCTGCCACACATGGTACCGCCGGTCGAAAAATTCATATCACGTGTCCGCGCCCTGGGCGTCGGTGATGGTCATCAGATCGTAGTATATGATTGTTCGGGGGTTTTTTCGGCGGCGCGCGTTTGGTGGTTATTTCGTCTGATGGGAAAATCCGATGTTGCGGTGTTGGATGGTGGGCTGCCAAAATGGCAATCCGAAGGGCGGCCGGTCGAAGACATGCCACCGGTTCTGCGCGACCGTCACATCACGGTGCAGCGTCAGGCCCATTTGGTCAAAGATGTTACACAGGTCGCGGCCGCGTCCAAACTTGGCGATTACGAAATAATTGATGCTCGGGCGGCAAACCGGTTTCGCGGCGAAGTGCCGGAACCGCGCGAACATCTGCGCAGTGGGCACATTCCGAATTCTCGCAACTTGCCATTTGGCGACTTACAGAACCCAGATGGCACGATGTTGTCCGACGACAAACTGCGTGACGCATTTAACGCAGCAGGGGTAGATTTGAAAAAACCAATTATCACCAGTTGTGGGTCGGGTATCACGGCCCCGATCATCAACCTTGCCCTTGAACGCATCGGCCATGATCGACACGCCGTCTATGACGGATCGTGGTCCGAGTGGGGAATGTATAACGACCTGAAGGTCGCGACCGGAGAATGATCTGATGCTGAGCGGCTTACAGCCACAACCCAGTGACAAAATACTGGAACTCATGGCGCTGTTTCGCGATGATCCGCGCGAGAACAAAGTTGATCTTGGTGTCGGCGTTTATAAGAACGCACTGGGTGTAACCCCGGTTATGCGCGCCATCAAAGCGGCAGAACATAGGCTGTGGGAAACTCAGGAAACCAAATCCTATGTCGGCCTTGCTGGTGACCCGGCCTATGGCGCCGCAATTCGCGATCTTATTCTTGATGGTGCGGTTGAAAATGACCGTGTTGCAGCCGTTGCCACACCGGGCGGTACCGGGGCCATCCGCCAGGCATTGGAACTGATCAAGCTGGCCCATCCAAAGGCAACCGTTTGGCTTTCCAATCCGACCTGGCCAAATCATCCGTCAATTATCAACTATCTAGGGATCAAAATGGCCGAGTATCGCTATTTTGACGATGCGACGCGTGACATAGATTTTACCGGCATGATGGAAGACCTAAAGTTGGTCAAGCAGGGCGATGTGGTTTTGCTGCATGGCTGTTGTCACAACCCGACAGGCGCAAACCTAACGTTGGCGCAATGGGAACAGGTGGTCACGATGTTGGATCATACGGGCGCGATCCCATTCATTGATATCGCGTATCAGGGATTTGGCGACGGGCTTGATGCCGACGCGGCGGCCACGCGGATGGTGGTGTCGCGTTTGCCACAGGTGCTGATCGCGACCAGCTGTTCAAAGAACTTTGGCATTTACCGCGAACGCGCAGGTCTGCTGATGGCCATTG
>CAXMPY010000179.1:0-4467 GCA_964195275.1 uncultured Paracoccaceae bacterium
ATGAGATCGTCCAAATCTGTTGATGATAGTATTTTGTCCACTTTAATTTGCGTAATAATTACCACATACTCGCAGTCTACGGGCAAACAATTGATAGGGGCAAATTCAATGCGCCATACGCAACCGACTATCCTTGTGATATTCCTGTTTCTGGCCGCCTGTTCAAATGGTGTTTCAGGTATGTTTGGCAATACGTCGCAGGGGCCGGAAAAGACCGTTGATGTAACCCAATTGCCGTCAGTGCGCGTTGTTGGTTTGGTGGTGACTGTACCACAGAGCTTGGTGTCAAACGAAAGCAATTCTTACAAACCCCGCGCCGATATCGTTTGGCGCGAGGATCCGCTTGGTGATCGCCATCAGCAGGTTCAGACAATCGTCGAAAATGCGATCGGTACAGGCGTGGCGCCGTTGCAAGAAAACCTACCGGTTGTTCTGCACATCAAAGTGACGCGTTTTCATGCCCTTACAGAACGAACCCGCTATTCGATTGGTGGCGTTCATGAAATATCTTTTCTGTTGTTGGTAATCAATGGAAAAACAGGTGATACGCTAATTCCGGTCTACCAAGTAAACGCCAGCTTACCGGCATTTGGCGGCGAACAGGCATTGGCGGCGGAACGGGTTGGTTTAATCCAAAAGGTGCGCATTTCCGAACATTTGGCCGCTTGATACGCCAGGAACTGACCGGCGTACCGGCCACCAGCCTTGCCAGCACGCCGGGTGGTCCGACGCTTGAATTCGGCGAAGAATTGGGTGATGAACTTACGCCTTTCATCCGCACAGCAAACTAAGCCCCGTTGATGAATTCACGGCGAATTTTGTGAAGGTCGTCCTGGATGCCTGCGTATTGTTCCCAACGGTTATGCGTGAAATATTGTTGGCCAGTGCCAAATGTGGCATGTTTCGCCCGGTTTGGTCTGCCAGAATATTAGAAGAATGGGCCAGGGCGACGGTCAAATTGGGAGCGGCCCAAGCTGAATTTGCCCAGGGCGAGATTGCTTTGTGAAAGCGGGATTGGCCAAGCGCGCAGGTTGCGGCTTCACCAGAAGTTTCGGCGCAGCTTTACCTGCCAGACACCAACGATGTACACGTACTGGCGACGACAATCGCCAGTGACAGCGCAACAATAGTCACCATGAATTTAAAAGATTTCCCAAGCCGTGTGCTGAACGAACATGGTATTCAGGCCGTCCACCCTGATGCGTTTCTGTTGGGCTTGTATAATGCTACGCCGGCACAAATGGTCAATTTGGTTGAAAACGTGTGCGCCCAGGTAGAACTATTGTCCGATGAAAACTGGCCGGTGCGAAAACTAATGAAAAAGGCGCGGCTGCCAAGATTGGGCAAAGCCTTGGAACGGGCAAATTAGCCGCGCCATTTGGCTTCGTTTTTTTCGATCGCCGATACCCGATCAGGGGTTTTGGGATGGCTCATCAACCAAGCCGGGACAGCGCCAGCATTCTGTTGGGTCAAGGCTTCAAGCTTTGAAAACAGTGAAATTTGCGGCCCGGTGCCAATTCCGATCTTGATCAGCAGGGCCGAAGCATAGGCGTCCGCTTCGTATTCATCGCTGCGCGACAGGCCCGCCGCCACCAAGTTTGCCAAAAACCCGGCGATATAAACACCAATACCCGGAATGAACCGCCCCAGAACCATCGCCAGCGCGGTGCGCAGTGCGTTTTGCCCGGAAAAATCAATCATCCGGCGGCGCGAATGGCCCAAGGCGACATGGCCAAGTTCGTGGGCAATGACGCTGGCCATTTCGTTGCTGCTGACAACGCCAGCCAGGTATTTATCATAAAATCCGCGGGTTATGAATATGCGACCATCGGGTGCGGCCAATCCGTTTACCGGTGCTATTTCGTAAATAAACACCCGAACCCGTGGCAAATCCAGCGCCTTGGCCATCCGATCCGTTAGTTGCTTCAGCGTCGGATCAGCCAATTCGGTTGATTTTGCATCCAACTGTTTCGCAGTACGCCAGGCGGAAAACCGGTACATTATCAGCCCGTAGGCGATGGCCAGCAAGATTGGGGTGAATTTTAACATTAACTTGATATGGGGGCGAAAGGCAGAAAGAACAAACCGCGAGCGCAGAATTTTCTATAATATTTTCGATAAGGGGTCGTTTTTCAATATGTGCAAAATGAAACTGTGAGCTGGGTGGTAAGGTCGTCCCAACAAGGCCCTCAAGGAGTGTCCCATCCAAGGCGAGTTTTTTTGATAGCGGGAACTAAAAGCCAAATTCACTACTTTTCTGCGGGGACGATGCGCAAAAACCGACACCCGGTTTTGTGGGCAGATCGACGGCATTGCGGGACCAAGCTGTCATTCAGATTTGATCAGCGTTCCAAGGTATTCCCGCGTTTCGCTGTCCCATGAACTTGGGTCTTCGCTATGGGCGACTACTGCGTGCAGTTCCATCAGTTTCCACACCTCGTCCACAGTAGTGGCGGTCACTTTGCCGGGGCAGGTTTCCATGCCCTCGCAATCTTTGCAAGCGTATGAATATGCGGTGATCATCTGTCTCTCTTTCTCTGTTTAAAGACTGTACTGAATTAGAATTCCTGAAATACTGGAAGATCGTCGGCCAGCTTGACCCAGGGCTGCCGGTGCGAAACAAAGACATGGGTCTTGGGCTCGACAATCGACGGAGTGTCGAGCGTACTTGCGGCAAACCAAGCATCTGCGCGCCAGTCTTGACCGTCCACCTCAGACTTGGCGTCATAGGTCAGCGAGGTGCCGCAATCCCCGCAGAAGCCCCGCGTTACGCCAGGCGTTTTCTGGATCGTCTTGATCTTGCCTTTAGTAACCACAAAATCGTTCGCCGCAACCTTTGCCCAGGTTAGAAAGGCGCCACCAAGGGCCATTTGACACGACCGGCAATGGCAATGAGCAGACCATGCCGGCACGGTGGCGATCTGATAACGAACGGCGCCGCAATAGCACCCACCGGTAATTTTTTTCATGGCGTTGCACCTCCCCCATTTTAGGTTTTTGGCCAAGAAAATCTATTACTCCTACTCTGAGTATTCGATGTTGCATGGTCGTTTTGCGTCGTCATTATTGCCTTTTTGTTCATAATATGCGACTCAATTATTATGACTTAACATTAGAAATACTATTATATGAACTGGACAAAACTTCCCCCGCTTAACAGTCTTCGCGCGTTGGCAACGGTCGCAGATGCAGGTGGATATACCTTGGCAGCAGAGCGGTTAAATGTAACTCAGGCTGCCGTCAGTCAACAAGTAAAGATATTAGAGAAACACATTGGTATGCCTCTGGTCAAAAGACTGGGCCGGGGCATCGAGTTGACAACTCCGGGCGCTCGGCTTGCCCGCGAATTGGGTGCTGGGTTTGAAATCATTGGCAGAGGTGTGGAGCGCCTGTCTGAAGACGCGGCAGGGCGTCCTGTACAAATCACCATGCCGCCCGCTTTTGCTGTTGAGTGGTTGTTGCCGAAATTGCCAGAGTTTCAAAAGGACCACCCAGAGATCACTCTGATGCTAAACCCCACTTCAAAAGTGGAAGAATTGAAGCCAGGCGGCATTGACGTGGCGATCCGTTATCGCGACAGGCGTCGGCCTGGGCCAGATCTTGAGACAGTGCTGGTCACGGATATGATTGTAATCGGTGCGCCATCACTTATTCGCGACAGGGATTTGCGCGATCTAGCCTGTTTGGCTGATTTACCATGGTTGCAGGAACTGGGCACAAATGAAGCTGCTGAATGGTTCACATTTCATGGAATAATTCCAGACCGGCCTTTGACTGTAAACCACATGCCTGGGAACCTTATCATGGCGGCGGTTCGGCGCGGAGATGGCATTACCTATACGGCACGGGCGTTTTTCAAGGACGATCTCGAAGCTGGCGAAGTCATCGAACTTTTTTCCGAGCCGCATTTTGGCGTCTATTGCATCCAAATGCCGGATGTAATTGTACGCCCTGACGTGAAGATATTTATCAAATGGCTCAAGTCAAAGGCAGAGACCGTGGCTAAATCAGTTGGCGGCAAATAGCCAAACGGGCGTACTATCCGATTTGTGTGCCCGTTCTGGCCGCAAACCTTTCATCCAACGCGTTTTACTGAATGACCGCTAGGCGTTTTCGCAAGAGTGGCGTTTCGTCCCGTCATTCATACAGCCCCAAGTCCCTTGAGCGAACAGCACTGTTCACGAGCTTTCACCCCTACCGCCCCAAAACCTGCATGCCCGCCTGTATCCCCGCCAATGTCATTGGCACCATGCGTTCTTGGCCAATAATCTCACCGATCATCGCCAAGGATTGGGTGTATTGCCAATAGCGTTGTTCCATCGGGTTTATCCACAGAAAATCGGGCCATTGTTCCACCGCGCGGGTCAACCAGACGCTGCCAGCTTCGGCGTTTGAATGTTCGTGGGCGCCACCGGGATAGGCAACTTCGTAGGGCGACATCGACGCGTCACCGACAAATATGCATTT
>CAXMPY010000180.1:0-276 GCA_964195275.1 uncultured Paracoccaceae bacterium
TTGGCCAATCACCCAAAAAAAACTGCCACACCGCCAAAACACCGGCAGCACCAAACAGGATTGCCCAAAACACGCCGCCATTTAATAATTCGATTACCGCCCATCCCAAGCAAATTGCTGTCGTTACAACCCTTCGCCAGATCGGCCTAAAGAAGGGTATTCGCAGTTGAAACATGTTCATCTGACACCTACTTTACGTGATCACAACGGCAATAATTCATGACTCATGATGTGCTTGGATGCGCGCGTCAAACAAGAGCACCGGAAAGACATGGA
>CAXMPY010000180.1:286-4420 GCA_964195275.1 uncultured Paracoccaceae bacterium
CGTCGGTTCGTCCATGATGGTGAGCCGAGAGTGGAATGTTGCCGTCCGCGCAATGGCAACACATTGCCGCTGGCCACCCGACATATTTTGTATGGTGTTGCGGATGTTGGGGATCTTCACCCCGGTTTTTTCGAGACCGGCCATCGTTGCCTTGCGCATTGCCTTGTAGTCGAGAATGCGGAAAGGGCCGAGCCAATCCGCGAAGGTTATTTCGCGGCCCAGAAAAAGATTGTCCGGAACGTCAAGGTCGTCGGCAAGTGCCAGCGTCTGAAACACGGTTTCAATCCCGGCCTCGCGCGCATCCAGCGGGCCGGCGAAGTTTACTTCATCGCCGTACAGCCAGACATTGCCGCTGGTTCGTTGTTCCACGCCAGTAATCTGACGTACGAATGTGGATTTACCGGCACCGTTGTCGCCCATGATGGCAACATGTTCGCCCTTCTTCATCTCGAAATTGGCGCCTTGCAGCGCGTGGACCCCGCCGTAATGTTTGGTTAGGTCTTCGGTTCTTAGAACAATTTCATCGCTCATTTTGTAATCTCCTGTCTTATGCGCGGTTGCGCTGGCGGTACTGGTCTAGGATCACCGCTGCGATGATGATGCCGCCCATGGCCATTAGCTGATATGAACCGTCCAGTTTGACAAAGGTAAAGCCGGAACGAATAACACCGAGCACCATGGCGCCCAGGACGGTGCCGATAATCGATCCGCGGCCCCCTGTTAAACTGATGCCACCGATGACGGCCATGGCGATGGCGAAGAGTTCGTAGAACTCGCCCATGCCTGCCTGTGCTGTTGAGGCTTTTGCGCTTAGGACGACGCCTGCGAATGCCGCAAGCATAGAAGCCACCATGTAGACCAAAACCTTGTGTTTTCTAACGTTGATGCCCGACATTCGCGCGGCTTCTTCGTTTGAGCCAATCGCGTAGGTGTGTTTGCCGTAGACCGTATAGCGAAGGATCACGTGGAAGACCGCCGCCAGTGACAGAAACCAGACAACCGGCATCATACCCGAGCCAATGAATTTATAGCTTTCCGTTGGAAAGGAAACCGGCCGACCTCCTGACCACCAAAGCGCGATGCCTCGGCAGATCAGGAACATGCCGAGTGTCGCTATAAATGGGGGGATCCGGAAATAGGCGACAAATGTACCGTTTATCGCACCGATCATGGCCCCGAATGTGAGCCCCACGACTATGGGCACAAGCACTGGTAAGTCCATTGCCCAGACGCCAAAAATCGCTTTGGGGTTCGGATTTCCGTTTACCAGCTCTGTCTGCGCAAAGCTCATCGCGATCATCGCGGTTGCAGCGACCAGCGGACCGGAACTAAGGTCAATGCCGGCAGTGATGATTACCTGGGTCACGCCGAGCGCGATGATTCCGATGATCGCAACCTGCAGGATGATAATTTGCAGTCGCGCTTCGTTGAAAATTGAGTCGAAACGGCCCCGCGTATCAAAGAGGAAACTCTGGCCGTTCATGTAGGGCAGAAGCTGCCCTAAAATTTCAAATATTACGATGATGATAATCAGCGCAAGGAGAATGTTCATTTCATTGGGCCAGGACCTTTTGGTCTTGTCAAACGTTAGCCCGCCAGTGCCGTGGCTGGTATCTGCCATTGAGGGCGTCTCCCTGTTTAGTGCTTGTAAGTGTATGGGACGGCGCCTGTAACGCCGTCCCGCGGTTTCAGATTAGAACCAATACTTAGTTCTGGCTCAGGAATTCGTCCATATTGGCCGGTGTGACCAGTTTGAACGGAATGTAGACTTTCTGGTCTACTTTTTCGCCCGCAGCCAGTGCAAGCGCCGCGTTGACAGAACCGCTGCCTTGACCATACGCATCCTGAAAAACAGTTACGTCATAGTCGCCAGCTTGCATTGAAAGCAATGCGTCCTGGCTGGCGTCAACGCCACCAACCTGAACATCAGCCATGTCTATGCCCGCAGCTTTCATTGCCTGGATCGCGCCAATAGCCATTTCGTCGTTGTTGGCAAGGACGAAGTCAAACGGCTCACCGGATGACATCCAGTTGGTCATGAGATCCTGCGCTTCGTCGCGCGACCAGTTTGCTGTTTGTTCGTCGATCAGCGTCATGAAGCTACACATGTCGGTGCCGATGATGTCATGCACGTCCTTGGAACGCTGAACAGCGGCCTGGTTCGACAACTGACCGTTCATCAGGTAACCTGTTGCACCGCCAGCTTTGCCGTCTGCACGCAGATTGTTACAGATCTGGAATGCCGACAATGTACCGGATTCGATCTCGTTGGACGCTACGAATGCCTGAGTTGCCGGCAGTTCGTTCACGTTGTCAGGCTCGCGGTTGACGAAAACCAGCGGCGTATCGCCGGCAGCTTCGGTAATAGCAGCGCCAGCCGATGTATCGACGATGTTGACGATAATTGCGTCAACGCCAGACGCGACAAAGTTCTTCACTTGGTCGATCTGCTTGGCCAGGTCGTCAGACGCATCTTCCATCTGCAGTGATACACCAGACATGCTGTCTGCGTGCTCGGTCATGCCGTTGCGCATTACGGCCAGCCAATTGTCATCGAAACGCGAAATTGTGGCACCGATTTCCTGAGCCATCGCGCTTGTGCTCATCAGTGCTACCAGACCGGTAGCGATTGCAAAATTCCTCATGTATTCCTCCCAAAGTTCTACTGTTCTTTTCCGAAAGAGCGGTTGCTCCCGGTCTTTCCGACTCAATGTAAATCACATCTCGGTAGTTTTTGCAACCGGTTGCAAAACTGAAGAGCAGAAACCATACTACATTTAGCTTTTAAACTGGCTAGAAGAACGGCCACTACAATAAAGGACCAAAATTGATATGGCTATCACGTTGAAAGAAGTTGCAATTCGCGCTGGTGTTTCCCGTTCAGCTGTATCGCGAACTTTTACCGATGGTGCATCGATTTCAGACAGAATGAGACGCAAAGTTGAAAAGGCGTCACGCGAGTTGGGCTATAGCCCGAACGCATTGGCGTCATCACTGACGACCGGTCGCACGAAACTAATTGGCTTGGTGTCCAACAACTTTCACAATCCGATTTTTCTTGAAGTGTTCGACCTTTTTACCCGTGGTTTGCAAGATCGTGGTTTGCGCCCGTTGCTGGTTAACCTGACAGATGAAACCAACCCGGAAAATTCGGTTCGGATGTTGAAACAGTATTCGGTTGACGGCGTGGTCGTTGCTTCTTCCACACTGCCACCGGGGTTTTCCAAAGCGTTTCGTGACGCCGGTGTGCCAGTAGTCCATTCGTTTGGGCGCTATTCCTCGACGCCGCAGGTCCATGTCGTCGGTATCGACAATGTTGAAAGTGGTCGTATGGCGGCGCGTACCTTGGTTGATCGAGGATACAATCGCATTGCGTTTCTTGGCGGCCCGCAGAGCGCCACTTCGACGCAGGATCGGTTTTCTGGGTTCACGTCCGAGCTTTTGACGCATCCGACTGTTGCCACAACCCATTCATTTGCCGAGGCGTATTCGTTTGATGCAGGAAGGGCAGAGATGGGTCGTCTTTTGAACGCCGATACAGCCCAGGCCTATTTCTGTGGTGACGATGTGCTTTCAATCGGGGCATTGTCGGCGATCGAAGACAAGGGGTTGTCAGTGCCAGACGACATTGGCCTGATCGGTTTGAACAATATGGAAATGGCAGGCTGGGAAAACATAAACCTGACCACAATTCACCAACCGATCCGCCAAATTGTCAACTCGTCGATTGAACTGATGGTGGCAATGTTGGACGAGCCAGACCGTCACCCCGAGGCACGGATTTTCCCATGCTCTGTGATCGAGCGCGGCACCTTAATGGCATTAACAAAGTCGGCGGCGGAGTAGGATTCTTGACACCTAAGTCCACCACCTGGTTTGCAAGTGTGCCCTAGCGAAACATCGGCGGGCGCGCATCTAACCATTCCCCGCCCGATGCTGCCGAGGCCACCGCCTGATGGACAGCGGAAACAGACCGCACCCCATCTTCCGCAGTCGGAAAAAACAGCGCTGCCGGGTCTGGTTCGCGCCCGTCGTTTTTTGCGCCAATGACTTCGGCCAGATCCGTATATATATTTGCCACAGCCATCGCTAAACCCTCCGGCGCTCCAATCACCACACGGCTAAGCCGGGCCT
>CAXMPY010000181.1:0-4020 GCA_964195275.1 uncultured Paracoccaceae bacterium
TGACCTCCTTGAAGGAGACGACCCTTAAACATCGACCCCACCCGCGCCCAGCTCGAACCGGTCAAATTGTGTCAGATTGATCGCGAGTGGAAGCGGAAATGCGGCCAGAATTACTCACTATCGCTGTCGGCGAATGTCCGGTTCGGCGCGGTCTGCCAGGAATTTCGCGCAAGCAGCGAAGGTCCGCAATCCGCCCTGCACGTCGAAATACGCTTGGTGCAGCATTGGTCACTAAGGGCTCCTAGCTGCCGTTCGCTGCGGTTGCAAACACTTCTGTCAAACCCATGACCGCTTCGGGCTCAATGCAGTCATTCGCTGCAGAGCAGCACCAGATCAGTCGATGAATGACCGCTGTGCGGGACAAACCCGCCGTTCGCCGTTCAGTCGGAAGTGACAAATCTGGCTCATTCCGGGGTTCCACCGCCTCGCCAATGGCGGCAGCGCATAATTTGCATTGCAGCCATGGTCTATCCGCCATTTCTTGGACGAGGTCCGTTGCAAAGCAGATTATGTAATTTTTTGGGCGAAAAGGGAGTTCACACCCTTTTTGACCCTATGTTGACAATCACCGCATTCTGTATCGCTCGATGTTGATATGTTTTGGAGTTTTATCGAAATGGGGTGATCTGGACGATTCCGCCAAATGTGGATTCACTAGCAATCAGAGCAGCATTGCTCCTAGAAATAGTACGGCTGAGCAGCCAACGACGCTAAAAACCAAGAATTGAAAGCCATGGCGGTAAGCGAATTCGTATGAACGGACTCTAAATGCACCGCTAACGATCATGACAGGGACGCCAAATGGTGAGACGATGGAGTTTATCGCCCAGCCAACGATCATTGACGCCATAACAGGCACTGCGGCGGCGCCAACCGTATTTGCGTATGATAGAACAACCGCGTAGATCAACAGAAAACATATCGAAGGCTGTAATCCGAGCAGACCCCCAATGACAAAGAAGGCGAAGATTGCAACGGGTGCTGCCGCTCCTGATGTCAGCAGGAATTGGGCGGCGGTTTCGCTGAAACCGGATGGAAGATAACTCACTAAAAGCAAGCCAAGAAATATCGAGCCGCCAACCACAGTCGCTTCATTTATGGCTACCGTGTAACCCGAGTATATCAACCGCGGTTGCCGCAAACGAAACACCGGCCAGATCAGAGAACTGAGGAAGATGCTCGTGAAAGCCGCCTGACCTGGCCTTAAACCAAGGGTAAAGATCAGAAGAATAGTTGCCGCAATCGGGGCCAGGACAAGTAGCGTAGCGACCACGAGCCTCTGGAAACTGGCACTTTCGCTTGAGGCTGTCTCATCAATCACATCACCATTTCGATCGTTTGTTGCCCTTGCCTGAAACGCGCCTGAAACCCAAACGACAATTGCACAGGCAAATAGGAAGGGGGCAAGTGGTGCCCAGGACATGGCAGGAAGCATGCTCGACGTCACGACGAAGGGTATGGCAATAGGCGACAAAATTGGGTTCAGGGCAAACCCTGCAATTATTGCACGCATGATCGGCAGTCGCTGTGACAACGGCGCATTGGATTTCGAGGAGAAGATACCGGTAACAAATTGCAAAGCGCCGTTTAAAAGCACCAATGCCAGCAGCCCTGTTCCCAGAGAAATAGCCGTAAATTGATGTCGCTGCGGCGTATTCGCAAGAGTTTGACCAAGACCCTGGACTGTTGGCTCGCTACTGGCAGCAACGCGCAGGCTTCCGCTGACTAAAAGAAAGGCAAAAATGAACGCCGATGCGCGAAGATCAATTTTGGCCTCGTCAAACCAAAATACGAATACAGTAGCCATGGCGCAGATGCCCGCAAATGACAGTGCCATTCGGTTCAGGTTTCTCAGACTAAATACCACCAGCGCCGCGAACATCATAAATGAATATAGGGACGCATCAATTGACGTGAGGCTGGAAATCAGCGCCAGCAGAACTCCACCAAAGGCGAGTCCAAAGCGCAATACTTCCATCAGCTGTCTGATTTAACTTCAACAGGCGCTTGGGGGCCTTCACTCGATATTGCACGACGGTGTCGCATCAGAGAATAGACGAGGAACACAAGAGTCAAAACAACGAACGAGACTGAAATTGGTCGGGTAAATATCGATATAGCGGTGCCTTCGATTTCAACAAGCCGGCGGAAATTATCTTCGATGATGGGTCCCAACAACATCCCCAAAACGAAAGGCGCAAGCGGGTAACGAAACCGTTCCAGAATATAACCCAGTGCTCCAAACGCGATCATTACCCCGACATCGAAAATCCGGTTGTTGATCGAAAACACACCGGCAGATGCAATGATGAGGAGGAATGGCAACATCATTGGCTTTGGAATTTCTGTCAGCCGTGCAAGGTGTTTGGCGAGCAGAAGCATGGCAACCATCATGGCGAATGCGCCAAACAGAACCGCGAAATATATCGCAAAGATTACGTCCGGTGACTGTGAGAACAACAATGGGCCAGGTTGAAGGCCGTGAATCATCAGGCCGCCTATCAGAACCGCTGTCGGTGGATCCCCCGGTATTCCCAGCGTTAACGCAATGATCAAGGCACCGCCAATGGTTGCGTTGTTCGCCGTCTCTGCGGCAATGACGCCTTCGACCGCGCCTTTGCCAAAGCGTTCCGGGGTTTTTGACGCGTTTCGGGCCTGGGCGTAAGCAATCAGGCCTGCGGGCGCTCCGCCAACTGCCGGAAGGATGCCGATAGCTGTTCCAATGAGGCCAGATCGAACGTAATTCATGCCGTTTTTGCGTATATCGGACCACTTCGGCAAAACAGAGCCGGTCAGTATTTGGGCTTTGGCACCGCGACGGCTGGCCGAAGATGCTTCTAGGATTATCTGAGAAACGGCAAACAACCCGATCAACGTTGGGATAAGGCCGAAGCCACCCGACATTTGGGGAAAGCCAAAGGTGAACCGCTGAAGAGCATCCACTTCGGATAGTCCGAATGTCGCCGTCAACAAGCCCAGCAGCCCGGTCACCAAACCACGCGATATTGATTTGCCTGATACGGAGACAACGGCAACCAACGCGAACAGACAGACGGCGACATATTCCGGATAGAAGAATTTTACTGCAAATCGGGCAAGTGACGGGGCAAACGAAATCAAGAATACAGCGCTGATTAAAGTGCCGACAAATGACGCCACGACCGCATTTCCGATGGCTTGGCCTGCTTTGCCCTGTTGCGCCATCGGATAGCCGTCCAATGTCGTTGCGACCGACGCGGGTGTGCCTGGCATTCGGATCAGGATTGCCGTCAACGCCCCCCCGGAAATACCACCGACATAAACCACGACCAACAACGCCATTGCAGTGACCGGGTCCATCTGAAAAGTGAACGGGATAAGCAGAACGACCGCCATGGTGGCGCTAAGTCCGGGAATCACGCCGACCATGATACCGATCAGAACACCAACGATGATCAGTATAAAGGTGGCCGGGTCCAAAACGATCTGCAAGCCAGCCATGATGCCATCAATATCAAGCACGTTCAGAACCCCCCGAGCATTGGCAGTTGCACCTTCAAGGCAAACTTGAAAACCACATAAATACCCCCGGATACCGCGACTCCGTAGATAACCGAGATCACGGCCGTTCTTGCGGTTTTGATTTCTGACAACCAATAATATCCCATGCCACCAACCAGTGCTGAGACAGCGAAGAACCCGCCATACGGAAGAATTGCCACATAGAACACAAACGCCAGGAACACGTGGGCGGCAACTTTGGGAATTTTCTCAGGCGCTTCGGACGTTATACGTCCCCGAATGATAAGATTGACTGCAACCAACGCCATGCCGGCCAATATTATTCGCGGCCAGAACGCGGTGTTCAATGGCACAAACGGACGGGTTTTAAAGGTAAACGTGTCTACAAAAAGGATTCCCGCGGTGACCAGCAGAATTAAGCCAATCCAGCGATCATAGGATTTCGAAAATGACATCATTTCAAAGTGATCCGATCAGTTTGGAGCTTAAGGATCTTTTCCCAATCGTATGTAACACCTA
>CAXMPY010000181.1:4030-4317 GCA_964195275.1 uncultured Paracoccaceae bacterium
ACAACCTTGCGCGTCCAGCCCCGAATAACCATCGGAGTAATCGCTGGCATAGACAGGTGGTGCATGGATATTGGTGCCATCTGGCATGACTAGGCCAAGTTCATAGAAATTCGAATTTCGCACCGCTGCCATCGCGAACCGATGCGCCGGTCCGCTACCGTGAATTTCTACGTCCATTCCGAATGCCTCGGCAAGGTGCGCGATTTTCAGGCAACCTGTGATCCCGCCGTCCAGTTCGGGATCGGCGCGGATGAAGTCCGTCGCGCCGGACACGATCCAATCTGCCT
>CAXMPY010000182.1:0-4296 GCA_964195275.1 uncultured Paracoccaceae bacterium
TTTGCCGCACCTGTGGCATTTACACCCACCACCAGCGTAAGGTTAATCCGGCGGAATATGGCCTGAACGTCGCCGCCATAACTGATATAAACCCGCGAAATCTTGGCGCTATCGACTGGCCGGAAACATCAAACCGATAGGCGTTGAGCCACACGCAACCACCTACAATATTGACCGGTTTTCACGCCTGACGAATGATCTTTGCAAACTGATCAAAAATCGGTTCATTCGCGCAGATAATTTCGCCGCTTTCTAACAAATTCTGGCCAACGACGATGGGTTCGACCAGTGCCCCGGCTTCGCGCGCAATCAATATCCCGGCAGCAATATCCCAAGAATGCAACCCGCGTTCCCAGTAGCCATCATATCGCCCGGCCGCGACATAGGTCAGATCAAGTGCGGCTGCACCCCAGCGCCGCACACCAGCGCAGGTTGGCATCAATCGCGCCAGATCCTGCAAAGTTGCTGGCAGATCGCCATGCCCGGCAAAGGGTAACCCGGTGGCAAACACCGTTTCGACCAACCGCTTGCGCGACGACACCCGCAACCGGCTTTCATTCAAATGAGCGCCCTGCCCTTTTTCAGCGGTAAACATCTCGTCCTTGGACGGGTCATACACGACGCCGGCGACGATTTCGCCTTTGTGTTCCAGCGCTATTGACACCGCCCAATGGGGCATCCCGTGCAAAAAATTAGTGGTGCCATCAAGCGGATCAACAATCCAGCGCCGGGTCGGGTCTTCGCCGATCTCGGCGTCACTTTCTTCGCCAACCCAACCGTAAGTTTTACGCGCGCCCATCAGTTCTTCTTTGATGATCGCCTCAGCAGCCGTATCTGCCCGGCTGACAAAATCGCCAGCCCCCTTCATTGACACTTGTAGATTTTCAACTTCTCGAAAATCTTTGGCCAACGAACGCCCGGCCAGTCGCGCCGCCTTGATCATGATATTCAGATTAGCACTGCCTTGCATGTCCGACGCTCCGGTTTAATTCAAAGGCTGCGTATAGGGCGCGCCCTGTCCGATGCCAAGCCCTGTTTGCGGGTTCTTCTTTGCGAAAAAATCCTCGCCGAAGGCAAATCAAAAAATCCAGTCGACACCGCAGGTGTCGCCAATCTTGTGGTCTATTTCCGCTGCAATTTAACCGGAATGCTGCGCGCCAAACGCAACAAATGCGCCATATATGGCCGATCGGTATCATCGGTGCGCGTTGCTGCAAATAACCGGCGGGTCAGCCCATTGCGGGTAAGCGGTCGGGTCACATAGTCAGAATGATAGCGCACTTCACGCAACACCCAATCCGGCAGAACCGAAACGCCCCGGTTCGAGGCCACCAATAGCAATATCACCGCTGTCAACTCTACTTGCCTAACGGCACGGGGTTCCACTTTGGCAGGTGTCAGCAGCTGGCTAAATATATCCAGCCGTCCGCGGTCTACCGGATAGGTTATCAGGGTTTGATCGCGAAAATCATCGGCCTGGATAAATTCTTTGTTCGCCAACGGGTTGCTGGCCGAGGCGACAAATACCGGTTCATAATCAAACAGCGGCGAAAATTCGATATCTTGCAGGTTCTCGGGATCTGACGATACCACCAAATCAACCTCTTCGCGCCCCAATGCCGGTAGCGCGTCAAAGGCCAGACCGGGGCGAATATCAACATCGACATCCGGCCAGGCTTTGCGAAATTCCTCAAGCACTGGAAAAAGCCATTCAAAACACGCGTGGCATTCTATCGCGATGTGCAAGCGTCCAGACTTGCCAGATTGAACGCCGGCAAAGTCATCTTCCAGCGCGGCTATTTCTGGCAATACTTTTTCGGCAAGTTTCAGCACTTTCATGCCGGCGGCCGACAATTTTAGCGGTTTGGTTCGACGCACGAACAGTTCCAGCCCGGTCTGGACCTCTAGGCCCTTAACCTGATGCGACAGCGCCGATTGCGTGATATTCAAAACATCCGCGGCACGCGCCAGCCCCCCGGCTTCATGGATGGCCTTGATGGTCCTCAGATGGCGAAATTCAATATTCATCTTGCAAGATTTTCATGATGTTAATGAGAATTATGAATTTGTCTCACAATTCCGACCATGGCACAAGGCGTCAACAAAAAGGAATCCCCATGTCGGCGCCCCGTATTTCATTCGAATTTTTTCCACCAAAATCGCTGGAAGGCTCGTTTAGGCTTTGGGATACAGTTAATACACTGGCGCCATTGGGCCCGGAATTTGTATCCGTTACTTACGGTGCCGGTGGCGCCACCCGCCAATTGACCCATGACGCGGTCAAAACCATTCAGCAAAATTATGGGCTAAAGGTATCGGCCCACTTAACCTGCGTTGATGCAACGCGTCAGGAAACGCTCGACATCGCCCGCTCGTATGCCCAAAGCGGCGTAACCGATATTGTTGCATTGCGGGGTGACGCGGCTGCGGGTCAGGGCAAATTTGCCGCCAACCCGGATGGTTTTCAGAATGCCTGCGATCTGATTTCGGCCATGGCCGATACCGGCAAATTCAACATTCGCGTCGGCGCCTACCCAGACCGGCACCCAGAGGCCGCCGATGATACCGCCGATGTTGACTGGTTAAAGCGCAAAATTGATGCCGGGGCGTCGTCAGCGATTACTCAGTTTTTCTTCGAGGCCGACACTTTTTTCCGGTTCCGTGATGCCTGTGACAAGGCTGGCATCACCGCAACGATTACACCTGGCATCCTGCCGATTGAAAACTTTGATAGTGTCAAGGCTTTTGCCACGCGCTGTAGCACGGCGGTACCTGGCTGGCTTTGCGATACTTTCGAAACCGCCAAGCGTGATGGGCGGCACGATCTTTTGGCAACGGCAGTCTGTAGCGAATTATGCACTGACTTGATCGAAGGTGGTGTCGAAAACCTGCATTTTTATACGCTGAACAAACCCCACCTGACCCGCGAAGTGATCCACGCTTTGGGCCTGGCACCAGATGTTCCCCTGGAAAAAGTCGCCTGATTAAGGGCTAATGACATCATTGTGCCAAAAAAATCCCCGCCCCAGGCACACAACACCCTAAGGCGTGTACTTGGCCACTGTGGCGTGAATGCTTTCAGACGGGTCCGCCCCGATCACCCGTTTCTTGCGCAATAAGAACAGTTTGCCCCAACCGCCCCAGGTGCCGATCGACGCGGCATTCACGTCCTGTTGAAACCTGTCCTGCCAATCATCCGGCAAAGCCACGCCACAGCTTGCCATTTTTTCCATCATCCAGACCAGCGGAATATTTGACAGCGGGCGCGCGGTATCAAGATCGTGGATCTGACCACCGATATCGCTATGGGCGCCCCGGAACCAAACCTGTTCAATGCTGCCATCATATTCTGACGATGTAACCCACAAAATTGGGGCGTAAGCCTCTCGGTTTTCCTGCATGGCCAGCGCGTGATAGCCATGCCGGATATGTTTCCCCAACTTGTGGGAATGAAATTCATGGGCGGCCTGTGAAAAGCGCCACAATACCGGCAACCGGTTCCCCAGCGCCTTGACCGTGTCCCAGACACCAATCATTTCAATGTCGACTTCGTCGTGGCAATGTCTTTCAGCGAACGCATGGGCGGCAAAACTATCTGGGCTAAGCCGATAGTGCCGGTAAATCTGACGGATGTTGCGTTCGGTCGCGTCTTCTTTGCGCAATAATCCAATACGATCGATGACACCGGCAAGCGACCGTACCGCATAGGCGCCGCGCGAATAGCCGATCAGAAAAATCCGGTCACCAGGGTGATAACGCGATGCGATAAAACCATAGGCACGCCGTATTTGTTCGTTAATACCCTTTCCCTTGGCCACCGCCGCCAAATCACGCCAGCTGTGCCATTGGGTGCCCTGTTCGTATCGAATTGATCTTTGCCCGGCCGCGCTGGTTTCGCAAAGCAGCTGATAGGCGATGCCCGCATTGGTACGTGACCCCGGCCTTAAGGACGCCAATGTGCCATCCATAATGACAATATGGTCGACACTGCCGCGCTGCCGGGGCGAACTTGTGGTTTGGATCGGGCTGGGCAGGCCCAGCCAGCGGCGAATTCTGTTAACAAACATCACAGGTTAATAATCTTTCTTGCCGCAGGCTTGGCGCGGCACATGTTCAACTGCCCAATTGGTCGCGGCAACATACACCCACGCTAAATCACTTATTAAACTTAGCGGTCGGCGCACCAGTGTCCAGCTTGGGATTGAATTCTGTGAACTGTAAATGTTGTGAGCGTGCCAAATAGCGCACCTGAGGTGCACCAGATAAGGCACTGTGTGCCAGATGCCTTCGACGAGG
>CAXMPY010000183.1:0-267 GCA_964195275.1 uncultured Paracoccaceae bacterium
GAACGCTTTGACCTCGGGGCGCCGGTAGGCATCCGGCGAGATCAGCATCATATTCGACATGGACAATTCTTCAATGTTGCCAAAACAGCAGATAAGCGCTTCGTCAGATGCAGCTATTCGCAAGTTAACCAGGCCTAATCCATGACCGGCCCTGATAGCGGCTTGCATAAGTTCCGGTTCACTAAACGACATGATGATTTGATCCGGTGACACGTGGCGCAAAAGCCAATTGCGCTCATGGTCCGGCACGTCGTCATGTTCAAACGT
>CAXMPY010000183.1:277-4241 GCA_964195275.1 uncultured Paracoccaceae bacterium
ATATCTGCCTCACCTTTAGACAAGTTCAAGACTTTCAAGCTGGCAATTATCTCGAATGCAACGCCCGGATTTAAGGCGACAAATTCGCTGAATATATCCGACGTCCTACCCGAGAAATACCCGGGTGCGGTGATGCGGATTGGCCGTCGTTCGGCCAGTCCTCGTATTTTTATGGAAAATTTTTCGGCAGCTTCTTCAATGGCTTCTGCTAGTGGATATAGGCTGTGCGCATTTGCCGTTGGCTTGAACCCCCGTGTGTCGCGCTCAAACAGCGTGAGGCCGGTCTCGTGTTCCAACGCTTCGATGCGCCGCGCGACCGTGGGTTGAGCGATGCCCAGTTTGCATGAAGCCGCCAGCGTAGAGCCTTCCCTGACCACCGCCAGAAACACACGAATGTCTGACCAGTTTCGAAACTCGTTCTTCATTTATGTAGAACAGCACAAATTCTAGGCGGATACTAGACGCGCCGGTTGTCACCTATCTTGGGGAAAAAGGGGTGAGACCATGATGATCCCGTTCGATACCAACCTTCTGAAGCACCGCCCTCATGACCTGCAACTACCGACCGAGGCTGAACGCGCCGCAGCGCAGATGACACCATTAGTCCGCCAGATCATTTGGCATCTTCTTCTTCGGTTGTTGGCATTCGGCGCGCGCCATGCACACCTTAGGACCCCCAAAATCGCTGGCGGGGACACGTGACTGAAGCGTCGCCATCTATTGCTTACGGGTATTTGCATCGGCGTACCTGCAGAGCCCGCTTTGCCCCGCGCAGCCGTCATTCCCACGATTGAGAGTCAGGCAGGGTTAGCCGCCAAACATCTGATCCCGTTAGACTGCCGCCGACGCCTTAGTCCCGCGAAGACGCTGCCCACAGGTTCACTACCGCCTCATCCAACGCAAACACATCAATCGCCGCCAGTTCATCTTCGCTGAATGCCAGATTATTCACAGCACCGGCACAATCCACCACCTGCTCGGGCCGTGATGCCCCGATCAACGCCGTGGTGATGCCACCAACGCGCAACACCCAGGCCAGCGCCATCTGCGCCAAAGTCTGACCACGCGCCTCGGCAATTTCATTCAGCCCCCGGATCTGTTCCAACACGGCTTCTGTCATCATTTCCGGTAACAGCGATTTGCCTTGCGTCGCCCGGCTGCCATCCGGCACGCCCTTTAGATATCTTCCCGTCAGCAGCCCCTGGGCCAGCGGCGTGAACGCAATGGAACCTACTCCCAACCCGGCCAATGTTTCCTGCAGGCCATCCCGTTCGACCCAGCGGTTCAGCATATTATAGCTGGGCTGATGGATCAGACAGGGCGTGCCTAGGTCCTCTAGAATTGCCACTGCTTCACGGGTCCGTTCAGAATTATAGGATGAAATCCCGGCATACAGCGCCTTGCCTGACCGCACAATCTGGTCCAGCGTGCCCATAGTTTCCTCCAGCGGTGTGTCCGGATCAAAGCGATGCGAATAGAAAATATCAACATAGTCCAGCCCCAGACGTTTCAGCGATGCATCACAGGATGCGATCAGATATTTCCTGCGGCCCCATTCCCCATATGGCCCCGGCCACATGTCATACCCTGCTTTGCTGGAAATGATCAGTTCGTCACGATAGGGCGCAAAATCGGTGCGCAAAATCTCGCCAAACGCGGTTTCGGCGGCCCCAAATGGCGGGCCATAATTGTTGGCCAGATCAAAATGCGTAATGCCCAGGTTAAACGCTGTCTGACAAATTTTGCGTTTGGTTTGGTGTGCTGTATCCTCACCAAAATTGTGCCACAGCCCCATTGAGATTGCGGGCAATATCAACCCCGAATTGCCGCAACGCCGGTAGACCATATTTTCATATCGGTCGTCGGCGGCTGCATATGGTTTTGGAAAATTTGCGATCGGGCCAAAAGGATTTGTCATCGGGTGCTTTCAGATAAATTTGGAATGTTGCACTGCAAATGGTTCGTCAAATCTGTCATTTTGTTCGAGTTGGGTTGCGCAGACCTGCACGGCGTTTTCTGGGCGAGCACGGCCCAATTGTCAACAATATGGCATCGCAATATCTTACGCCCTTGAACACTTATTAACCACAACCAGGGCTTCTTCCCATGCCGCTGCTGCATCAAATCCATCAGCAAACCAATCATCGTCTGCCTTGCGCGGCATCATCCCACGCTCGATCATATAAGTCGGGCGATAGCTGGGCCAGCCAGCATCGCGTATCGCGCTGCAGGTCGCCCGAAAAAATTCGCCCTGTTCGCGTAACTTGCCCGATACCAGCCGCAGCGCGTCGATCACATCACCCCGGTACCCGCCAAATATCCAACTGTTCAGTTCGATAAACGCGGTGTGCCCACTTTCATCGCGCACCCGCTGCTGATCAAAAGTGCCGTAAACCGAATAGGCCAGAAACAGTCGCATCGCGTCATCATATCGTTCCTGGGCAATGCAATCGCGCACCGACCGCGCCAACTGCGGCGGCGTGTCGATGTGTTGCAGTTCAGACAGCGTGATGCAGGACATGTCATTGGATTGGGCTGCTTGGGCCCAGGTACCACTGGGTTGTGAAAAACTCAGCCCAAACGCCAATGCGAACAGCAATAATGCAATCCTAGCCATGAGATATCCTCGATATCTTTGAAACACCTTACGCTATCCTTGCAACTGCTTGTGCATCGCGGCAGTTCAAATTTGCGTAATCAGATCGGCAATGTTTAAATTGCGCGCAACGTCAAAGGGCATGTCGTGAAATCCAGAGAGGAAAACCCGGTCGGGCGGCTGAATTTTTTCCTGCGCGCCCTGTGGCGTCATGCCTTACCTGCACCAATTCGCCGCTGGCGCACCCAGAAAATACTGACCGGAAATCCGCCAGGTCGCTTGCCGGAATCGATTTTACACAGGCTGGACTATTACAACAAACTGAGTGCTGGTGCTATCGCTGCACCCAATGCGCGGCCAATTGGCGCGATGACCTACATGCAGGATTCGTTTTACGTCATAGATTTCCTCGAAATCGCCAAGGGCTTTGGCGCTGAACTTGCCGTAGAGACGTTATTTGGTGACATTACGCAGGTCCCAGAATACCCCAGCCTGGTAAAAAGTCGGCCAATCAGGGGTGACAATGCAAATTCCGTGCTGTTCCCGTTTGATAAATTTCGCCACTTCAAATTTCCAAAAGACCCCATAGCGCGTGACGCCAAACGGCCGTTCGCGGTTTGGCGAGGGCGGGATAATAACAGCCAAAGACTGGCCGCTGTGTCGGCGTTTCATTGACCACCAGGATCATGACATCGTCATGGTCAAGTACAAAAACGCCCCCCAACTTAACAAAGACTGGCTTAGTTTTGGCGAACAATTTTCCTACCGGTACATGTTGTCGATCGAAGGCAATGACGTCGCCACCAATCTCAAACGCATTATGGCATCCAATTCCGTCGCCGTATCACCGCCGATGCAATACGAAACCTGGTTCAGAGAAGGGATGCTGATACCCGATGTCCACTTTATTTCCGTGCGGTCGGATTTCGCCGATCTTGATGAATAAATTCGCCACTACGAGGCGAACCCGGATAATCTCGCAACCATAATTCAGAATGCCAACGACTGGACTGATCAGTTTCGCGACACAAACACTGAGATTTATCTGGCCACATTGATACTGCAAAAATATTTTGAAATGACAGGTGTGCTGCCGAACACTGATTGGCCAACACGCCATTTTACCTGAAGGCGCCTAGATCATGATCGCAGTTCGATATTTTTGATTTGTAGAATTGCAGTGCCACTCGGCAACGGTTAGACCTTCGATTTCCAGCATTCAGGGAAAATCGAACGATGGCAGCCTACCAATACGTCTATCATATGGACGGCGTTTCAAAAACTTACCCCGGCGGTAAAAAGCTGTTTGAAAACATCCGCCTGTCCTTTTTGCCTGGCGTCAAGATTGGTGTCGTTGGGGTTAACGGG
>CAXMPY010000184.1:0-4236 GCA_964195275.1 uncultured Paracoccaceae bacterium
GCGCCACCACCCGGCGCTGGTCTTAAACGCTGATTACCGCCCACTATCGTATTTGCCGCTGTCGCTTTGGCCGTGGCAAGAAGCAATAAAAGCCGCCTATTTGGATCGCGTTGATATTGTGGCTGAATATGACGCCGTCGTGCGCAGCCCAAGCTTGACGATCAAAATTCCATCAGTTGTGGTTCTGAAAGACTATGTAAAGCCGCAAAAACGGGTTGCGTTCACACGGTTTAACCTATTTTTGCGCGATGAATTTCGGTGTCAGTACTGTGGTGCCAAAGGTGATCTGACGTTTGATCACGTTGTACCGCGTTCAATGGGTGGCGTGACCAGCTGGCAAAACGTTGTGGCCGCCTGTTCTCCGTGCAATCTGAAAAAAGGCGCGCGATCATTGTCGCAGATCGGACTGCAGCTGCGTAAACCACCGCGTCAGCCAGAGGCCGAGAAACTGCGCAATAACGGGCGTAAGTTTCCACCCAACCACCTGCATGACACCTGGGTGGATTTTTTGTATTGGGACGCCGAGCTGGACGCCTAAAAGCGTTCAGGCTTTTGCCTGCGTAGACCGCTGTAACATCCCAAATAGGTCGCGCGGATCGTCAGGATCGGCCAGCATATCAAGGTCTTGATAAAATCCGGTACCAGCGATCTTACTCCGGATGTAGCACAGGGCCGAAAAATCCTCGATGGCAAAACCAACACTGTCAAACAGGGTGATTTGCTGGGCAGAACTGCGCCCTGTTTGCTGGCCCGTAATAACCTGCCAAAGTTCCTTAACCGGATGATCGGGATCCAATTGTTGAATTTCGCCTTCCATCCGAGTTTGGGGCGGGTATTCAACGAAAATATCAGAACGCAGCAGGATATCACGGTGTAGTTCGGTCTTACCGGGGCAATCCCCGCCAATCGCATTAATATGGACACCGCTACCGACCATGTTGTCGGTAAGGATGGTTGCTAAATGTTTGTCGGCTGTACAGGTCGTTATGATTTCTGCGCCTTCAATAGCCGCTTGGGGTGTTGTGCAGGAAATTACCCTCATCCCTTGCCCCGAAAGGTTTTGCGCGCATTTTTCGGTGGCATTGTCGTCAATGTCGTAAAGCCTGACAGTATCAATACCAACGACTGTTTTCATAGCCAGCGACTGAAATTCAGATTGGGCACCGTTGCCGATCATGGCCATCGTGCGCGCGCCTTTTGGGGCCAGATGACGGGCTGCCATCGCCGACGCTGCCGCCGTTCGCAAAGCTGTCAGCAACGTCATTTCTGACAATAAAACCGGATAACCGTTTTGGACATCGGCAAGCAACCCAAACGCGGTAACGGTTTGGCGACCCTGATGGGTGTTTTTGGGGTGCCCATTTACATATTTAAACCCATAAACCTCGCCGTCAGATGTTGGCATCAGTTCGATGACGCCTTCTTTAGAATGGCTGGCGACGCGCGGGGTTTTGTCAAACAGTTCCCAACGCAAGAAATCCGCCTCGATCCGGTCGGTAAGATCGGACAATACTTGGGCTAAACCAATGTGATGCACCAGTTTCATCATGTGATCGACACTGACAAAAGGGACCAGCGCTAGGGTTGAAGGTGTGGTGTTCATATTCATTTCCCCATCAGTCATAGGCACGGGTTGGTCGGTCAAATACCCGTCGGCCAAGCGCCGAAGCGGTCAAATCTACCATCAGTTTCGCCGTCCGACCACGTTCGTCAAGAAATGGATTTAATTCAACAAGGTCCAGCGATGTCATCAGGGCACTGTCGTGCAACATTTCCATCACCAAATGCGCCTCGCGCAACGTGGCGCCACCTGGAACCGTGGTTCCAACAGCAGGTGCGATTGTCGGATCAAGAAAATCGACATCCAGCGATACATGCAATGCGCCACCCACCGATGCCACCGTGTCCAAAAACGCCGCCAAGGGCCGTGCAATGCCATTTTCGTCAATTGATCGCATGTCGTGATACAATATTTCGCTGGCTTCCAATTTTTTGCGTTCGGCACTGTCGACCGACCGCAAGCCCAATATACAGATATTTTGTTTGGATACTGGTGCCACTACTTTTGGAAAGCCTTCAAATCCAAGTTCGCCTGTTGCATAGGCCAGCGGTGTGCCATGTAAATTGCCACTATCGGTGGTATTGGGTGTGTGAAAATCGGTATGTGCATCCAGCCATAATACGAATTGCGGGCGGCCTGTTGCTTTGGCATGCGCTGCCACCCCAGTAAGCGAGCCAAGCGTCAAGCTGTGGTCGCCGCCCAGAAAAATCGGCAATCCATCCTGCATAGACGATTGGGCAATTTCGCCAATTGATTTGGTCCAGCCAATTATCCGATCCTGCATATATACTCGGCCCGGGCTTTTGTCATTCTCTTGAACATCCGGCGTTGGTAGGTTGCCGCGGTCCGCTACTTGATGACCAAGTTCAGAAATCACCTGAACCAACCCGGCGGTACGATACGAGTCTGGCCCCATCAAACACCCCGAACGTCGTTTACCACTGTCAACGGGCGCGCCGATAAGATGAATGTGATTCTGTGTCATGGCAATCTCCTTCACATCAGAATGATCCGATATGATGTCCTTGTCAGCAGATTTTTTGTACAATATGATATCTAATTAATCTAACTGGTAAGGCGTAGTGATCAAAATGGATAATTTGGACACACAACTCATATCTTTGCTGCGGCATAATTCAAGGGCCGCATTGTCCGATTTGGCGACCGAGCTAGACGTAACCCGCGCGACCGTGCGCGCCAGGATCGAGCGTATGCAATTGCGGGGCGACATCGTGGGATTTAGCGTCGTGACCAAGGAAGATCACAGTGCTTCGCCGGTACGCGGATTGATGATGCTGGGCATCGAAGGGCGAGGTGCCGATCGAATTATCCGGCAATTGCGCGGCATTTCAGCCGTAACGGCCGTGCACACCACCAACGGCCGCTGGGATCTGATTGTCGAAATTGGCACTGATACACTGGAAAACCTTGATCTGGTGCTGGCCAGTATTCGTCGATTGGATGGTGTATCTGTTAGCGAAACCAACCTGTTGCTGGCAACGCGGAAGGCGGGTTAAAATCCACTGACACGAGGGATTGGTCGATAATTGGGGATTAACACTGAAAACCGAACTTGGTGCGACTTTCAAAACCCTTACGATTTGCACTTGACTTTGGAAGAACTGCAACCGTTAGGGTTATGTGTTTTTTGCGAAAAAATCACACTTTATACCAAGGCTGCCGACAGCAATCATATCTTGCCCGTGAGTTGTCAACTGGCCAAGGTTTGTGCACCCAGATAACGTGCGCACCCATTTAGGGCGGCGTCATCATCTTCGATAATTGACACCGAAAAATTATCCATAAAATCCGCAAACCGGCCTTTGTCTTTAAACGATTGTTCAAATCCGTATGCTGCAAGATATGGCGCAAAGGCGCGCGCGACTCCGCCGGCCAGATAGACGCCGCCATAGGGCAAATATGTTAGGGCCAGATTGCCAATTGTTACAGCTGCCAAATGAACAAAATGGCGCGCGCTGTTTTTCGCGATTGGGTCCGTATTACTTGCCAGAGACTGCATTATATCGGCGGCACTGAGTTCTGCCCTATTACCCGCTTCCTGACTGTGCCAATTGTATATCCGTTCCAGCCCACGCCCGGACAAAACTTCATCCACCGCACAAAATCCGTGTTCCCGACGAATAGCGTTCGCCAGCTGAAAATCCGCTGTTGTCTGTGTTGGCAGGTCCGCATGGCCACTTTCAGAAGGTGGCACCAACAGTCGGTCTGATAGCGCATATACCACGGCGGCGTTAAATCCGGTACCAATCCCAACCACCAGTTTTGCAGCATTTGGCTTTGGCTCAGGCGCCCCCAGAATATGTTTCAGAGACTGCTGTGGCAAACTGTGCAAACCATGTCCCTGGGCTTGCAGGTCATTTAGAACGGCCACATTAGCGGCGGACGTTGATCGGATAAGCAGCGCCCGGTCAATCGACCAATTCAAATTTGTTAAATGACCAGTACCATCTTGCACGGGACCAGCCACAGCGACACAGGCGCCGGCACAGTAAATATTTCCCTGATCCGAGATATATGTTTGCAGAACCGACCCAAGATCGGAAAAATCCCGGTTGGCAAACTTTGTCGCTGAACCGGCTACCAGGTTTGCACCCCGCGCCAACGCAACACGCGTATTTGTGCCGCCAACATCGGCGACCAGATTCAATTGAATT
>CAXMPY010000185.1:0-343 GCA_964195275.1 uncultured Paracoccaceae bacterium
GTCCACCAGTTTTGTCGACACATCTTTTTGGGTTACTGATCGCCAAGAACGATTGTTCCTGAAAATGATCTTGAAAGCCTCGGCAAAGCATACTTTGAAATGGCAAAATCGGGCGTATGCGGTGAAGAGAACCGCCAGAAATTCTTCAATGCAGGCGCGATAATGTCCGAACACCAGAAAGCTGAGGCAATCCTGTTGGCTGGCACAGACTTCGGGCTTGCTTTTAATGGACATAAGCCGGGATACTGAGTGATTGATGCGTTGGAATTGCACATTGAAGCTCTGGTGGCTTTGCAAATGCAAACTTGAACCTAGGGTTTCGTAGTTGAACCTCAGCTCCCCA
>CAXMPY010000185.1:353-4138 GCA_964195275.1 uncultured Paracoccaceae bacterium
TGAACTGGTTTCAGAGCAGACCTTCGCTGCGATCCGAACCAAGGTTTGATATGCGGACGAAGCCGCCGTCGGTCGTGCCAATGCCCACTAAAGGAGTTCCTGGCACAATCAGCGCGGAATGGGTTATCAATCGGCATTACCGCCATATGCCGTTTCGATCAAAACTCTGTCGCCTTCTTTAAGCTCTATGCCACTCGCAAACTGGTGGCGTTCCCTTGCGCCAGATGCCCGCAGGATTTGCATAGAGTTTTTTCCACCTTGGGCGGCGCTATTAACCGACCACACCGGGATTTTTGCCCTTGTGAATCCAACCGACAGGGTTGCTTTTGCCCTCAGCTCATATAACAACGAAACACCGTGACCCCCGGCATAAACAGAGTGGATTTTCGGCCTGTCCGCCAGAGATTTGTGAACCACGTTCAGCCCATATCGTGCCTCGCTTATTTCGACCGGGCAGTTGAACGTATCGCCGTGGTTGGTGGAAAACATCGCGTCCACGCCGTCCCGCTTTGATGTTGCGCCCCAGCCGCCCATCTGTGGTTCTACCATGGTGTATTTGCGGCCTGTATCGGGGTGTTTACCAGCGATCACCGTGCCGAAAATTGATGAAAAACTCCCGGCTGGCAGGCGGCCTGGCATGGCGCGCGCCATACATTGCCAGAGCATGTCGAACAGGCGGATACGGGTTTCAAAGTAATAGCCGTGCGGCGCGGTTGGCCCAGCGTGGAATATAGTTCCTGCTTCGGTGATTACTTCGAGCGGCGCAAACGAGCCGGCATTGGCGAAACGTTCAGGGTCGCACAACGCTTTGAAAATCATCTGGCAGGAAATGACCGCGCCGTCGCGCCCGGTGTTGTACGGTGCTGCGCGCTCTGTTGGATTGCCGCTTAGATCAACGCTGAATTTTTCGTCCGTTATCGTCATGGTTGCGCGCCACATCGCGCCGTCATCCTGTTCTTCTTCTATCTCGAATGTGCCTTTTGGCAGGTTTGCCAAACCGGCCATGGATCGGGCCCGGCCAGTTTCAAAGCTTTCTTTGATGGCGGTTGCAACGGTTTCTTTCCCATAGGTTTGAAACAGTCCCAATATTTGCGCTTCAGCGCTATTGCTGGCGGCCAGTTGCGCGCGCAGGTCGCCGTGCACGAAGTCAGGCAAGCGTGAGTTTACTTCGATAATGTCGAACACCGCCCGTATTTCCCGGCCCTGATCAATCAGACGCACGGCGGGCAAGCGCAATCCTTCGGCGAAAATTTCGGTCACATCAGTAGCCATCGAGCCGGGAACCTTGCCGCCAATATCACCCCAATGGGCGATTGAGGCGGTCCAGGCCACGCAGTCCCCATCAAAGAAGACTGGCTTGGCAATCACCACATCGTTCAAGTGGGTCACGCCGCCATGGTTCGGATCGTTGGTGATGAAAACATCGCCAGCGCTGGCCGTGTCGCTGTAACGGGCAACGATCACTTGCACCGCCTTGTCCAGAACACCGACAAAAGTCGGGATGCCGGCACCGGAACTGACCAGATTGCCGACAGCGTCGGTGATACCGGTGCCCACGTCCAGCACCTCATAAATGATCGGGCTCATGGCGGTTTTTCGCAGCACCGCGAACATTTCCTCGGCGGCATTATCCAGCCCGGCCTGAACAACAGCAAGGGTGAACGGATCGTGCATCAGATGACCCTCAGATCACGGGGAAGCTCGGAAAATATTTCCGGGCCACCCTCTCGCAGTATCACGATGTCTTCGAGGCGGATACCAAACCGTCCGGGCAGGTAAATGCCGGGTTCGATGGAAAATACCATGCCGGTTTCCAATACAGTTTCGGATACCGAAGTGAGATAAGGCTGTTCGTGGACTTCCACCCCCATGCCATGGCCGGTACGATGCACGAAATAATCGCCGAAGCCCGCGTCGGTGATCACGCCGCGCGCAGCATCGTCGACCACGTGGGCTTTGACGCCGGGTTTGGCGGCATTCATCGCGGCCTGCACTGCGGCTTCGACAATGGCGTGCACCTCGGCGTAACCCTCGGGCGGGGTGCCGATAGCTGCCATGCGGGTGATGTCGCTGGAATAGCCATCCATACCGCCACCAATATCCATCACCACCGCGTCGCCGTTTTGCAGTTTTGTGTCGCCAGTCTGGTGATGAGGGAATGCCCCGTTGCCGCCGGCGCCCACAATGCTAAACAGCGGTTTCGCGCCCAGTTGCACGAATTCTTCACGGATCACTCCGGCCACGTTCAACTCACTCATGCCTGCATCCATAGCGGACCAGCCAGCCCGCATCGCCGCGTCCGCGATCCGGGCATTTTCTTTTAGCGCGCTGTATTCATCTGCGTCCTTTCGCATCCGCAAAAGACCGATGGTTTGGCCAGTAAACTGGCGTTTCGCATCCGGTAGTGCGTCCTGCACAAGGCCCGCAAAATCTGCGCGCATGGTTTCATCAAGCGCGACGCAACCAGCATTCTGCGCCGCCAGGTCATCTAGAAGTCGGGCAAACGCCTGCTCTGGGCCATCCGCGTCCGACCATTCGTGAAACGCCAGATCAGTGTGGGCCCGGCTGCCCTCGGCGTTCAGCGCAGGCATCAAAAAAGCGGCACCGCTCTGGCTGATGCATAACAGGCAAGGGCGCTCATCCGCGTGGGGATGAAACCCCAGTAACCATTGCATATGCGGCCCCGGCCCAAGGGCCATCAGATCGACCTGCTGCGCGGCCATCCGTGCGCGAGTTTTCGTTAAACGTTCTTTGATCTTCGACATATTTTGTCCTTGTTACTTGTAGCGTGTAAAGCCAATTCGCCTTTTCGGATCGATGCCCCTACAACCCGGTTTCAATCACGACCTTGCCATGGGTTTTGCGCGGTTTGCTAAGGTATTTCCACGCCTCGCGGTATTCTTCCATTGGGTAGACCCGATCAATTCGCGGCTCAAATTTACCCTGATCAAGCGCGTCATAAACAAAGGCAGTTCCGCGGGCCACCATCTCCGGATCCTCGACGTAGTTGAACAAGGAATAAGGGTGAAACGTCGCGTTTGCCTGAAACATGTCCACGATTGGTAAGCTGGGCGCATTTCCATCAAGCGTGCCGTAAAAGTAAATCACCGCACCTTTCGCCAAAACCGGACTGTACTGCGCGATCATGCCGGCACCAACCGGGTCGAAAGCTACGTCAATACCTGCACCACCCGTAAAGTCATCAATGGCGGATTTCAGATCGCTCTCGCCGGCAACAAATACCTGATTTGCCCCCGATGCCATGAGGTACTGGCGGTTATGGCCAAAGCGCGTGGTCGCAATCATGTTGGCCCCACACATTTTGCCGATTTCAAGGGCGGCGTTGCCTGCGGTGCCCGTTGCGGCGGTGACCAGAATGTTTGTGCCCGGACCGGCCTTGGTAAGTTCCACAATTGGGAAATATGCGGTCAGATACTGCATCCAGACGGAGGCGCTTTCAACGGCTGACAGACCCTCTGGGGCTCTGGTGACAAAACGTGCATCAATCACGACTGAGTCAGCGCTGGCCCCTTTATTGTAGTAGAAATAGGGCAACGTACAGTATCTGTCCCCAAGATCGATCCCGCTGACACCTTCGCCAACCTGATCGAAGATCTCCCCGACGCCATGCGAAAAGCAACACTCGAGCGACGCGATGGCCTCTTCAGCGAATCCGTCCGCGGTGAAACGGTCGTTTACAGCCTCAACTGCCAGAAGTTCCTGCTGGAAAACCAACCCCACCATCTTTACTTGTACAAAAACCTGACCACGGAAATATCAAAAAA
>CAXMPY010000186.1:0-4065 GCA_964195275.1 uncultured Paracoccaceae bacterium
TCTACGTTCCCGAGGTCTTTATGGGTGTGTTCGCCGAAACTGCATCGCGGGGTTGATCGAAAAGTTGCGTAACTGGCGACCGGATAAATTTGTCCGCGAGCCTGCCGAATTCTCTGGGATTATTGTGGCACAGAAGTTGGGTATCCGGCATGTCAGATTGGAAATCCTAAACGGTGAATCCGAAGAAACCATTGCAACCAACTACCACGCACAATATGACGCTTTGCGTTGTGACGTTTCACTGCCGCCTGTGGGAAATGGCTATTTGAAGGGCGAACCTGCATATTCGGGGCAGTAAAGTCAGACGGCCCGTTGGATTATTGAGCGCGGAAATCGGTGGCATGTGTAGGGTATTTTGCTCATTCAACGACAAATGTCCGTCGTTGCACCGTTCGTCGAGTTAACGTGACAACGCCCTTTGACGGCGACCGAACCTATCAACCATTGGCATCACTACACAAATCGGTTGACGATATTTTCCAACAATTCTTGCCGACCTGATCGCGGGTTGGGGTTGATGCCTTTGCGGGTGACAAGGGCCTCGATTTCGCCCAAGCTTTGTTGCCCGTCCATCAGGTTTTTCCCAAATTCCGATCCCCAATCTGCATAGCGCTGATCAAGTTCGCCTTTCAGGGTTCCGTCCTCAACCATGGCGCTGGCAGCTTTGAACGCTACTGCGCACACGTCCATTGCCCCAACATGGGCGATCAGCAGGTCATCAGGATCAATCGACTGACGGCGCAGTTTGGCATCAAAATTGGTTCCGCCGGTGTCAAAACCGCCGCCCAATAAAATATGGTAATACGCCAATGCCATTTCTGGCACATTATTGGGGAACTGATCAGTATCCCACCCTGACTGATAGTCATTGCGGTTCATATCGATGCTGCCAAAGATGCCGAGTGTGCGGGCCATCGCAAGCTCATGTTCAAAGCTGTGGCCCGCCAAAATTGCATGGCCCTGCTCGATATTCATTTTGACTTCACCCTCCAACCCGTATTTCTGCAAAAATCCGAATACGGTGCCGACATCATAATCATATTGATGTTTGGTTGGTTCCTGCGGTTTTGGTTCAATCAATATCGCGCCCTTGAAACCCAGCTTGTGCTTATATTCGACAACCATGTTCAGCATCCGGCCAAGCTGATCCATCTCTCGGCTAAGGTCAGTGTTTAACAGCGTCTCGTAGCCTTCCCGGCCACCCCACAAAACATAGTTCTCGCCATTCAGGCGGTGTGTTGCATCCATACAGGTTTTTATTGTGGCCGCAGAATAGGCGAAAACCTCTGGGTCTGGATTAGTCGCAGCACCCGCCATGAACCGGCGGTGGGAAAATAAATTGGCCGTTCCCCACAGCAGCTTTACGCCGGTTTCCGACATTTTCTGCTCAAACACATCGACCATCGTGTTCAGATTTGCGGTGGTTTCGGCGAAATCGTTTCCTTCCGGACGCATATCGGCGTCATGAAAACAAAAATACGGTGTGCCAAGGGCTGTAAACATTTGGAAAGCAACATCGGCCTTTAGCTTCGCCGCTGCCATTGGGTCTGCCAATCGATCGGGAAACCACGGCCGATCAAATGTCTGCCCACCAAATGGGTCCAGACCAGGCCAAGCAAAACTGTGCCAATACGCAACTGCAAACCGTAGATGGTCTTTCATCGGTTTGCCCTGAACAATCTCATTTGGGTCATAATGGCGGAATGCCAACGCATTGGTACTGTCAGGCCCTATGAAAGGTATTTTCTCGACGCTGAAGAACGGCTTGTTCATTGGGCTTCCTTAATAAGGGGATACAGTTTTTTGTAACGCTGATAACCGGCTTCGTAGCGGTCCAATAAATCGGGCGTCGGATCGATAACCTGTGAAATCGGCGGGGGCTGCAATATATCGGCTGCCGTTGCGCCATCGCCGATCATCGCCAATCTGGCGGCACCAAGGGCGGCCCCAAAATCGCTTTGCTCTGGCACCAGCAGGCGCAAATTCAAAATACACGCCAGGCTTTTCAACCAGAACTCAGAATTAGAGCCGCCACCAATTGCCAGAATTTCGGTTAAATCTGTACCCGTTGATTTCAGCGCCTCCAGACAATCGCGTTGCGCGTAACAAACACCCTCGATCACCGCCTGCACCAAATCGGTTTCTTTTGTATCCGTCCTTAGGCCCACAAATGCGCCACCGATATTAGCATCGTTATGCGGTGTACGTTCGCCACTTAGGTAAGGCAGAAAAGTTACGGTCGACGGACCCGAAATATCTGTGCCACATTGCGCCGCCAATTCTGCCGGTTTTTTCCCAATGATGTTGGCAAGCCAATTCAGACTGTTGGTCGCAGAAAGCGCCACACCCATCTGGTACCAATGTTCCGGAACTGCGTGGCAAAAAGTGTGGACTGCCGTTTCAGGCGCCGGCGCATACTTGTTTTTTGCCGCAAATATTACGCCAGACGTGCCAAGCGACACGAACCCCTGCCCTTCGCGAACGACGCCAACGCCACAGGCAGCAACTGCATTATCTGCCCCACCTGCAACAATCTTTGTACTTGCGGGCAAGTCATAAACACGCGCGAGTTTCGGTTTAATGTTTCCAACGGTTTCGCAGGCTTCTACCAAATCTGGCATTTGATCGGTGCGCATGCCACTGGCATCCAACAGACGCTTGGACCATTTGCGCGTGGCAACATTCAGCCAACCGGTACCTGCAGCATCAGACACATCGGTAACAAAACGACCGGTTAGCCAATAGGTTAGGTAATCTTTTGGCAACAACACCTTATGTACCAATGAATATTCGGCTGGTTCATTCTTTTCCATCCAAATCAATTTGGGGGCGGTAAAACCTGGGAACGCAATGTTACCGGCAACTTTCCTGAATATGGGGTTTTCATCAAGCGCCGACGCCTCCGGCGCACTGCGTGTGTCATTCCAAAGGATGCAAGGCCGAATTGCATGGCCAGTTTTGTCTACGGTCACAGCACCATGCATATGCCCCGAAAAACTGATCGCTTTAACGGCGGAAAATTCAGCGGTATATTTGGACCGCAGGGCCTGGAAAACGGCTTTTGCTGCGCTTAACCAGTCATCTGGATCCTGTTCGGACCAATTTGGATGTGGTTGACGAACGGCATAGTTTGCCGTTGCGGTCCCAACGATGTGTCCCTTTGGGGAAACCAGAAGACCCTTTAGCCCCGAAGTCCCCAAGTCCAAACCCAAATACACTTATCTTGCCCCATCCTTCAGCCAGCCAAGACCCAAATTCTAGATTTCCTCGGGTCTCGAGGCAATTATTTCTAGCATTGGGCATTTGGAATTTAAAGTAGGTTTTTATACGAGATTCAGGCCGTTGAAACCGCCCCAACCATCAGCAAGAAATTTGTGCTCTGATTCATGCATTGGCTTCTACCTGACCAGCGGATTAGGATTAACGTTGCCCGCATTCATGAATTGTCAGCACTTGACTTAACGGGCTAACATCCATTCTCCGTCAGGCACAAAGGCGGCAAACGAGAATGCAAATACCAGGTCATAAACAGCGTCACTGCCGTCGGCATTTCGGACAGTAACAGTGCCAATATCGCGACTACGCGATATGTCGCGTTTGTCATGCAGTGAATTTCGCCCGGGCTGCCAGTCAATTTTCAGCCCGCGCTCGGTTAGACTGCCGGCTTGTCTTATCCGGTCCAGCGGCCATGCATTGCCATTTACACAATCGGGCAGCGGCCACCGCGAACACCTTTGCGAAGCGCGCCTGCTATCCCTCCCAACGAATGGTGTTGTCCCATAAGGTCGCGCATTGGGATTATTCGGTACAAGGACAAACCCGTCCGGTTCGCGCGCCCTAAATTGGGCGAACGATTCCAGGCGCGACGGCAGCTGTTGCATCGTTTGCCCAGACAATGATCCGGTAATCGCCGCACCGGTAAATTGCTGCCACCAGCTTTCGGTTTGCCGATCATACATAACCATATCTAGGTTGCGCAGACGTCCAGAATTTCCGAAATCCAAGACCTGATCAGCAACTTTTCGGCTAAATACCACACCAGAATTGCACAGCGTGCAGTAGGTG
>CAXMPY010000187.1:0-275 GCA_964195275.1 uncultured Paracoccaceae bacterium
GCGTGAATAGCCACAAAGAAAGAATGAGTATTTAGAAACAGAAGAAGCTCAAGTGCCGTCCTGGATGAATTCGAGGCGGTTGCCGTGCGGATCGGTGGTGAAAAATCGCCTGCGATTGGGAATATTGGTGTCCCAAATTACCGGATCGAGCTTGGCGGCCAGCGCGTCGACATCGCTTACCATGAACGCCGGGTGTGCTTTTTTGGCGGGCTCAAACGGGGTTTCGACGCCAATATGCAGCTCTGTCGTGCCAATTTGAAACCACGCGCCAGGGT
>CAXMPY010000187.1:285-4064 GCA_964195275.1 uncultured Paracoccaceae bacterium
AGGGTTGGACTGCAAAGCTTTTGGTCTTTCGATTTCACGTAACCCGATCAGGTCACTCCAAAATTTTCGGGACAGGTCTTCGCCGCCAACAGGGATTGCAAGTTGAATATGGTGAAATGTCAGGGTCATTTCGCGCATGGATAATTCAAAGCGGGCAATATTTTCCCGCCGCATGTTCCAAATCCAACCATGTAACCATCGCCTTTCGCGTGACCACGCAGTGTTAGCGTGTCGCCATCTTCGATGAAACTGCGACTTTCGCCGCTGACCAGCTTTATCGGTGTCTCGCCGCCCCAGCTGAGTTCCAACAATGAGCCGAAATTGCCCGGCTCGGGCCCCGATATGGTCCCAGAGCCCAATAGGTCACCCACATTCATCGCGCATCCCGACGAAGCGTGATGTGCCAGTTGTTGGGCGGGCGAATAATATAAGACATTGCTGTTGGTTTGGCAGATCGTGGTCGGATCGCTGGCGCCTTCAGGCAACATCGTGACCGATAGGGCGATGTCGTACGCCATTGGCCCGGGTTCGCGCAGATAGTCCAGCAGCGGCACATCGCGTGTTGGCGTCGCTGCGCGAAACGGCTCGAGCGCGGCTTTGGTCACGATCCAAGGGCTGATCGAGGTGGCAAATGCTTTGGCTTGAAACGGGCCCAATGGTTGATATTCCCAGGCCTGAATGTCGCGCGCCGACCAGTCGTTCAGCAGCACATAGCCAAAAATCATGTCATCGGCTTGGGCCACGCTGACTGGGCGCCCCAGCTGTGAGCCGGTGCCGACGATTGCGCCAAGTTCCAATTCGATATCCAGGCGTCTTGTGGGCCCGAAAACTGGGATTTCGGCACCCTTTGGTTTGCGCTGCCCGTTGGGGCGAACGATATCGGTGCCGCTGAGCACGACCGACGAAGCACGACCGTTGTAGCCAACAGGCATATGCAGCCAATTATCCGGCAGCGCCTTGTCAGCGCCGCGAAACATCGTGCCGACATTTGTTGCGTGGTGCTTGCTTGAATAAAAGTCGGTGAATTCCGCCACCGTGAATGGCATGTGCATCACGGCCTCGGACATCGCCACCAGATGCGGTTGCAGCGCAGCGGGATTCGCTGAACCTTGGGCCAAAAGTGCGGACAGGGTGTTGCGCAACGCGCGCCACACGTCGGCGCCTTGTTCCATGACCGTGTTCCAGGATGGCGTTTCAAACAATTTTCGGCCGGAAACGGCGATCAGCCCGGCGGCTTCGAGCGCCGCTAGGTCAAGGATCATTTCGCCGATGGCCACGCCGCAACGGGGTGTGAGCCGGGCGCTCGAGAATACCCCATAAGGCAGGTTGTTCAGCGGAAATTGCGTGTCTGCGATATTGGCAGAGGCGACCCAGCTTTCGCGCAATGGCATTCAGAAATATCCCCGCAATTGGCCAGCTATCACAGATTATTTCCGTCCCGGCGTGCCGTCAAATTTCTTCTCAATATCGGACCAAACATCGATGTAGTCGTCCTGCAATGACGCTTCATTCGCGGCGAACCCTGTCAAATGCTGGGGAAACCGGGTTTCGAACATGAAGGACATTGTATTGTCCAATTTGTCCGGCCCAAGATTTGCGTTTGACGCTTTTTCAAATGCTTCACGGTCTGGGCCATGTGGCAGCATCATGTTGTGCAGGCTGATACCACCCGGCGCAAAGCCCTGTGGTTTGGCATCATACTGGCCATAAATATTGCCCATCAGTTCGGACATGATGTTTTTGTGATACCAGGGCGGGCGAAATGTATCTTCGGCCACACCCCAGCGTTCTCGGAATAGGACGAAATCTATATTTGCGGTGCCGTCGACGCCAGATGGCGCCGTCAAAACCGTAAAAATCGACGGGTCAGGGTGATCAAACAACACCGCACCAACCGGGCAATAGTTGCGCAGGTCATATTTCAGCGGTGCATAATTGCCATGCCAGGCAACGACATCCAGGGGTGAATGGCAAATATGTGTAATATGAAACTGGCCACACCACTTGATGGTGACAGTTGTCGGCGTTTCGCGGTCTTCAAAAGCAGCGACCGGCGTTTTGAAATCACGGCTGTTGGCCATGCAATTGGCACCGATGGGTCCACGCGCTGGCAGTTCGAATTTCTGACCATAATTTTCGCAAACAAAGCCGCGCGCTGGCCCTGCCAACACTTCAACACGATACAGCAGACCGCGCGGAATTATCGCGATCTCTTTGGGTTCAAGATCTATGGTGCCCAGTTCTGTACAGAAACGCAGGGTACCTTCTTGGGGGACGATCAACAGCTCGGAATCGGCCGAATAGAAACAGTCATCAACCATCGACGTTGTCGCAAGGTAGACATGGGTCGCCATGCCAACCTGGGTGTTCACATCGCCTGCGGTGGTCATTGTCCGCATGCCTGTTACAAATGTGACCGGTTCGTCTGAGTGGGGCAATGGATTCCACCGGTACTGGCCCAAACTGGCGACATCCGGGTCAATGTTGGGGGCGGATTTCCAGTATGGGATATCGATCTTTTCATACCGATGACTGTGTGTGACAGAAGGTCGGAGGCGATAGCACCAGGTCCGTTCATTTTGATGTGCAGGGGCCGTGAATGCTGTGCCCGACAACTGTTCGCCGTAAAGACCATAGTTGCACTTTTGCGGGCTGTTCATCCCTTGCGGCAAAGCGCCGGGCAAAGCCTCGGTTTCAAAGTCATTGCCAAAGCCAGACATGTAGCCAGCTGTGATGCCTTGATCGATTTTAGCCATCGTCATGTCGGTTTTATTCACGGTGACCTCTTCTTGCGCCTACCATCATTATTCGTTGCATTTACAACGAAGTCAATAATATTATTGCATATGCAACGAATTCACACTTTATATGCTGCTGAAATGAAAGGTACGAACGATGCCAAATGCTTTGCCGAATTTTGATTTGGAACGATATTTGCCCTACCGCTTAACGGTAATTTCCGACTGGATGAGCACCGAATTAGCCAAGCAATACAAGATGAAACACGGGTTTTCGATGCCAGAATGGCGGGTGTTGTTGAATGTTGGCTACACCCAAGATCTGTCGGTGCGAGATATTGAAAAGCGGGTCAGTCTAGAGAAATCAAAGGTCAGCCGCGCGGCGTCAAAGCTTGAGGCAAAGGGGTATCTGACTAAGAAAGTTTCAGATCACGATAGACGATTGGTCAAGTTATCACTGACTGAACGGGGGGTCGAACTGTTGGCCAAGCTTATACCGATCGCAGAGGATTTTCAGTCCGAATTAAGCAATATATTGGGCGATCAGAAAGCCCCCCTGCAGCGGGCCTTGGACCGGCTACTGGCGGAAATGAATTGATGAAGCTGTCGGATTGTTCCGGGCTGGCGCAACTATCACCGCATATACATGTTATGCCCGGGCGCATAACTTAGCCCAACGCGCGTAACCGGCGCGGTGTCGTACCAAGTTTCACGCACCATCGTCAAAAGTGCAGATCCCTTAGCGACCTGCAGATGTTCACATTCTAAATCCCCGGCATTCACAGCACTCAGGTTGATTTCACCGCGGCTGTAGGGCGCGTTCTGCACCAGCCATTCGTTTGAATTATTATTGTTAAAATCTGCTTCTAGCGCCTTAGGCACAAAAGCCAGATTGATCCAGCGATCCTCCAACGCAAATGGCACCGCGCTGGCCATATGCAACGAGCAAACGCGCAGCATTTTACGGTCAGCCGGCACCTTCCAGTCGCTGGCAATGTCGCCCGGCAAAGGCGTGTGATGGCGCGAAATCAGTTTGTATTG
>CAXMPY010000188.1:0-3735 GCA_964195275.1 uncultured Paracoccaceae bacterium
CCTCGTCAAGAGACTCCGCCAACCGACTTGCGGAATTCCCATGTTGCGCTTGTGAAACAAGTTCGGCGCTGACCGCCGCAAAATCGATCTGAAGCGATTTGTTAAACGGTTGACGCGAAGCCGCGATTCCGTCTGCCAAAGCTCTGATTGTCCGGCCCCACGCGACGCCTACTATCCTGGACTTTTGTACCAATTCAATCAATCGGCCCGCAGCGGTTCGCCCAAACCGTGCACGACGTTGAGCCAGCGCGCCGTCGGTATTACCTGGGCCGCTCTCAAATACCCGTAGCCTGGGGGCATGAATTTTTGCGCGATGACAATAGTCGTTCAGATCCGCTGCCAACCCTTTCGGGGCTAGCAATTCGTCAATTTGCCGTATCCATTCATCTGAAAACATTTCTTTGGCGAAATGCTGCTGTATAATTAGATAATTGTTCTTTTCAGCATGTGTCAGCAGCCGTGACACATGGGACTGAGAGAGCCCCCCCAGAATGTTCCCGATTTCTGTTTGTGACATGTTGTGGGTCGCGCGCATGTAGGCTGCGCATTGCGCGCGCTGATCCAAAGGTAGTTTTTTGACGTCCATAATCGAACCTTAGTCGCTAGGAACCACCTGATGTGGAATATCTATGCCGCATATTCATTTTAATGCAATTCTATTGCCGATATCGCACGCCATGTTAATTCTTTTGGGGAAACATTATTCAACCGAGAGTTAAATATGCCAATCAAAGGATTAATCTTCGACCTCGACGGCGTGCTGGTCGATACGGTACCGGTTCATTATTCAGCCTGGCAACGTATGTTTGAGGATTACGGCTACAAGTTCGGGAAACGAGAATATCGAAACCTTGTCGATGGCCGTCCGCGATTTGATGGTGCCCGAGCCGTGATGATCAATCATTCTGATCAGGAAATCAGAGAAGCTGCCGACAAAAAGAACGACTACTATGTCGAGAAAATTGACAAGGGCGAATTTCAGGTGTTTGACGCCGCAGTAGTACTGGTCCGCCAATGCCAGGCCGCTGGCCTCGGATTGGCCGCTGCATCGAGCAGCGCGAACGTAAAGACTGTGCTTGAGAAAGCAGGGTTGCTGGACGCTTTTTCAGTTGTCATTGGTGGGGACGACGTTGAAAAAGGAAAGCCAGATCCCGAAATATTTTTGACTGCGGCCAAAGGTCTTGGCCTGAAAGTCGATGAGTGTATCGTAGTTGAAGATTCGTCGTCGGGTGTTCAGGCGGCAAAGAACGGTGGATTCTATTGCGTGGGTCTTCAGCACGAAGACCATGCCAGTGATCTTCAGGCCGCTGATCAGATAGTATCCTCTTTGGCCGAAGTGAACGTTGAGCAACTAGAAACTTCAATGGCCTTTCTGCAATCGACTTAACAAGTACGAAATTGAACAGGGGCGGTGTCAGAACCTGCCGATGGGATGCTTGACCTATTGGTGGTTAACCGCGAAGAGCCGGTTAGCCAATTCCGAAATCTAGGGAGGATCGCAGAAGACGTGTATTTGCCTTCTGGAAATAATTTGACGGTTCAGTTAGATAATGGGCCAATAAATCCACATGCAATTGGAGCAGTTGTCGAACTTTCCCCTGGCACAATGACCCAATCCCCAACTGTCCATATTGGCGGCGGCCACGCTTCTGGTCAGATGGGCATGGTACATTTTGGGCTGGCCGGGTCTGAAACCACGAAAATTCGGGTTAAGTAGCCGAATTCAGGTCGGGACGGATCGTATTCGGTCAGGGCCAACAGTTTTGTGACAATCCGCAAAGATGCAGCTGTTGCAAAGTATTGGTTCCCGGTAGACGATTGAATTCGTTTGATGGGGCTGTTGTAAGGCACTTGAGTTTGTTCAGGTTTACACCCCAATCCAAAGAATTAAGCGGAGAGAATAATTGATATTGGTTGGCGGCGAGAATTTGATCGATTTCATTCAGATCGAGGCAGCAGGTGAAAAACCGGTTTATCAGGCAAACCCCGGCGGATCGCCCTACAATTGTGCAAAAGCCATTGGACGCCAGCAGGTTGCGGTTGGGTATATTACACCCATATCGGCCGATCCATTGGGTCAGTTGTTGGCCGCTGGGTTGTCGGGCGCCGGTGTTGTGTTGTGCGGTGAGCGCAGGGTTGAACCAACTTCACTTGCTGTAGTTTCGTTGGAAAATTCTATCGCCAGCTACCAATTCTACAGACAAAGAACCGCAGAACGCCTGGTGTCGCGCGAAGGCTTGGCCAATGCCTGCCCTGCGGATGTATCGGCATTTCATCTGGGTTCGCTGGCAATCACTGATGGTGCCGACGCAGATGTGTGGACCGAGTTTTACGTATCAATGGCTGAACGCGGCGTTTTCACATCGCTTGACCCAAATATCCGGCCTGCTTTTATCACTGATCGTTCTGCTTATTTTGCCCGTTTGGATCGGCTGCTTTCGGTTACAGATCTTTTGAAACTAAGCGACGAAGATCTTGCTTGGCTGGTACCGGGACAAGATATTGGAGCCGCGGCGGGCCAGTTGGCTCGGCGTTCAAAAGCGAAACTTGTCATTGTTACAATGGGTGGGCAGGGGGCATTTGCGTTGCATTCGGGCCAAACCGTCCGCGTGGATGCCGCACCAATAGAGACAATGGTAGATACTGTTGGGGCCGGAGATACGTTTATGGCGACCCTTTTGGCGACGTTAAGTCAAACCGACAATCTAAGCAAAACAGCGTTGGGAAACTTGAACCAGTTTGCGGTGCGTGACCTGTTGATTAGGGCCGCGACGGCGGCTGCTTTGAACTGCGAACAATCTGGATGCAATCCACCAAGTTTAAAGACGCTGAACGGCGCATTGGGGCAAACCCAAACAATTTAAGCTGCAATAACCTTCATCGCGGCCAGAAAATCTGCCACTTCTTGAACGCTGTTATAGTGGCACATTGACACCCGAACACAGGTTTCCATCCCAAGTGGATTTAGAATGTTATCGGAATAGTGATCTGCTTTGCGAAGATGAGTGCGAATGCCCTGATCGTTTAGCAATTTGACAACGTCGACAGACGCAACGCCTTGAACCGCCAAGGATACCAGCCCTTCCCGTGCGGGGTTATCGGCCCCACCCAAGATGTAAACTTTATCCATTTCCGCCAACCCCGACAAATTGCCAGTGCCGTAGATCGTCGCGTCTGTCAGTGCCTTTTCCTGGGCGTGGATCGCGCGCCCAGCAGCAACGATTTTCTGTCTGCGATCTGTTTCGTCGCTGACTTGGCTGCCCAACCATTCAAAATACGCGACCACATCTGACAAGGTGGCATAAGCACCGGTATCGCGCGTGCCCATTTCCCAATTGTCAGCAGGGCCATCAATAAGCGCATTGTGGGGTAACTTTGTTAACCGGTCTGATATCCAGGCAAGCCCAAAACCGTGGCGCGAAAAAACTTTGTAGGGCGAAATGACGTAACCATCGACGTCGTACGCAGCCAAATCAATCCGGCCGTGGGCGGCGTGCTGGATGCCGTCAACGATGATGAAACATTCTGGGGCAACATTGCGAATTTCGGCAGCAACTGCGGCAACATCGACGCCCATGCCGGTTACCGGTGACGTATGCACAATTGTTGCAACTTTTGTGTCGGGCGTTACAGCCGCAGAATATGCCGTGGCATCAATCGTGCCGGTTTCATCGTTATGGGCAAGCAGCACATGGTTCTGCCCGGCAATCAGCGCCCATCTATCGCCAGCACTGC
>CAXMPY010000188.1:3745-4018 GCA_964195275.1 uncultured Paracoccaceae bacterium
TTATCAGGCGGAACAGCAATTCGGTGCCGCTTTCGCCAACGAAAAACTGACTATTGGGCGCATTCATGAACACCCGCATGTCGTCCATCGCCTGATTAATGACCCGAACCTGCTCATGGCTTGCTGGGTTGTCGCGGCCTTGATTGTCAGGGATCGCGGCATATTTTTGTGATGTCGCGACCACCGTATCCAACGTCAATGCGCCGCCGGCGTTTTCAAAGAATATCCGCGCACCCTGTTGAGGGCAATAGTCCATGTGGGCGAACCGGTCGC
>CAXMPY010000189.1:0-3614 GCA_964195275.1 uncultured Paracoccaceae bacterium
GTCCCGGCGCAGATCACCACCATGCCGCCCTTTTTGCAGACGAAGGTAGATACCGGAAATGTTGCTTCGCCGGGGTGTTCAAACACCATATCAACATTCACACCTTTACCGGTGATGTCCCAGATCGCCTTGCCAAATTTGCGAACCTCGCCAAACCAGGCTTTGTATTCTTCACTGTTCACCGTTGGCAATTGGCCCCAACAGTCAAAGTCTTTGCGATTGATGACACCTTTGGCCCCCAACCCCATCACAAACTCTCGTTTATCCTCGTCCGAGATGACCCCGATTGCGTTGGCCCCGGCGGTATTGATCAGCTGAATAGCAAATGACCCCAAACCGCCCGACGCGCCCCAGACCAGTACATTTTGTCCGGGTTTTAATTCATGTGGATGGTGGCCAAAAAGCATGCGGTAGGCCGTGGCCAATGTCAGCGTATAACAGGCGCTTTCTTCCCAGGTCAGGTGCGTCGGTCGGGGCATCAGCTGTTGCGCCTGAACCCGCGTGAACTGCGCAAATGATCCATCCGGCGTTTCATAGCCCCAAATACGCTGGCTTGGCGAAAACATCGGATCGCCACCGTTGCATTCTTCATCATCGCCATTGTCCTGATTGCAGTGGATCACAACCTCGTCGCCAACGCGCCAGCGCGTCACCTTATCACCCACCGCCCAAACGATACCCGATGCATCCGAACCGGCAATGTGGAAATCCGCTTTGTGCACATCAAACGGGCTGATTGGCACGCCCAACCCGGCCCAGACGCCATTATAATTGACACCTGCGGCCATGACCAAAACCAACACATCGCGGCTGTCAATTTCAGGCACATCCACCACTTCGACCAACATTGACTTGTCTGGTTCACCGTGGCGTTCACGCCGGATGGCCCAGGCATACATTTGTGCAGGCACACGCCCCAAAGGCGGCATTGCCCCAATTTCATACAGGTCTTTGGCAGCAGGGTTATTGTCAGGATCGGCCACGGGAATAGGCTCCAATGCTTTGCCGCATCGCAGAATCGCAGCGGTTCAAATTGTGAAATATCGTCCGACAAGCAACATTGCAATAAGAATGAAGCTAGGATTGAAACTTTATGACCGAGCGGGCGCAGCAATCTTTTTGCGCTTTACCGCTGGTTTCTTAAATAGATGCGCGATCGAATTGGCGTAATACTGCACAAGTTCGCTTTCATCCGGGTTGATACGAATGCCAGTGGCAGTTTCGGTTATCATGCGGCGCAGCAGCAAATGATTAAGCGCCGCGTTAATTTCTTCTTCAACTACGCCATCTTTGGGCCGCACATGAACGCCCTTCGCCAGCAAAGTATCGCGATGCTTGGACGCCAACAAAATCAGCGCCTCGCGGTCCAGTGCATCATCGGTTTCCTGTAAACACCAGCATACCAACGGTATCGGCAAGACCGGAACCACATTGCGAATGCGACCCATCAATTCGATCCCGATATCCTTGGTCAGATCGCCGGTTTTCCCCTTTGAGAAATCTTTCAGCGACAGCGGGGCGCCAAAGCTAACGGCGGCGTATCCAAACCGTAAAAACCCACCTGTCAGCCGTTGGTACAGGTGTTTGACCACATACCGAACAGCCGAGATCCAGCGAAACCGAAATTTTCGAGCGCCGGCTTCTGCAGCGGCGACCAACACACGATCTTCAAAAACTCGATCGTAGTTCAAAGCGACCGGTACAAAGGTAACGTCGCGGCCATTATCCGGATCAAAATCGGAAACGATATAGTTTAGTAATCCAAGTTTTGGGGCGCCAACGCCGCCATCCAAGCTTAGCCCGCCTTCTGGAAATACAGCCTGTGCAACGCCGCCCGCTGTGGCCATCTGCACATACCGAGCCAACACCCGCCGATACAACGCGTTGCGCGATTTGCGACGGATGAAATAGGCCCCCATCGCTTTGATCAACCGCGATAACGGCCAAACCCGCGCCCATTCACCCACAGCGTAAGACAGCGCCGAACGTTCGGCGGCCAAATATGTTACCAACACATAATCCATGTTCGAGCGGTGGTTCATGATAAAAACGACGGTCGAGTCCGGGTTGATTTTGGCTACCGCTTCTTCGTCGAAATACCCAAGGCGAACGCGGTAAAATCCCTGACTGAGCCAACGGGCCAGTTTTATCGCAACACCAAAATAAGCAGATGCACTGAAAGAGGGCACAATTTCGCGCGCGTATCGCTGTGCTTCCTGAAATGCCACATCTTCTGGAATGCCTGCTTCCTGGGCGCGTTTGGCAACCGCCTCGATCACTTTGGCATCATAGCTCAGCCGTTGGATCATATCGTGGCGTCTGAGCAATTTAAACGGTTCTATCGGTCGCTCTAGCCGTTCGTTCAGCCGGGCAACAACCCGTTCCATCCGGCGGCGAAAAAACCATCGCACCGAGGGCAACAAAAAGTGCGACAGCGCGGTCACTGCCGCAAAAGCCAGTATTAAGACAAGCAGCCAAAGTGGCAATTGAACAGTCTGAAACATGACGTCCACCGTTACAGGTATTTTCAGGCAGGTAAATCGGAACCGTTCGAATTGACCGGTTGCAGGGCAGCACCAGGTCCAGATCGGTGTGAAACCGCACCACAACATAGGCGTGCAGCCAGCCACTCTGCCCTTAGAATCTGATTATAAAGAGAAACGAACGGTTGACGTCGGGCGGCAACACCCCTCTTGCCGCAGCGCAGAAATTATGGTTAGAACGTTATTGCGCTCATGCATGCGCAAACAAAATATTCTTGCGTGACGGATGCTGCTCCAATGACCCAACCTCAAAAGTCCCAGCCCTGGCTTTTCCGCACATATGCCGGACATTCGACCGCAAAAGCCTCAAACACCTTATACCGCGCCAATTTGGCCAAGGGGCAAACCGGGTTATCGGTTGCCTTCGATTTGCCAACCCAAACCGGTTATGACAGCGACCACACCATCGCCCGGGGCGAAGTTGGCAAGGTCGGTGTGCCGATCAACCATCTGGGCGATATGGCAGCATTGTTTGATCAGATACCACTGGATCAGATGAATACGTCGATGACAATAAATGCCACCGCACCTTGGTTGCTGGCGCTTTATATCGCTGCAGCAATGGAACAGGGCATCGACATTTCCACCCTGCAAGGCACCGTTCAAAACGACATTATCAAAGAATACCTATCGCGCGGCACCCATATCTGTCCGCCAGAACCATCATTGCACATGATCACCGATGTCGCGGCCTATACCCGCGAGCATCTGCCAAAATGGAACCCAATGAATGTGTGTTCCTATCATTTGCAAGAGGCCGGGGCGACGCCCGAACAGGAACTGGCATTTGCCTTGGCCACGGCAACGGCGGTGCTGGATGATCTGCAATTCAAGGTCGCGCCAAGTGATTTCCCGGCGATGGTCGGGCGCATTTCATTCTTTGTAAACGCGGGCATCCGTTTCGTGACTGAAATGTGCAAAATGCGCGCATTCGTGGAACTTTGGGATGAAATAACCCGCGACCGATACGGTGTCACCGACCCTAAATTTCGCCGGTTTCGATACGGCGTTCAGGTTAATTCCCTGGGGTTGACCGAACAGCAGCCGGAAAATAACGTCTACCGTATTCTG
>CAXMPY010000189.1:3624-3901 GCA_964195275.1 uncultured Paracoccaceae bacterium
CAGCAAATTCTGGCCTATGAAAGTGATCTGCTGGAATATGATGATCTGTTTGACGGTAACCCGGCGATTAACGCCAGGGTCAAAGCGCTAAAAGAGGGGGCGATGGCAGAGCTGGGCCAAATCGACGCCATGGGTGGTGCTGTCAAAAGTATCGAATACATGAAATCGCGACTGGTCGAGGCGAATGCTGATCGGGTTAATCGTATCGAGTCTGGTGACACCACGATCGTTGGCGTTAACCGCTGGACCCAAGCTGAACCCAGCCCCCTAACGGCTG
>CAXMPY010000190.1:0-3625 GCA_964195275.1 uncultured Paracoccaceae bacterium
ACCCGTCGTACTTGGGCAAGATGTCGGCAACCCGCGCGCCACGCGAACCGCCAGATAAGCAAACGCCTGTGCCTCCAGCATATCGCCGTCCAGCCCTGCAGCTTCAACCGGGTCCACCGGGCACGGGCTACCTGCGCTCAGCATAGCCATGATCACCGGGTTTTTGCGCCCGCCGCCGGTGACCAGCAGCCGGGTCGGCGGCTTCGGGCAATGTTGCAATCCCATCAGGACCGCCTGAACTGTAACGGCGGTTAAAGTCGCGGCGCCCACTGCATCCGACAGCTTTGCCACCTGGGTTGAAATTTCTGAAAAGTCATTCCGGTCCAAAGATTTAGGCGGCATGACATTGAAATATCCGGATCGTAGTATTTGGCTGAGAATGGCGTCATCAACCTGGCCTTGCGCAGCCAGTTTACCATCCTCATCAATCTCGCCCACGCCACGCGCCTGCATAAAATCGTTTATCTGCGCGTTGCCGGGACCGGTATCAAACGCCAATAGCGCGCCAACGTCCGCCGGGTCGCTATAGGCCGAGTCAACATATGTCAAGTTGGCAACACCGCCAATATTCAGGAAGGCAATCGGTTCTTTGGCGCCAAACCATTTCGCAACGGCAAAATGGAAAAACGGCGCTAACGGCGCGCCCTGTCCACCCAGTTCCATATCGGCACTGCGAAAACCCCAAACCACCGGGCGTTGCAGCGCCTGGGCCAAAACCGCACCATTTCCAGCCTGATAAGTTTGCCCAGCAGCCGGTCGATGGCTAAGCGTTTGACCATGAAACCCAATCAGATCATAGCCCTGAAACCGGGACAACAATTCCACGTGTTTGGTTTCAACCAGGGCGGCAGCGTTGTCGGCACCCTGCCATTTGCCCAAGGCCTTGCGCAGCACTTTCTTTTCTGCGGTTGAATAACTGCAATAAGCGCTTGGGCCGAATTCCAGGATTTTTCCGCCATCACTTAGAACCATTGCCGCGTCTACGCCATCTAGTGATGTACCTGACATTGCACCAAGCGCCCAGACTGGCCCAGAACCTAACATGGGTTTCCCTTTATCCAGCGCCCCGATATAAGGTCGCGGCTTACCTATGATATGGACAATACCCCAATGACCTACCACCCTAAATCGGATTTCATGACAGTGATCATGCCGCGTGGCTTTTTGGCCGATTGCACCGATTTGCAAGAACTTGACGAGCGTATGAGCAAGGAAAGCGTGACCGGGTATATCGGTTTTGATCTGACGGCCTGCTCGTTGCATATTGGCAATCTAGTGCAAATCATGGCGCTGCGCTGGATGCAGAAAACCGGACACCGTCCAATCACACTGATGGGCGGCGGCACCACAAAAGTTGGCGATCCATCCGGTAAAGACGAGATGCGCAAAATACTCTCAGTCGAGCAGATCAACGCCAATGCAGACAGCATTCGCAGGATTTTTTCGCGCTACATTACCTATGGCGATGGCCCTACGGATTCACCCCTGGTCAACAATGCCGACTGGCTTGATAAACTGAAATACATCGATTTCCTGCGCGATATCGGCAAGCATTTCACTATCAACCGGTTACTGGCTTTTGAATCTGTCAAGTCGCGCCTGGATCGCGAACAATCGCTAAGTTTTATCGAATTCAACTATATGCTGTTGCAAGCCTATGATTTTCTTGAGCTTCACCGCCGCCATGGCGCGCTTTTGCAGATGGGTGGATCGGATCAATGGGGCAACATCGTATCAGGCGCAGACCTCATACGACGGGTTGAAGGATCAGAAGCATTTGGGCTGACAACACCTTTGGTCACCCGCGCCGATGGTAAAAAAATGGGCAAATCGGCGGACGGTGCCATTTGGCTGAATGAAGACAAAATGTCGTCGTATGATTTCTGGCAATGGTGGCGCAATATTGCCGACGCTGATGTTGGCAAGTTTCTGAAATTGTTCACTGAACGCCCGGTTGATGAATGTGATCGTTTGGGCGCGCTTGGCGGCTCTGAGATCAACCAGGCCAAAATTATGCTGGCCAATGATGTGACCTCACTCTGCCATGGGACACAGGCTGCCGCAGCCGCCGAAACCACGGCGCGCGAAGTTTTTGAAAAGGGTGGTGTTGGCGATGATTTACCAACGCTATCCCTTAGCCACGCCGACATTGGTGACGGCATTTCGATCGTGCAATTGCTGGTAAAATCCGGGCTTGCCGCTTCCGGCAAAGAGGCCAAGCGCCTGATTGCCGATAATGGCGCGCGATTGAATGATGAAGTGTTGGACAATCCAGGCTTGCTGCTAACTGCCGACGCGCTGGCCGCACCCTTCAAACTCAGCGCTGGCAAAAAACGTCACGCACTGGTCACACTTATTAATTAGCCAAAATGGGCAAAGTTTCCCCTGCCCTTCTTCTTTTTCAAAATATCCTCGCCGAAGGCATCCGACCTTGGATTATTCGCAGAATAATCGCAACTGAACCTAGTTGGGCAACATCCATTGCCCGTCAGGCCAGAATGCATGGAAGGCAAAGGCAAACATCACGTCATGGGGGACATCACCACCGCTTGCATCCCGCACGCGGATCGTACCAACATCCTTGCCGTTCTCGATTTTGCGCGCATCCAGTGCCGAGGCTTGCCCAGAATTCCACGAAATCGTCACGCCGTTTTCAGTGATCTCGTTTTCTTGGCGTAACCGATCCAGCGTCCAGGCCGCATCATCAACCCGTACAACCCGCATCAGCGACGGAATATCGTGGGGGGGTTCTTCACCGTTATACAGAAACGGGCGCCGTGAACTGTCATAGCCCGCATAGGGGTTCTGTCCATAGCGGCGCGGCCAGGAAGGTTCATCCATCACCAAACCTTCGGGATTTCGGGCCTTGAATTCATCCCAACTTTCCATCCAGGCGGCCAGCTGCACCAACTGGTCACCATTATGTTGGCCAACGATGCCTTGCCCAATTGCCTGCTGCCACCAGCTTTCGGTTTCGCGATCAAACATCACCATGTCCGAATTGCGCAATTTGCCGGACACCCCAAAGGTGCGCAGCTCACCGCCAACGCGCCGATCAAACACCAGGCCCGAATTGCACAACGGGCAAAACGTCACAGCGACCGGCGTGTCACCGACAACATCATTCACAATTTCGTGCCACGTCAAATAGCGTATCGGGTAGGCGCGCGGCACCTGACCATCAATTTCCACCGTCATCACCGGTTCTGGCCCGCCAATACGGGATTCGTCTGCAACTGAAATAAATGTCGGATCAGACAGGGCTGGAATACCGTCCTTGGGCGGACCTCCCGACAGGATCTCATTCCAGTCGTCTACCGACGAATTCGCAAAATCGGTGGTTGGCCATTCACTTTTCCAACGATCCGGGTTCGCCATCGCACCACTCGCCAATAACCCAATGCTGCAAGCAGCCAACAAAGTCTTTAAATGCATGTTTCGCACCTCCTGAACCTAAGCTGGCAGAGGCACGAAGCTAATCCTAGCCCTGATCACGAAGGGTTGAGAATGCGCTACTGGTTTACGACCACAGTTTGCATCATATCCGGTTCGCCGATGACCGCACCGTTGGCCCCTTTGCCCAGTTTGATGGCGTCCAGCACATCCAGACCAGACATCACTTGGC
>CAXMPY010000190.1:3635-3897 GCA_964195275.1 uncultured Paracoccaceae bacterium
GATGCGGTGCGGGGGAAAACATGATGAAAAACTGACTGTTGGCGCTGTCGGGGCTGTTTGATCGCGCCATGCCGACAACACCACGTGCAAATGTCAGATCGGAAAATTCTGCCGCAAGGTCGGGCAAATCGGAAGCACCACGCCCAGCCAACGACGTATCGCCCGCAGATTGTCCAAATTCAACGTCGCCGGTCTGGGCCATAAACCCTTCAATTACGCGGTGAAAAACCACGCCATCATAAGTACCCGCCACCGCCAGCGC
>CAXMPY010000191.1:0-3895 GCA_964195275.1 uncultured Paracoccaceae bacterium
AAGCTGACGGGCGCCGATTTTTGGACCTAGGCGCCGGTATCGGGGTCTGCGCACTGGGCCACGCCCACCCGGCATTGGTTTTAGCGGTGACAGAACAGGCCCAATCACTTTGGCATGTTTCCAACCTGTATCAGATCCCGCAGCAGGCCGCGCTGGCGCAAAAATTGGTGGATGAAACATTCGCCGACACCGTATTTTTTACAAATTCAGGCACTGAAGCCTGCGAATTGGCGGTGAAAATGGTCCGTAAATTCTGGTACGATCAGGGCCAAGCGGACCGCATTGAAATTATAACATTTGAGGGCTCGTTCCACGGCCGTTCGGCGGCAGGCATCGCCGCTGCCGGATCAGAAAAGATGACAACCGGGTTTGCGCCATTGCTGCCCGGTTTCATCCACCTGCCATTTGACGATGTTGAAGCATTCAAAGACGGGATCAGTGACAAAACCGCGGCTGTTCTGATTGAACCCATTCAGGGCGAAGGTGGTATCCGTCCGGTGCCGGACGCGACGCTTCGAATTTTGCGGGAACTCTGTGACGAACACGGCGCGCTTTTGGTGTTGGACGAAGTCCAATGTGGCATGGGGCGCAGCGGCAAATTGTTTGCCCATGAATGGGCTGGGATCACGCCGGACGTCATGATGGTGGCCAAAGGCATCGGTGGTGGTTTTCCAATCGGCGCTGTTTTGGCAACAGAAACCGCAGCCTCTGGCATGACGGCGGGAACGCACGGGTCCACCTATGGCGGCAATCCCTTGGGCTGTGCGGTTGGGCTGACCGTTATGAATATCGTCGCCCAGGCCGATTTTCTGGCAGATGTCAGTCGCAAATCCGGGCTGATGCGCCAGAAACTGTCAGGTTTGGTTGACAGCCACCCCGATGTGTTCGATGCGGTTCGTGGCACTGGCCTGATGCTTGGCCTGAAATGCAGGGCCACAAATATGGATGTCGTCAATGCAGGCTATGACCAGCAAGTGCTCACAATACCAGCGGCAGACAATGTGGTGCGCCTGTTGCCTGCCCTGACCATTTCAGATGATGAAATTGGCCAAGCGATTGACCGACTTGATGCCGCTGCTGCCAGTTTGCAATGAACTTGCCTTCTTCTTTTTTTAAATATTCTCGGGGTGAATTGGCCATCGGCCAAGGGGGGCAAACGGCCCCCAGCCCAAATCAGCCAATGAAAGCCGTGCTATGAACCACTTTTTGGATATCCACACAACGCCTGCCGAAAACCTGCGCAATATTATTGATCACGCCCGCGCCATGAAAAACGCCCGGTCCGGCCAGTCCAAAGGCACACCCGACGCCGATCAGCCGTTAAAAAATCACATGGTCGCGCTGATCTTTGAAAAACCGTCAACCCGTACCCGGGTCAGCTTTGACGTTGGCGTGCGCCAGATGGGGGGCCAATGCATGGTGTTATCAGGCACCGATATGCAATTGGGTCACGGCGAAACCATTGCCGATACCGCCCGTGTCCTCAGCCGCTATGTCGACCTGATCATGCTGCGCACCTTTGAAGAGGCCACCGTGCATGAAATGGCCGAATATGCGACCGTTCCGGTGATCAACGGGCTGACCAACCGCACCCATCCCTGTCAGGTGATGGCGGATGTGATGACGTTTGAAGAACATCGTGGCCCGATCAAAGGCAAAAAGATTGTCTGGTCAGGCGATGGCAACAACACCTGCCATTCTTTGCTGCATGCGGCCGGGCAATTTGGCTTTGACATGACGATAACCGGCCCTGAAACATTGACCCCAGAGGCCAAGTTTATCGACCTTGCCCGTTCAAAAGGCGCAACCATCAACATTGAACCCGACCCCGAAAAGGCGGTGCAAAACGCCGATCTGCTGGTCACGGATACCTGGGTTTCTATGCATGACAGCCCGTCAATGCGCGAACGTCGCCACAACCAACTACGCCCCTATCAGGTAGATGATCACCTGATGAATTTGGCCAACCCGGATGCATTGTTTATGCATTGCCTGCCAGCGCACCGCGATGAGGAAGTGACCAATGCCGTGATGGATGGCCCCAAATCAGTGGTATTTGACGAAGCCGAGAATCGCCTGCATGCGCAAAAAGCCATCATGCGATGGTGTTTGGGCGTCTAACGCAGCAACACGTTGGTTTAGCATAGCCTCAAATCTCCGCTGCGAACCCTCTCGGACACCAAACGTTGAAAACGGTGGTGCCAAAGCGTACCCCATCAAAAAGGTTCTTAACTATGACGACACCCGAAGGTAAACTGGAAGAACTCGGCCTTGAACTGCCCAAGCCGACAAAGCTGCCAGAAGGTCTGGTATTACCTTTCAAGTTCGTGAACATTAGGGGCGAGCGTCTTCTTTTTTCCGGCCATCCCAAGAATGCCATGGACGGCAGTATTGCCGGGCCTTTTGGCGTTTTGGGAAGTGATTTAGCCACCGAGCAAGGATATGCAGAGGCGCGCGACGTAGCGTTGGCCGTGCTGGCAAATATCAAGGCCGAGATTGGCGAGCTTTCCCAGATAAGTGGCTGGGTGCGTGTGTTCGGGATGGTTTCTTCGACACCCGGATATTCCGATCAACATATCGTCGTGAACGGATTCAGTGACCTGATCATTGACGTCTTTGGGCCGGAGGTTGGTCGCCATGCGCGATCTGCGATCGGCGTCGCTGGATTGCCGCTTGGGTTTGCAATTGAGATTGAGGGTGAGGTTTTGATCAGACCGTAAATTTTAAATGGTAGCCTCATACCGCTGAACGACCATTGTGGTGTGTGATGTCGCGATAAAGCCAGACTGATTTGGCCCGGTGGCTGCAACTAGCCCAAATAGACATGATGCCGCATCTAGGAAAACAAGCTGGCGATCACTCGGATTTCAACGATTGCTCGGCGACCTCTCAGTCCAGCGACTTAAAACGCCGTACATGCTGGGAACGGGTCGGACCCATACTCGCTACGTATTTCATTGAACAAAACAAAGTGATCCTTAAGGCCAATGTGGTACGTCGTCATCTCAACAATTGCGTCAAGCGCTAGACCTGCTTCTGTTAAGACGGCGCCAATCTTGATGAATGTGTTCCTAATCTGATCTTCAGAACTTTCAGGCATTGAACCATCGGGACGGCTGCTGTTCACACCGGTCAGGAAGACATAATCACCTGATACAATACCATGCGAAACTTTGATTTGCACCGTTTGGTCTTTGGATCCGTGCGGAAAAATTGCGGTCTTTGTCATCTGCACCTTCCTTTTATCATCGGCAAAGCAAGTCTTCATTTGAATGAGAACTCAACGGCGGAAATGTCCACTGACCAAACATTCGTCTGCTACTAAAGTCGGTCGCTACGACAGACCAAAGATGACCGATCCCGTACCTGCACAACGGCGGCTGGTGGGTTACGCGGTCTTCTACAGTCAGAAATGTTTGGGCGTATTACGCCGCGAGCAGATGGTCTGGTGTTACGCCAAATGGCTGCGGTGCCCATACAAACCTGGCGCACAAATGTGGGTAATTGCCCTTGTAAGAACGCCACCGGTCCATTGCGGACATACTGTGGCCTTTTGGCCAGCGTCACATTACGGCCAATCGTCTACCGCACAACATTTCAGCGCAACGCGATGATTGCAGCCCTAATCGCATGACCACCGTACGTGGCCTATACATCTGCTTTCCAAGAGGATATGGGCGGTCCCTTGTCGGCCCGGGATGCGATCGTTTGCACCCTATGTGCCGTTAAATTTTGAAAAGTGGATCAGACGTGAAACAGGCTCTCGCAAAGGCACTGGATGCCCAAGGGTACACTTCGCTTACCGCGGTCCAAGAAGCGGTCACAAACCCTGCGTTGACCGGCAAGGACCTTTTGGTCTCGGCCCAGACCGGATCGGGCAAGACGCTCGGGTTTG
>CAXMPY010000192.1:0-3517 GCA_964195275.1 uncultured Paracoccaceae bacterium
TGGCACGACGGCAGTTCGTTACGGAACGATGCGCGACAACGTGATGGCGCTGGAGGTGGTGCTACCAAGCGCAGAGATCATCCGAACCGGCAGCCGGGCCCGCAAATCATCCGCGGGCTACGATCTGACAGCGCTAATGGTGGGTTCAGAAGGAACATTGGGACTGATTAGCGAAGTCACCCTTCGGTTGCAGGGCCAGCCCGAGGCAATTTCGGCAGCCGTCTGCGCATTTGCCACTATTGACGACGCGGTCAACACTGTCATCACCACGATCCAGATGGGCATATCGATGGCGCGCATTGAATTTATTGATGCGGCATCCGTGGCTGCCTGCAACAGCTATTCAAATGCGGCACTGCCACTTTTACCCCATCTGATGATCGAATTTCACGGCTCTGATCAAACTGTTGCCGAACAGGCTGCTCGGTTTGGTGAGATCGCCGCTGATTATGGCGGTGCGGATTTTCAGTGGTCAGCCCAGACAGAAGATCGGGCTGCGCTTTGGTCAATGCGCCACAACGCCTATTATGCCTGTCTGGCGTCGCGACCCGGCGCGCGCGCGATTGTAACGGATATTTGCGTACCAATTTCCAAACTGGCGCAGGCCGTGCACGAGACACAGCACGATATCGAAGCTTCGCCAGTATCGGGGCCAATATTGGGCCATGTTGGAGACGGCAACTTTCATGCGATTTTGCTGATCGATCCGGAAATCCCCGCAGAAACCGACGCGGCCCGTGAACTGTCTAGGCAGATGGCAGAACGGGCACTACGTTTGGGCGGCACGGTCACCGGCGAACATGGGGTGGGTATCGGAAAGCTTGAATTCATGCAGGCTGAACACGGCGCTGCCTGGGCGGTTATGGGCCAGATCAAACGGGCGCTGGACCCAAAAAACATCATGAACACCGGTAAAGTGGTTCAGATGAATTAGTCTGACGGTCGCAACGCGACGGAAAGCCACGCGTTTGAAAATGAAAGGTCAGCAGCCTCACCTCCAACCTCAATATGTTGCCATTCAGCAACGAATCCAAGCTGAGCCAAAAACACTCCCCACCAAATCACCCCAGATTTAGCACATTTGCGCCCACGAAATTTCACTTGGGCGTGTTTGATTGTTGTCATGAACAGCTAAAACACCAGTTGTTCTAGGGAGGGGAAAACCGACACCTAGCTGCCCTGGAGGGACGGTAAATGATATATGAAGACCCCCGCGAAGACGCGCCCGAGATCGAAGATGATCAACAAAAACCTCGGGATCACGAAAAAGAAAACAAATCCGAAAAAGAAGAAACCGACGACGCCCATCAATATACCGACTGGGCCAGCATCTAATATTCGGTTCAACTTGAAAAGCACACAGGCTATACTCTAGCCCGGAGCGTGCCGCATGGACCAACCTGTTTCCAGTATCAGAAATATTGGTCCGGCCAGCGAAAAAATGTTCGCCCGCGCCGGGATTAATTCTGCACAGCAATTGCGCGACCTTGGCGCAGACGTTGCTTACAAAATGCTTCTAAAATCAGGTGCCCGACCACATTTCATTGGCTATTACGTACTGGTTATGGGGTTACAGGGCCGACCGTGGAATGATTGCCGCGGCGATGAAAAAGCCGCGCTGCGGATCAAATTTGACGCGTTAAAGGCGACAAACTACGACAAAGGCCGCTCCGAACTGGAAGCGGCCTTGAATGAAATCGGCGTGATTGAGCAAAACTAAGTCAAATTTTCAAAGAAAATTTCAGCCGTTTTTTTCTGCGAAAAAACGTTCGCCTGATTACCCCACTAGTTCCAAACCAGCAAAGAAAAACGCGATCTCTTCTGCTGCCGTTTCGGGCGCGTCTGAACCATGTACCGAATTTTCGCCAACGGATTCGGCGAATTCCGCCCGAATTGTACCAGATGCAGCATCAGCTGGGTTTGTTGCGCCCATAACTTCGCGGTTTTTCACGATCGCATCTTCGCCTTCCAGAACTTGAACAACGACAGGTTCGGACGCCATAAAATCACATAATTCGCCATAAAACGGGCGCTCTGCATGCACAGCGTAGAATTGCCCGGCCTGCGCCTTTGTCAAATGAATACGCTTTTGCGCGATGATGCGCAGGCCTGCATCTTCGAATTTCGCGTTGATTTTGCCGGTCAGATTGCGCCGCGTGGCGTCGGGTTTGATGATGCTGAAAGTGCGTTGGATAGACATTGTGAACCTCATTTAATTTGTGATCGACCGGCGTTAAGGCCAGCGGTAATTTCCGGCGTGCACTAACATGGGCGGGCGACCATGAAAACCCGTGATTGACGCCCCCGCAAAGCTGAGGCAAACCGCGCCCCATGCTGGTGATAGACAACATATCCTATTCGGTCGAAGGCCGCCCTCTGATCGAGGGTGCTTCGGCGCGAATTCCGACGGGCCACAAAGTTGGCCTGGTCGGGCGAAATGGCACCGGCAAGACGACGCTGTTTCGTCTGATCCGGGGCGAGCTGGCGTTGGAAACCGGTGCCATCCGCCTGCCCCGACGCGCCCGTATTGGTGGCGTCGCGCAGGAAGTGCCCGGTACTGACGTGTCACTGATCAATACGGTGCTGGCCGCCGATACTGAACGCAGCCAATTGATGAATGAGGCCGATACGGCCACCGACGCCGGACGAATTGCCGATATTCAAACTCGTCTGAACGACATCAATGCCTGGTCGGCCGAGGCGCGGGCAGGTTCAATTTTACGCGGTCTTGGTTTTACCCATCTTGAACAGCAACTACCCTGTGCTGATTTTTCCGGCGGCTGGCGCATGCGGGTTGCCTTGGCAGCGGTGCTGTTTTCGCAGCCGGATCTGTTGCTGTTGGACGAACCGACCAACTATCTGGACCTTGAAGGCGCGCTTTGGCTGGAAAATTACCTGTCGCGCTATCCGCACACGGTTATCATCGTCAGCCATGACCGGGCATTGTTGAACCGCGCCGTGGGTGGCATTTTGCATCTGGAAGATCGCAAACTTACGTTTTATCAGGGGCCCTACGATACATTTGCCATCACCCGCGCTGCGCGCATCGCGGGTGCCGATGCTGCCAACAAGCGCATTGAAGCCAAACGCGCCCATCTGCAAAAATTCGTTGACCGGTTCCGTTACAAGGCTAGCAAAGCGGTGCAAGCCCAGTCGCGGATCAAAATGATCGAAAAGCTAAGCCCGATTTCCACGCCGCAGGAAGCGGCCCTGAAACGGTTTACTTTCCCAACGCCCGAAGAATTGTCACCGCCGATTGTGGTGATGGAAAATGCGTCTGTTGGTTATGATGGCAAGGCTGTTCTATCGCGCCTAAATTTGCGCATTGATCAGGATGACCGTATCGCCCTTTTGGGGCGTAACGGGGAAGGTAAATCCACCCTTTCCAAACTGTTATCAGATCGCCTGAAACCGCTGGATGGTCGAATTACAACGGCGAACAAACTGCGGGTGGGGTATTTTGCCCAGCATCAAGTTGACGAATTATTCACCAACGAAACCCCAATTGACCATATCA
>CAXMPY010000192.1:3527-3877 GCA_964195275.1 uncultured Paracoccaceae bacterium
TGGCATTGGTGTCGAACAGGCTGAAACCCTGGTCGGCCGCCTGTCGGGCGGGCAAAAGGCGCGGTTGTCCCTGATGCTGGCGACGCTGGATGCCCCGCATATGTTGATCTTGGACGAACCAACCAACCACCTGGATATTGAAAGCCGCGAGGCGTTGGTAGACGCGTTAACCGCCTATACCGGTGCCGTTATTCTGGTCAGCCATGACATGCATCTTCTGTCGCTGGTGGCAGATCGGTTGTGGCTGGTGAAAGACGGCCAGGTTGCCCCCTACGAAGAGGATTTGCAGGCCTATCGCAAATTGTTGTTATCGCGTGACAAACCCGCCAGTAAACCGAAAGCGGCGCGTC
>CAXMPY010000193.1:0-3866 GCA_964195275.1 uncultured Paracoccaceae bacterium
CAACATTTTCAATCGCACAAATGATAATGGCATTATCAGCGGTGTCGCGCACCACTTCCATTTCAAATTCTTTCCAACCCAGCAGGCTTTCATCGATCAAAATTTGACTGACAGGACTGGCATCCAGTCCAGATCGGCAGAAATGTTCAAAATCTTCGCGATTATAGGCCACGCCGCCACCGGTGCCACCCAGCGTAAACGCCGGGCGAATGATTGCGGGCAGGCCGATATCTTCCAACGCACCCCAACAATCATCCATGTTCTCAGCAATTGTGGCGCGCGGATTTTCCAGACCAATACGATCCATCGCTTCGCGGAACAATTTGCGATCTTCTGCCATTTCGATGGCCGCCTGGTTGGCCCCGATCAATTCGACACCAAACTTTTCAAAGGTCCCGTTATCGGCCAGCGCCAGCGATGTATTCAGCGCAGTTTGCCCACCCATTGTCGGCAGCAACGCGTCGGGACGTTCCTTTTCGATGATTTTTGCAACAACCTCGGGCGTAATCGGTTCGATATAGGTGGCATCCGCCATATCAGGATCAGTCATGATCGTGGCCGGGTTCGAATTCACCAGAATAACGCGAAAGCCTTCTTCGCGCAGCGCCTTGCACGCCTGCGCGCCGGAATAGTCAAATTCACAGGCCTGCCCAATGATGATTGGACCGGCGCCAATGATCATGATCGACGATATGTCGGTTCTTTTTGGCATGACGTCCCCAGTCCAAGCAAATCGTCGTGGTTTATAGACATGGGGTGGGCAGGTGCAAGGTCTGAAAGCTACTGTACGGGCGGTGATCGTCTCAATTGGCCTATGTCCGTTAGGATAGGCGATCGCGGATTAGACCAAGCGCCGAAAACACAATGACGACTGTTATGAATCCACCAAAAATTAATACGTTTGCACCCCAGTTTTGAGAAAATAGAACATCAAATACTACCGTGGAAAACATTACGAAGAACAGGCCAAGAACGGCTGTCGCCAATCCTGTTGTTGTAATACTTAGCAATCCGGGCAAAAGAAACATTGGCAAAATTAGATAATGGATCCACGCTAGCGGCCCCGTGCAAAAAAATAGCATAAATGCCATCAGCAGCCGAAACCAAAGGCGCAGGTCGTCTGAAATGTCTTTAGTTGTTGTGAAAATGACGACAAGTCCCGCCGCGATAACGGTCAGATTTACTCCTTTGACCCAACCCGGTTCGGGTTGAAGCCAATAATCCGTAAATTCCCAACCGGGCGCGCCAACCGCCCAGTTGGTGGCTTGAACTAAAATCGCATCAAATGTGACCGCCCCGCGTGAGATAAGCACATGGGCGTCAAGGTCCCGTAGCCTGGTCAAAAAACTATCGTGCAGTTCAATTCCTGCAACGCCAAAACTGGCTGCGGCCCAAGCGGTGCCAACCACCGCAAATACCGCCAGCGCTTTCCAGCGGCGTTCCATGACAAAAAGAATCGCTAATAATCCCGGCGCAAGTTTGATGGCAGCAGCAGTTGCAAGCAAAACGCCGGCAGAAATTTCCAGGCGCGCCTGGGTTGCGCGAAAGGCGGCGATGATCAGCAACGTCACCAGGATTTGCGGCTGACCCAATTCAAGCGCAAGCTGCCCGATAGTTGTAAATTGCAAAAACCCAATTGCGATCAGGCACCAAACCAAAAACGTGATCCGTTGCGCGCGAACAAAACCATAAGCCAAATAAATAGTGCCAACAATAACGGCTGTATTCACGGCCAGAACAATGTTGAAAAACTGCAATGCGGTTATCTTTGACGCCAGTGGTGCGAAAATTGCCGCCCATATTGGCGGATAGACAAACGGCGCCATGTCACCAACGACTGGCCCCTGTGAATTTGCCAAAGCGACCCATTCAGCGGGCGGGTTGTCGCCCCAAAAAAAATTCGGTTCTGGGGAATAAACCAGTGAAAATTGACCAAGATCATAAAAGTAGGCACTAAAATATAGCGCTGAAGCATCCTGAAACCAGTTGTTCCAATGGCCAAAAACATTCGCCAACGCCCAAACAGCAAGCAGCGCAAATCCGAGCCATTGATGTGAAAGCTTGTTCATCCGTCAGCCTGTATTTTGGCGTAGGCTATCGCTTGCCAAAAACAATTCCAATTGAAAACAGGACTTAAAGGGCAGCCACCACCTTCGCGCCTTGACTTTGTGCAGGCTAAAGGGTGTATCGGCGCGGACCGTCAATACCCCCGAAGGGAAAACTGATGCACGCCTATCGCAGCCATAATTGTGTTCAGCTGAACAAGTTCAACGTTGGTGACACGGTGCGCCTGTCCGGCTGGGTTCATCGGGTGCGTGACCACGGGGGTATACTATTTATCGATCTGCGCGATCACTACGGCATTACGCAGGTTCTGTGCGATCCCGACAGCCCGGTTTTTGCCGAGGTTGAAAAGCTGCGTTCAGAATATTGCATTCGTATTGATGGCAACGTCATGGCCCGCGACGATGGCCTGATTAACAGCAAAATCCCAACCGGTGAGGTCGAAGTTTTCATTCGTGACATGGAAGTTTTGGGGGCGGCCGATGAATTGCCACTGATGGTTTTTGGCGATCAGGAATATCCGGAAGAAACCCGACTGAAATACCGCTACCTCGATCTGCGGCGCGATAAATTACAAGCGAACATGAAAATGCGTTCCGATGTGGTGGCGCATTTGCGCCGTGCAATGTGGGATAAGGATTTTCGCGAATACCAAACCCCGATTATCACGTCGTCCAGCCCGGAAGGGGCACGGGATTTTTTGATTCCGTCGCGCCTGCATCCCGGCAAATTTTACGCGCTGCCCCAGGCCCCACAGCAATTCAAACAGCTGATCATGGTGTCGGGCTTTGATAAATACTTTCAGATTGCACCCTGTTTTCGCGACGAAGACCCGCGCGCCGACCGGTCGCCAACGGATTTTTACCAGCTTGATCTGGAAATGTCCTTTGTCAGCCAGCAGGACGTGTTTGATACCATTCAGCCGGTCATGCAGGGCTGTTTTGAGGCGTTTGGCGACGGGCGCAAAGTTGATACCGACTGGGCGCAGATTTCGTATCGCGACGCGGCCCTTTGGTATGGCACCGATAAACCGGATCTGCGCAACCCGATCAAGATGCAGATTGTCAGCGACCATTTCGCGGGCTCAGGGTTTAAGATTTTTGCGTCACTGCTGGAAAAGTCCGGCACCCAAATACGGGCCATTCCGGCACCCGGCGGCGGCAGCCGAAAATTCTGCGACCGCATGAATGCCTTTGCCCAAAAAGAGGGCCTGCCGGGAATGGGGTATATTTTTTGGCGTGATCGACCCCAGCAAAGCGCGGCCATCGAAGTACTCGAAAAAATGACCAAATTAGATGAGGAAATCGCGCGGTACGAGGACACTGGGAAATATGATTCACAAACCCTCTCTGCTTTCCGGGACCTGTGGAACTATTACAAACAACAGGCTGATATGGCTTCAGATGCCGAGCATCAAGCTGCACAGAGGATCGAAGACGCCTTCGCCGCAGGAGATTTCGATACCTGTGAATTTTTAACGAAAGCTTACTTCAGCAAAATGGAAGCCGCCGGCCCGCTTGCCAAAAACATCGGCCCCGAACGCACTGAGGCAATCCGCCAACAGCTAAACCTTGGCGTCGGGGATGCCGCGTTTTTCCTGGGCGGCAAGCCAAAAGCGTTCGAAGCCGTGGCTGGCCGTGCCCGCGTTGAAATTGGTAATGAATTAAAGCTAACGGACCAGGATCGGTTCGCCTTTTGCTGGATCGTCGATTTCCCGATTTATGAACGCGACGAAGAGACCGGAAAAATTGATTTTGAACATAACCCGTTTTCGATGCCCCAAGGTGGCATGGCGGCGCTAG
>CAXMPY010000194.1:0-733 GCA_964195275.1 uncultured Paracoccaceae bacterium
TAAAGTGGCAGGATGATCCATGACGCCGACAAATGGATTTCCCTTCCATGCCAGTCCAATCAGTGTCCCATAGACCGGGATTCCGGCAATGAATGGAGCGGTGCCGTCGATTGGGTCCAGCACCCAGACAAATTCGGCATCGACATTTGTGTTTTCAAATTCCTCACCCAATATCCCGTGATCCGGGAAAGTATGCGCGATCATTTCGCGCAGTCGTAGTTCGACGGCCTTGTCGGTGTCTGTCACAAACGACGCATCCGGTTTGACATCGATTTTTGGCGCGTGGTTCAAAGCCGCCAAGATCGTTTCACGACTGGCATCCGCAATTTTTTCGGCGAACTCCAAAAAATCGCGATGCGGGGGGAGTTTGGTTTTCATTCGGCCCGGGCTTAGTGCGTGATAATTTGACTTAGGAACTTCTTGGTGCGTTCGCTCTTTGGGTTCTCGAAGAATTCAGTCGGCTCGGCCTCTTCGACGATTTCGCCTTCGTCCATGAATATGACCCGATCGGCGACCGATCGTGCAAACCCCATTTCATGGGTGACACAGATCATCGTCATGCCCTCGCGCGCAAGATCTGTCATGACATCCAGAACTTCGTTGATCATTTCCGGATCAAGCGCAGATGTCGGTTCATCAAACAACATGATCTCGGGCTTCATGCAAAGCGCGCGCGCGATCGCCACACGTTGTTGCTGGCCACCTGACAGTTGAACCGGATATTTGTGGGCCT
>CAXMPY010000194.1:743-3500 GCA_964195275.1 uncultured Paracoccaceae bacterium
GATCAGGGATTTTGACCCGTTCCAGGTAGAGCATCGCCGTTTTCAACGCATCGTCTTTGCTGATTTTTCGCACCAGACGCTGTGCCAGCATCAGATTTTTGGCAATTGTCATATGCGGGAACAGATTGAAACTTTGAAATACCATGCCGACTTCGCGCCGGATCGCGTTGATGTCCTTGACCTGATCGGTCAATTCGTTGCCAGAGATAAAAATGTGGCCTGCGTTGTGGCTCTCCAGTCGATTGATGCACCGGATCATCGTCGACTTGCCTGAACCGGATGGCCCGCAAACCACAATACGCTCGCCTTTCTTGACCGTAAGGTTAATGTCTTTCAGCGCCTGGAAACTGCCAAAGAATTTGTCGACATTTTGCAGTTCGGTCAGAATTTGGTTGCATTATTCCAGACCCTCGGGATTTACATAGTTGCTAAGACGTCGTTCGATCCGGCCAAAAGTTTTTTGGATAAAGTAGGTCAGGATCATATAGACGATTGCCAGTGAAATGAAGATTTCATAGGGCGCAAAAGTTTGCGCCACGATTGTGCGCGCGATACCGGTCATGTCCATCAGCGTAATGGTGCTGGCCAGCGAGGTGGCTTTCATCAGGCTGATGACATCGTTGCTGTAGGCGGGCAGCGCCAACCGAGCCGCGATTGGCGTGGTTATGTATATGAATTTATGCCTCGCTGACATGCCCAACGCCGATCCGGCTTCGAGCAATCCGCGATCCACGCCCAGCACGCCACCGCGCAAAATCTCTGAAACATAAGCGCCAGTATTCAGGCTTAACGCCAGCACCGCGCTGCCGAACGGTTCGCGCAAGATGGGCCAGAAAATGCTTTCGCGAATGAAATCGAATTGCGGCAGGCCGTAATAAATGATGAAAATCTGCACCAAGATCGGAGTGCCGCGAAAGACGTATATAAACACCTGCGCCGGCCAGTTCAGATACCATTTGCCGCTGATCCGCATCAACAAAAGAATGATCGCCAACGCCAGGCCGATAACTGCTGACAGGAACATCAATTCGAACGTCAGGCCAATTCCCACTAGCATCCTTGGGATGCTGCCGGTGATCAGTTCAAGATCAAAATTCATCGTGCACCCACCGTGGTTCGGTTGCCGAATTTTTCCATCCCCATTACCGACAATGTGATGATCGACGAAAACGCCAGATAGATGCAGCCGACAACGATATACATGGTGAAGGGTTTGCCGGTAGACGCGATCGCCTGACTGGCAACAAAGAATGTTTCGTTAAGTCCGATTATCGATATTAGCGCCGTGTCTTTGATCAACGACAGCATGTGGTTGCCAAAGGGCGGTAGGGCCAGGCGCCACATTTCTGGCACTCGGATGTAGATGAAAGTCTGGAAATTTGACATGCCGAGTGCGCGCGCCGCTTCGATGCTGCCAGGTTTGACGCCCAGAAATGCACCGCGAAATGTTTCGGTCGCATATGACCCGACGATTAGCCCGATGGCAAAAGTGCCGGCCCAGATCGGCGGAATATCCAGAAATTTGATGTCTGGATTGAATACTTGTGCGATCGACGTGATGGTGATTGCCGACCCAAAATACAGCAAAAGAATAACCAGAATTTCGGGAGTCCCACGGAAAACGACAGTGTATGCCGCAGCAATTTTCTGAGCAATTTTGCTGTCAGACAATTTCGCCGCTGACCCGATCAACCCAAACACGACCATTAGCACCAGCGAGGCAAAAAACACCTGAAGAACCACCATAGATCCCCAGAAATAATCGTCCCACCAACCGGCGACAGCATCCATTTTCAAATCCCCCTTCCGGGCGCGATCATATCGTTACTGTGCGCGACGCTTTTTTTGGCGCCGCGCAAGTGGAGTTGCCAGACTAGCTATCACCCCAAGAAGGATCGTGGATTGGGAAGGGAAATATTTTGAGCGCGTATTCCGTCAATGAACCGTTATTTATCAACTCTTTGATGGCACTGTTCAGGCGTTCCTTCAGCTCGTCCTGACCCTGAAGCAGGCCAATTCCGACGCCAATCCCGAAATATTCCTCTTCGCTGATAGGTGGGCTGACGAAGTCATATCCGCCGCCGGCGTCTTCGCTGAGGAACCGCAATTGAGCCTTCATCGGGTTGGTCATAATGATATCAACCCGACCATTTTGCAGATCAAGATACATCGGCTCTGAACTGTCATAAAGCAAGATCTCTGCATCTGGCAAGACAGCGTTGAACCAGTTTTCGTAGGTTGAAGCGCGTTCAAGACCGACACGAAGGCCGGCAAAATTGGCGGCAATTGGTGCGTCGGCATCGTCAAACAGATTTAGCCCTGCGTCTGCTTTACCAATCATTCGACCCACAGAATCCCGGTAAGGGTCGGAAAAATCGATCTTCTCCAAACGCGTGTCAGTGATCGACATGGATGCAACGATCAGATCGAACTTATTGGCCAGAAGTGCCGGGATCATCCCGTCCCATTGCTGGCAAACGAATTCCAGCTCGGCCCCGATAATTTCCGCAACACCCTTGGCAACATCTACGTCGTATCCTGCCAGTTCACCGTCTGCAGTTCTGTAGTTGAACGGCGCGTAAGTACATTCCATACCGACGCGCAAATTCTCGGCGGAAGCCGAACCCGCCACAAAAAGCGCCACCGCGCCCGCAGTCAGGATTTTCAGAGTAGTTCGTTTCATAATAGTTCCTCCATTGTCGTTTCGTTTTATGATCTTAGCGACCATTTGAAGCGATTTTATCGATTGCCCGAACA
>CAXMPY010000194.1:3510-3839 GCA_964195275.1 uncultured Paracoccaceae bacterium
CGCCAACCCAATACGCACGACGCCCTCGTCTTCGGGGATTTTCAGAAAGCGGGTTGGTTCGTAGGCGTAGTTGTGACCATGCCAGACAAATATTCCCGCGTCAGCCAAGGATTTTGCAATCTCCGTGGGCTTGAAACGGTTGTGCCTGAGCGAGATCGTCGGCACGCGTTCATGCACCCGATTGGGGTTGGTAATGCCGTAAATCGTTATGCCGTTAATTTGCTTGATGCCGTCGATCAACATGTTGGTCAGCGGCTCTTCGTAATTTCTGGACAGTTTGTAAGCCGCGGCAATCAGATCCCGCCGGGAGTCCGAAGCAGATTCCCTGC
>CAXMPY010000195.1:0-3817 GCA_964195275.1 uncultured Paracoccaceae bacterium
CCGGGACATCTACCAAGGTCATAAAAGAATTAATGGACATTGCTTTGGATGCCGCTGTCGCCTGATTTTTCTGCGAAAAATCGAAGCCTCCGGTGGGGATATTTGAGGAACGAGGAAGCTGTACTAGCCGATTGACCCGCCGCCGTTGCCAATTTGGGCACGGTGCAGCAGCAGGTGATCCAGAATCACGCAGGCCATCATTGCTTCACCCACTGGCACGGCGCGTATACCGACGCAGGGGTCGTGGCGACCCTTGGTGACAATCTCGGTTTCTTCGCCCGATTTGGTGATGGTTTTGCGCGGTGTCAGGATTGATGACGTTGGTTTGACCGCAAAGCGCAGAACAATATCTTGACCAGTGGATATGCCACCAAGGATGCCGCCTGCGTGGTTCGAGCTAAATTCCGGCCCATCTTTGCCTATTGTAATTTCATCTGCGTTGGCTTCCCCGGTTAGGGCTGTCGCCGCCATCCCTTCGCCGATTTCAACGCCTTTGACAGCGTTGATAGACATCGCGGCGGCGGCAAGATCGGTGTCTAGTTTCGCATAAATCGGCGCGCCCAGCCCGGCAGGGGCACCTTTGGCGACCACTTCGATTATCGCACCGACTGAATTGCCGGATTTGCGCAGACCGTCAAGATAAGTGGCCCATGTTTCAGCTGCGCGCGCGTCTGGTGTCCAAAACGGGTTTTGGTCAATCTGCGACAAATCCATCGCGCTGCGGTCAATGGTGTGTTCACCCATCTGTACCATGTAGCCAGTGATTGTCAGGTTGGGCGCAAGCGTCTTGATGACTTCGCGCGCAACGCCGCCTGCCGCCACCCGCATCGCCGTTTCACGCGCCGAAGACCGGCCACCGCCACGGGGATCACGGATGCCGTATTTCTGCCAATAGGTAATATCAGCGTGGCCTGGGCGGAATTTTTTGGCGATATCGCCGTAGTCTTTTGAACGCTGATCGGTGTTCTGGATCATCAGCTGTATTGGGGTTCCAGTGGTTTTGCCTTCATAGATCCCAGACAGAATTTCAACCTGATCAGCCTCTTGCCGCTGGGTTGTGTATTTGGACGTACCCGGGCGGCGACGATCCAGCCAATGCTGTAACATCGACGTTTGCAGCGCCACACCCGGTGGACAACCATCAATTGTCGCACCAATCGCGACCCCGTGGCTTTCGCCCCAGGTGGTCACACGAAACAGGTGGCCGAATGTATTCATGCTCATGTCGCTTGCTCCTTGGTAGGGCAGGTCTAGCGGGGGCGCTGCATGCTCTCAAGAGGTTTTGGCTTGCCCACGTTTGGATTGGGGCATAGATGTCACCACACCTCGGGGTGCCAAACTTGGCTGAGATGCATGATGCAGACCCGTTGAACCTGAACCGGTTAACACCGGCGGAGGGAAGGTTTGATCACATCATACCCACCCCTCCCGTAACTTATTAGAGGATTGCATGAAGCAACCACTTATCGCTGCGGGAATTTTGGCTTTGGCGACGACGGCTATGGCACAAGATAAACCCGAATTAACCGTTTTGACCTATGACAGTTTTGTACCCGATTGGGGGGCTGGACCATTGGTTAAAGCGGCCTTTGAAGATGTATGCGACTGTGACCTGAAATTTGTCACGGGTGGCGACGGCGCAGCACTGTTGGCGCGTTTGCGGCTGGAAGGTGCGCGCACAGATGTCGATATCGTGTTGGGTCTGGATACAAACCTGACAGCGGCCGCGACAGAGACAGGATTGTTCGGTGAACATGGTGTTACCGGCGTTGATTTTGCCTTGCCGATCCCCTGGGAAGATCCGATTTTTCTGCCCTATGACTGGGGTTATTTCGCCTTTGTTCACGATGTTGCCAAAGTGCCGAACGCACCGGTTTCATTGGCGGCACTTGCAAAAAGTGATCTGAAGATCGTGATCCAGGACCCACGGTCTTCGACACCGGGTTTGGGGCTGTTGTTGTGGGTTAAACATGCCTATGGCGACGCGGCTGATGAAGTCTGGGCCGATCTGTCCGACAACATCGTGACTGTCACCAAGGGCTGGTCCGAGGCCTATGGCATGTTCCTAGAGGGCGAGGCCGATATGGTTTTGTCATACACCACATCACCGTCATATCATTTGATTGCCGAGGGCGATGGCACCAAAGCGGCGGCCTTGTTTGATGAAGGCCACTTTATGCAGATCGAAGTGGCGGCCAAACTGGCAGGTACAGATCAGCCAGAACTGGCGGGCCAATTTTTACAATTCATGGTGTCTGATGCATTTCAGTCGATCATTCCAACAACGAACTGGATGTTCCCGTCGGTGACGCCAACAGACGGGTTGCCCAATGGTTTCGCTACGCCATTGGCGGGCGCGAAATCGTTGACCTATGAACCCGCAGATGCTGTGAAAGTTCGTGAAGAGGCATTGGCAGAATGGCTGACCGTACTAAGCCAATAATCCAGGTCTGGCCCGGTGTGATTGCTGCGACAATTGTCGCGGTACTGACACTGGGTACACTGGCCGCCGTTGCCCTGCGGGCAGATAGCTGGGCAGGTTTGGGTCCGTCGGAATGGGCAGCAGTTCGGTTCACGGTTTTGCAGGCGTTATTGTCAGCGCTAAGCGTCGGGCTGGCGATACCTGTGGCGCGGGCCTTGGCGCGGCGTCGGTTTGTTGGGCGCAGTGTGTTGATCACGCTGCTTGGGGCACCTTTTATTCTGCCGGTAATCGTGGCGGTGTTGGGATTGCTGGCGGTGTTCGGTCGCAACGGATTGATTAGCAGTGCCTTTGGTTTGATCGGCCTAGAACCAGTACAGATTTATGGGATGCAGGGCGTGGTGTTGGCCCATGTGTTTTTTAATCTGCCACTTGCCACGCGGTTGTTGTTGCAAGGATGGATTGCGATACCTGCCGAACAATTTCGGCTGGCCGGGTCGCTGGGTTTGACGGCAGGTGATGTGAACAGAATTATCGAGCGCCGGATGCTGCGCGAAGTTTTACCGGGCGCATTTATGGTGGTTTTTGTTATTTGCACCACCAGCTTTGCTGTCGCGCTGGCACTTGGTGGTGGGCCACGCGCAACAACGGTTGAATTAGCGATTTATCAGGCGTTTCGGTTCGAATTTGATCTGGGAAAGGCCGCGCTGTTGGCGTTGATCCAGTTTGGCATCTGCGCCCTGGCGGCAGCGGTAATGCTTTGGGTGCGGGTGCCGTATGCCATTGGTGTTGGGCTGGATCGGGGACTGATCCGCTGGGAGGCGCGTTCTGCGCGTTACCGGGCAATTGATACCCTGTGGATCAGCGGGGCGGCAGTGTTTTTGCTTTTGCCATTGACGATGGTTGCCCTGCGCGGCGTTGAGGGCATTATTAACCTGCCGGTGCAGATTTACGCGGCGGCCTTTCGGTCGATATTGGTGGCGTTGGCCTCGACGGCGATGATGTTGTTTCTGGCGCTGCCAATCGCCCTTGGTTCTGTTAGATTGCGCAACCGTAAACTGGCGGGTGCGATGGAAAGTATCGGCTACCTGGCGATAGCCTCGTCACCGCTGGTGATTGGCACTGGGTTGTTTATCCTGTTGTTTCCTTTCGTAAATCCGGTGGGGTTGGCTTTACCGATAATGGCGCTGGTTAATGCGCTGATGGCGTTGCCATTTGCGTTGCGGGTTCTGGTGCCGGCAGCCACGCAGATCGAAGCGCAGTTCGGGCCATTGGCAGACAGTGTTGGGTTGACGGGTTGGCAGCGGGTGCGTTGGTTGCACTTGCCCAGGTTGCGGCGTCCGATTGGGTTTTCCCTTGGCTTGGCCGCCGCGCTATCGATGGGTGATCTGGGGGTTA
>CAXMPY010000196.1:0-3796 GCA_964195275.1 uncultured Paracoccaceae bacterium
GGCGGTGTTAACGAAACGGGCCGCCAAAATAGCCCAAACACCCGCAGGAGCCCGGTCATGAGCAATATTCACGTCACCACAACGGTAAACGGCGACGCCGTTGAATATTTGTGCGAGCCGCAGGAATCTCTGCTGGATGTATTGCGGAACCGACTGAACCTTACCGGATCAAAAGAGGGCTGCGGCAGCGGCGATTGCGGCGCGTGCAGCGTAACATTAAACGGCCGATTGGTCTGTTCGTGCCTTGTATTGGCCGCCGAAGCAGACGGTGCGAACATCCAAACAATCGAAGGCATGGCGCAGGGCGAAAAGCTGCATCCATTGCAGCAAAAATTTCTTGAACATGCAGCCCTGCAATGTGGTATTTGTACGCCCGGTTTCTTGGTGGCGGCAATGGCGTTGTTGGATAAACACCCTGACCCGAGCGAAACCGAAGTTCGGTACTGGCTGGCTGGCAATCTTTGCCGCTGCACAGGTTATGACAAAATTATCAACGCGGTACTCGCAACCGCTGCTGACATGCGGGGGGCGAACTGATGGCTTTGGACGCAGGCAAAAGAGAATTCAAAGTTGTTGGAACAAGACCGCAACGACCCGATGGCATCGATAAAGTTACCGGGCGGGCGCTGTATGGCGCCGATTTAAACGCACCTGGAATGTTGGTCGGGCTGGTTTTGCGCAGCCCCCATGCGCACGCCCGTGTTAAATCCATTGACACCACCGCCGCCGAAGCTTTGGACGGCGTAAAATCTGTGGTTACCAGCGCCGATTTTTCCAAGGCACGTCATTCATTCAACCAGGCTGTGTTGGATAATTGCATGGCGCGTGGCAAAGTTTTGTACCACGGCCACGGCGTTGCCGCCGTCGCCGCGTCCAGTGTTTCAATTGCCAAAAAGGCGCTGAAACTCATCCAGGTCGACTATGAAATCTTGCCCCACGTCATCGAAATTGAAGATGCGATGGCCGAAAATGCGCCGGTCATAAGTAAACGCAAAAAAGATGGCAAGCCGCCCCTGGGATTGTCGGAAAATGTCAGCGATCCCATGAGCTTTGGCCACGGCAATCTGGACGCGGGCTTTGCCAAGGCTGATGTGATCATCGAACGCAGCTTCAAAACCGCGGCGACCCATCAAGGGTATATTGAGCCCCATGCCTGTTTGGCCACAATGGGCAGTGATGGTCGCGCAGATCTTTGGTGTTGCACCCAGGGGCAATACAATGTCCGGGAACTTTGTGCAGACTTTCTGGGCATGGAAACCAACCAGCTGCGCGTTACAGCTTCTGAAATCGGCGGTGGGTTTGGCGGCAAAACAACCGTGTTTATCGAACCCATTGCTTTGGCGCTGTCCCGAAAATCCGGTCGGCCAGTAAAAATGACGATGGACCGCACCGAGGTTTTCAAGGCAACCGGCCCCACTGTGTCTTCATTTTCCGACGTCAAAATCGGCATGACAAACGACGGGCGCATCACAGCCGCCCATGCCTTGCTACGCTATCAGGGCGGGGCATTTCCTTGTGGCACCATCGAATTTGGCCTGATGAGCGCCTTTGCCGCCTACGATCTAGAAGCCGTTCAAGCCGAAGGTTTCAATGTCCTGACAAATCGCCCCCGGCAAGCCGCCTATCGCGCGCCGGGAGCGCCGATGGCGATTTATGCTGTTGAAAGTGTGGTGGACGAACTGTGCCAAAAACTTGGTCTGGATCCGCTGGAAGTGCGCCTACTGAATGCGGCCCGCAAAGGCACCAAATCGTCCTATGGGCCAACATTTGACGAAATTGGCTTGGTGGCCACGCTGGACGCCGCCAAAGCGCACCCACATTATTCAGCACCTTTGGGTGAGAATCAGGGACGCGGGCTATCCTGTGGTTTTTGGTTCAATTTCGGCGGAAACACCTGCGTTTCACTGAACCTAAATGCCGACGGTACCGTCGGCATCATCGAAGGTAACCCGGATATTGGCGGTTCACGCGCCGCGATCAGCCAGATGGCGGCCGAAGAACTGGGCATCCCGTTTGAGAACGTTCGCACAATAATTGGCGATACGAACGCGCTTGGCTACAACGATGTAACAGATGGTAGCCGGGTAACATTTGCGGTGGGTCTGGCCACGATCAAGGCCGCACAGGCCGCGATCCAAATCATGTGTTCACGGGTTGCCAAGCTTTGGGACATCGACGAAGACGCCGTATATTGGGAAGACGGGTTCGCCAAACCGGCCGGTCCAAATGCCGGCGAATTTGAACCGATGTCGATCGCCTGCATTGCAGCAATAGCCAACAAAACCGGCGGCCCAATTGCGGGCCACCACGAAGTCAATGCCGACGGTGCCGGTGTCAGTTTCGGCGTGCATCTGGTTGACTTGGAAGTTGACCCTGAAACAGGTCGCACAACCATTTTGCGATACACCGTATTTCAGGACGCAGGCAAAGCCGTGCATCCGGATTACGTAGAAGGCCAAATGCAGGGCGGTGCGGTGCAGGGCATCGGTTGGGCCCTGAACGAAGAATACATTTACGGCGACGACGGGTTGTTGCAAAATCCGGGATTTCTGGACTACCGCATTCCGGTGGCATCCGATTTACCGGCTATTGATACCGTCATTCTTGAAATCCCAAATCCGGGCCATCCTTACGGCGTGCGCGGCGTCGGAGAAACGCCGATTGTGCCACCACTGGCAGCAATATCCAGCGCCGTCGCCCGGGCAATCAACCGCAGAATGTTCGAACTGCCAATGTCACCCCCTAAGATTTTAAAGGCGATAAACCAATAGGATCATGGTCAAAGTTGTTATCTGGGGATCTTTGCGTGCGGCAACCAATGGGGCCGCCAGCGTTGATGTGGCCGCGACAAACTTTAAAGAAATTCTGGTTGAACTTGAACGCGAATATCCCGGCCTGAAGGATCAGATCGAACGTGGCGTTTCATTGGCCATTGATGGGACGATATACCGCGAAGCCTGGTTCACCCCAGTAAAGCCTGACAGCGAGGTGATACTGATGCCGCTTATGGTCGGTGGTTAGAGAATTTTGCAGGCACAGGTTTACGCTTTCATATAGGTTTGCCCAAGTGGTATATAAGGCTAGAATATATGTTCGCAGCAGGTGCTAGTTTACATGTTAATTTAGTGCTTGGCTTGCACAAGGGATCCGCATGAAAATCACAATTGTTGGTGGCGGCCCGGGTGGACTTTATACCGCTTTGCTTACAAAAAAAGCCCGTCCTGAATGGGATGTCGAGCTGTATGAACGCAATCTAGCAGATGATACATTTGGTTTTGGCGTCGTATTTTCAAACGAAACACTTGATGAGTTTTTCAATCGAGACAAACCTGTGTTTGAGCGGATACGCGACAAATTTGCCTACTGGGATGATGTTGCAGTGCATTTCAAAGGCCATGAATTGCGCGCTGGTGGCAATGGCTTTTGCGGCACATCGCGGCAAACATTGCTTACTATCTTGCAAGAAAGATGCGCCGAATTGGGCGTTGCGATGCATTTTGGCGTCGATATCAAGCCAGAAGAGATTGCGGTAAGGTTTGCGGACTCTGATGTTATTGTGGCTGGCGACGGCATTAATTCTGCTATCCGCGAGCACCACAAAAAAGCGTTTGAGCCATCGCATAGTTTGAAAGAAAACAAATTCTGCTGGATGGGATCAACCCGTGCAATGGGTGAGTTTAACTATTTTTTTCGCGAATCCAAACATGGAATTATGGTCGCACATTGTTACCAATACGAAGCTGACCATTCGACTTGGGTCTTTGAAATGGATGAACAGACCTGGCAGGCCCACGGG
>CAXMPY010000197.1:0-3759 GCA_964195275.1 uncultured Paracoccaceae bacterium
AAATCGTTCATATTCACATTTCGGAAAACGATCGCGGGGTTCCGGGACGTGGTAATATTATGTGGCGCAATTTTTTCGCAGCCGTCCAGAAAACCGGTTACGATAACTGGCTGACAATCGAAGCGTTCGACAGCGGGTTGCCTGATTTGGCAGCAGCCACCAAAGTGTGGCGAGATTTCGCAGAAAGTCCGCAGGCGGTATACCGCGACGGGTACAAACATATCATACAGGGCCTGCGTTGATCGCGCGCCAAGCCACACAACAAAGGAGATCGACATGAAAGCTTTAAAAGGACCGGCACTATTCTTGGCGCAATTTGCTGGCGACGAGGCACCTTTCAATTCTTGGGGAAGCATTACCAAATGGGCCGCTGATTGTGGCTACAAAGGGGTGCAAATTCCAACTTGGGACGCGCGATTGTTTGACCTGGAAAAAGCCGCCAGCTCGGCCACCTATTGCGAAGAACTGGTTGGCGAGGCCGCCGAGAACGGTGTTGAAATCACTGAATTATCCACCCACCTGCAGGGTCAGTTGGTGGCTGTGCACCCAGCATTTGACGAACCGTTCGACGGGTTCGCGGCACCCCATGTCAGAGGGAACCCCAAGGCGCGTCAAGAATGGGCCGTCAATCAGGTGAAGCTGGCGCTTACGGCCAGCAAAAACCTGGGGATCAAGGCACATGCGACATTTTCTGGTGCCCTGGCCTGGCCCTATATTTACCCTTGGCCGCAGCGACCCGAAGGATTGATCGAGGCCGCATTTGATGAACTTGCCAGCCGCTGGCGGCCAATTCTTGACCATGCTGACGCGATGGGCGTGGATGTGTGTTATGAAATCCACCCAGGCGAAGATTTGCATGACGGCGTGACGTTTGAGATGTTTTTGGATCGATTGGGTGGCCATGCCAGATGCAACATGCTGTACGACCCGTCGCATTATGTTCTGCAGTGTTTGGATTATCTGGATAATATCGACATCTACAAAGACCGGATCAAAATGTTCCATGTTAAAGATGCCGAATTCAATCCAACTGGGCGCCAGGGCGTCTATTCCGGCTATCAAAGCTGGGTGGATCGGGCAGGGCGGTTTCGTTCGCTTGGCGACGGGCAAGTGGACTTTGGCGCGATCTTTTCAAAGATGACCACTAATGACTTTGACGGCTGGGCTGTGGTGGAATGGGAATGTTGCCTAAAGCACCCCGAAGACGGTGCGCGTGAAGGTGCGGCGTTCGTCAATGATCATATCATTCGGGTCACCGAGACTGCGTTTGATGATTTTGCCAGCGGTGAAACCGACCACGATGCCAACCGGCGCATTCTTGGTCTGGACGTCTGAGCATGGCAGATATTGCAGATAAACCCATACGGTTAGGTATGGTCGGCGGCGGCAACGATGCGTTTATTGGCGCCGTTCACCGAATTGCGGCCCGGATTGACGGCGACTTTCAATTCATCGCAGGCGCGCTGTCTTCTACCAAAGAAAAGGCGATTGCCTCTGGTCAGGCATTGGGGCTGGCGCCCGACCGGACCTATTCAGATTTTTGGTCGATGGCGATCCGCGAAGCGCGGCTAAAGGACGGTATCCAGGCCGTTGCAATCGTGACACCAAACCACATGCATTATCCGGCGGCGCGCGAATTCCTAAAACGCGGCATCCACGTGATCTGCGATAAACCACTTACGGCAACGCTGTCGGATGCGCGAAAACTGGTTAAACTTGCCGCAAATTCGAAAGCGCTTTTTGTGCTGACGCATAATTACACCGGCTACCCAATGGTGCGCCAGGCGCGCGATATGATTGCCAATAGCGAACTGGGCGAAATTCGGGTGGTGCAGGCGGAATACCCGCAAGATTGGTTGACAGAAGCGGAAGAAGATCACGCCAACAAACAGGCAGAGTGGCGAACCGATCCCGCCCGTTCTGGTCTGGGTGGCTGCATCGGTGATATTGGCACACACGCGCATAATCTGATGGAATTTGTCACCGGTTTGAATACCGTTGCCGTAGCCGCCGATTTGCAAAGTTTTGTGCCCGGTCGCAGGTTGGATGACAATGCCCATGTTATGCTGCGCTTTGCGGGTGGCGCGCGGGGCATGATGTGGTCAAGCCAGGTCGCGCCCGGCAACGAGAATGGCCTAAAAATACGTGTCTACGGGTCAAAGGGCGGCCTGGAATGGGCACAGGAAGAACCGAACCATTTGTGGTACACACCGTTCGGTGAACCTAAGCGTCTGCTAACACGCGGTGGCGCCGGCGCCACCGCGGTTTCAACGCGATTAACACGCACGCCTGCCGGTCACCCTGAAGGGTATCTGGAAGGATTTGCTAACATCTACGCCGAGGCAGCACGCGCTATTCGGTGCCACCTCAAGGGCGAAGAAGTCCCGGCGGATGTTTGTTATCCGACAATACAAGACGGTCTCAAAGGGGTCGAGTTTGTACAGGCCTGCGTGAATTCTTCGTCCAGGAATGCATCCTGGGTGACGCTGTAGTCAGAAAGTCGGGATGTCTGGGCGCGATGCCGAATGGGTGGAATCCCAAAAGCCAAAACTGATAATCAAACCGGGCGACCTCCAACTTCCGGTTTCCCGTTCGACTTGGCCGATAATTTTTCACGGGCTTGGGAAGTTGATTACTCCGATCTTGAAGAAGCCGATGAAGCTTTCGGGCAGTGCGTTGTCAATTGATCCGTCAACGCTGCTGGCCCGTAAATGGCTGATGAAAACCATCTGCCGCAAGACACGGTAATCTTATTCAGTGGAGGAAAATATCCGCAACGTTCGGCCGTCAGGGGCTAGGTATTTCTTAAAGATTTTTGTTAAATAAGCGCCATTATGTTGAGTTTACGGTTCTCACGTTGACCCGTCAGTACTGCGAGCAAATGAACGGATTTAGAATGCATTCTGAAGCGGCGACCATAGGCTGCCACTGAAGGGCTTTACAGTGCGCTGTCCATAACTGCACTGAGGCGGCGAACAAATTCCGCCGGATCAGCCGGGACTTCACCGTCTGCAATCCTGGCTTGGTCCAGCAACAAATGAGCGGCGTCCTTCAGCAAAACATCTGATGCAGCTTCATTGCTTTTTGCGCGCTCCGCCAGTTTTTTGACAATCCCGTGGTTCGGATTCAGCTCCAAAACCTTCGGCATGCCGTCCTTCAACTGACCATGTTGCTTCATCAGTCTTTCCAGATTGACGTCCATATCCCCATCGTCAGCGATAAGGCACACAGGACTATCGGTTAATCGCTTAGAAGGGCGGACGTCTTTAATGGACTCACCAAGTTCCAGTTTAATCGCTGCAATCAAGTCATTGAGTGCCGGAGAATCTGCTTCATCCGTGTGGTCGTCCATTTTTTGATCACTATTGATCTTATCGAGATCAGTCGCTCCGCGTGTTACGGATTTGAATTTCTTGCCTTCAAATTCAGTAATATGCTGAAGCCAGAACTCGTCGACATGGTCTGACAATAACAGCACTTCCACGTCCTTGGCCTTAAAGCCTTCCAGATGAGGAGAATGCGCTATCTTTTTCGCATCTTCACCAGCCATGTAGTAAATCGCGTCCTGGCCGTCTTTGCAGCGCCCGACGTAATCAGACAGACCTGTCAGTTCACCATTGCGAGTTGAAGAAAAGCGACAAATCTCGAGGATTCTATCCCGCAAACCTGGGTCTTCGATCAAACCTTCCTTAAATACAGCTCCAAAATTCTCCCAGAAATTTGCATACCCCTCGGGAGCTTTGTTGGCTTTCTTCTTTA
>CAXMPY010000198.1:0-416 GCA_964195275.1 uncultured Paracoccaceae bacterium
ACGCCCGGCCTGATCCCGGCATGGGCGAATAGCAGGTCATCCGCGCGGTAAACCGTGTCTAAACTTGCCAAAAAGTCCCGATGTTCATTCGGAACTGCCGCCGTTGCAGCATTGTGCAACGGGTCTTCGTTTAATGTTTCAACATCTATCCCGTATGACGCCAATGTCGTCAGCCCGCCAAGCCGGGGATGCAGCCAGTTAAAGTCTTTTCGCAGCCGACCATCCTGCAACGATGGGGTTTCAAGATATAGCGACATCATCCGATCATGATTGCCACGCAGAACCACCCAGGGCTTGGACGCTTTAATACCGTCGATCAGAAACTGGATCACCCCGGCGCTATTTGGTCCACGATCTGTTAAGTCGCCGACATGAACCACGACATCGCGTTCGGTACCATTCTGCTGGCGGTCAAG
>CAXMPY010000198.1:448-3727 GCA_964195275.1 uncultured Paracoccaceae bacterium
TTGCGTAAATTCGTTCCATTGTTGCCTGCTGGTCTTATGCCACGTCAAATTCTAATGGCCGCACCTGTTCAAACAGTCCGGTATTTCGCAATGCATCCAGCGCTGCTGGCGGGACCGGTTCATCGACATAAAGCAATGCGATGGCATCGCCGCTTTTCTTTGCACGCCCCAGCGTAAAGTTCGCAATGTTCACACCGCCCGCGCCAAGCGTTTGGCCCAAGGTTCCAATAATACCGGGCACATCATTGTTGGTGGTATACAGCATGTGTTTGCCAATTTCCGCATCAATATTGATGCCCTTGATCTGGATAAATCGCGGTTTGCCGTCGGAGAACACTGTGCCACCGATTGAACGTTCGCGTTCGCTAGAGACCACCGTCAATTTGATATAGGCGTCAAACGTGCCGGATTTTGCCTGTGTGGTCGTCGAGATGTTCACACCGCGTTCAGCGGCGATCACCGGGGCTGACACCATGTTCACATCAGGGTTGGTGGCGCGCATGATCCCGGCCACGGCAGCCGCGTTCAGCGCCGCGATGTTCATCTCGGTCACAGCCCCGTCATACAATATATTGATCGCCTTAATCGGTTCGTCGGTCAGCTGCCCAACGAACGCCCCCAGATGTCCGGCCAGTGCCAGCCAAGGCCCCATCACTTTGGCTTCTTCTGCTGTTACAGAGGGCATATTCAGCGCATTCGTCACCGCACCGTCCAACAAATAATCTGACATTTGCTCGGCGACCTGGATCGCGACCTTTTCCTGCGCCTCTGTCGTGGCGGCACCCAGATGTGGTGTGACCACGACATTGGGCAGATTGAACAGCGGGCTGTCTGTGGCCGGTTCAACGGCAAAAACGTCAAACCCAGCCCCGGCCACCTGGCCCGATTGCAAAGCTTCGGCCAAGGCTTGTTCATCAACCAATCCACCGCGGGCACAATTCACAATGCGAACGCCAGGTTTTAGTTTGGTTATCGCCTCGCGCGACAGGATGTTGCGGGTCTTGTCGGTCAAAGGCACATGGAAAGTGATGAAATCCGCCCGACGAAACAGGTCATCCAGGTCCATTTTGGTGACGCCAATTTTGGCGGCGCGCTCTTCACTAAGGAACGGATCATAGGCGATTACCTTCATTTTCAGGCCCAACGCCCTTTCACAGACGATTGAACCGATATTGCCGGCACCGATTACCCCCAATGTTTTTGCCGTTAGTTCCACCCCCATAAACCGCGATTTTTCCCATTTTCCGGCATGGGTTGATGCGCTGGCCGCTGGAATTTGGCGCGCCACGGCCATCATCATTGCAATGGCGTGTTCTGCGGTGGTGATCGAATTGCCAAAAGGTGTGTTCATCACAATAACACCTTTTTTCGAAGCGGCAGGGATATCGACGTTGTCCACCCCAATCCCGGCGCGGCCAATGACTTTCAAATTTGGCGCGTTGTTGATCAATTTTTCTGTGGCTTTGGTTGCCGACCGAATTGCCAAACCATCAAATGCAGGGATGGCTTTTAGCAAGGCGATTTTGTCTTTGCCCAAGTCGGGTTCAAACGTAACGTCAATGCCGCGATCACGGAATATCTGCACCGCAGTTTCAGATAGTTTGTCAGAGACAAGAACTTTGGGGGCCATTTTCGGGCTCTCCTGTTTAGATGTGAAAACAGTTCGGGCTATTTCTGTTGAAATTTTCCGATGCTAATGTGATTGAATTAAGATTTCGATCTCAAACGCCCAAATGATCCAAGGCGTCAAGGCCGCAAGATCACTGGTTTGGACGGTTCCACCGCACCAAATCCGCAATCCTGGCGGGGCGTCGCGATACGCGCCAATGTCAAAAGCCACGTTTTCGGACTCGAGCCGTTTGGAAATGGCCTTGGCAAATGCGATGCCGTCGATGATACGCGGGTCTGTGAACTTTAGGCAGACAGATGTATTGGATCGTATTGCCGGATCAGTAGCCAAAAAATCGATCCAGCTATTTTCGCGGCAAAACGTCTCTAACACGGCGGTATTTGCGTCCGCGCGCGCGATTAAGCCACCCAGACCACCCACAGATTGCGCCCAGTCCAATGCCTGCAAATAGTCTTCGACTGCTAACATCGAAGGCGTATTTATGGTGGCGCCTTCAAAAATGCCCTCGATCAGTTTGCCGCCTTTTGATAGTCGAAAAATCTTGGGCAGGGGCCAGTTAGGTGTATAGGTTTCCAGTCGCTCGACCGCCCGTGGGCTTAAAACCAACATCCCATGCGCCGCTTCGCCGCCCAGCACTTTTTGCCAACTGAATGTCGTGGCATCCAATCGATCCCAGGGCAAATCGACAGCAAAAGCTGCACTTGTGGCGTCACAGATGGTTAGACCTTGGCGGTCAGTCGGGATTGCGCTGCCATTGGGCAACCGCACGCCGCTGGTTGTGCCATTCCAGGTGAAGACCACATCGTTGTCAAAATCCACTTGTGTAAAATCAACAATCTGCCCGTAGTCAGCCGCTGAAACCGTGGCGTGCAATTTAAGCTGCTTGACCACATCGGTGATCCAACCGGCACCGAAACTTTCCCAGGCCAACATTTCAACGGGGCGTTGGCCCAGCAAATTCCACATCGCCATTTCCATAGCGCCGGTATCTGACGCCGGAACAATGCCGATCCGATAGTCATCTGGCACGCGCAATACTTCGCGTGTCTTATCGATCGCTTCCTTTAGTTTGGCCTTACCGATGGCCGCACGGTGCGAACGCCCAAACGGCGCATCTGAAAGCGATTGCAACGAAAATGTCGGGGGTTTGGCGCAAGGGCCGGATGAAAAACGCGGATTATCCGGCCGCGTTGCCGGTTTTTGAATAGCCATCGGTGGTATCCTTACAGATATGTGCCCTTCGTTGGGGAAGGGTGTCCCACTGCGGCACCTATGAGAATCCCTTAAAAATATCAACCCCTATTGATTGTTCACATGCTGGTTCGTGCAGCGAACAGCAGAACGTAGCAGGAACCGCGTCAGTGGATTGGCACAAATCTGACACAGTGCGTTCTGAGTTTGTTCACGATTGCCCGAGATCGATGACGTCCTCGCCCGGCGGCCTCTACCCAATGGTTCCCGACGAGACGGCTCGGCAGGCACCATTGGGGCTTCCCTACGACCGAAAAAGTCGATTGCCGTTTCTATACTAAAGGTGGTGAAGTGAATGCCTTCACTCTGTTCCATGTTGAGGCGGAAGAAAAAGGCGTTCACCTTTACTGGCACTGGAATGACTTCGGCCAAACGGATGATATCTGCGAGGCATTGGG
>CAXMPY010000199.1:0-3724 GCA_964195275.1 uncultured Paracoccaceae bacterium
ATGAAATCGCGTCCAACCATCACCTTAGTGAGGGCCGCAATTTTTTGGATCTGGAATGGCTATCTGGTTTCATCGCGCTCAGCGATCTGAACAATCCGGCCCAGGCGTTAATTCATTTCCGCAAGTTCCGTTCGTCCGTTGAATCGCCGATCAGCCAGGGCCGCGCAGGGTATTGGGAGGGACGCGCGCACGAGGCATTGGGCGACGCAGAATCCGCGCGCGCGGCCTACGAGTATGGGGCGGAATATCAAACTAGTTTTTACGGGCAATTGGCGGCCGAAAAGGCAGGTATCGGCATGGATGTCCGATTAACAGGACACGAAAGCTATCCCAATTTTCTGGAGTCCGAACATGGCAAAAGTTCTGTATTACAGGCCGCCATTCTGTTTCACGAAGCCGGGCACCCGTTATTATTCACGCGCTTTACGCGGCATCTGGCAGAAGTGTTAAGCGTCCAAGATCGCGGTTCACTGGCGCAGCTGGCACTGGATCTGGACCAACCATTTGCAGCACTTTACATGGCTAAATACGCTGCCGAAAGTGGCGATATTTTGATGCGTTCGTATTTTCCGGTGACCGACATTGTGAATTCTGAACTGGCCGTTCCGCCGGAACTAACCCTGTCGATCGTGCGCCGGGAAAGCGAGTTTTATCCGGTTACAACCAGCCCCGCAGGTGCGCGCGGGCTGATGCAATTGATGCCGCGTACCGCAAAGGCGATGGCCCGGAAGCTGAAAATATCCTTTAGTGTTTCGCAACTCAGTTCAGATCCTGTCTATAATGCCCGTCTTGGCAGCGCCTATCTGGACGAGCTAATCGATGATTTGGGGCCATATTATCCCTTTGTGGCAGCGGGTTATAACGCCGGGCCGGGGCGACCGAAAAGCTGGGCGCGTTTGTTTGGCGATCCGCGCAGATCAACCGAGGCGGCAGTAGACTGGGTGGAACATATTCCGTTTCGCGAAACCCGAAACTACGTGATGCGGGTGATGGAATCCTTGGCCGTTTACCGGGCCCGATTGTCAGGCGAAGTATCCGAATTGCGACTGTCAAAAGATTTGATGGGCGGCTGAATTAAAATTCTTGCCCTTCGGGCGAGGATATTTTTAGAACAAAGATGAACGAGTCATGTTTCTGATTGCCGGGTGCGCCATAGGGTGAACAAGCCAGCCGTGACGATGATTGTGGCCCCCAAGAAGACATTGGGGCGCAGGGTTTCACCAAAAACCATGATGCCAAGGGCAGAAACAAAGACCAGCTGAAAATAGGCAAATGGTTGTACGGCGCTGGCTTCGGCGATCTCGTAACAACGGATCAGCAACCAGTGGCCAAGCACGCCGGTCAAGCTAAGCACGGCCATCCAGCCCCAATCGGGCCGGGTCACGGGCTGCCAAAACCAGATGCCCACGGTCGTCATCACAACTGCGCCAGTCACGCCGGTCCAGAAAAAACTGGTGGCGGTGCTGTCTTTGCGGGCGGCGTACCGGGTCAGCAATCCATAAAGCGCGAACATGAACGCGCCAAGCAAAGGGATCAGGGCAGCCGGGGAAAACACGGATACCCCCGGTTGAAGAATAATCAGTATGCCGATTGCGCCCACTGCAATCGCTGTCCAACGGCGCCAGCCGACTTTTTCACCAAGAACTGGGCCGGACAGAGCCGCCACCAACAGCGGGTAACAGGCAAATACTGCGTGGCTTTCAATCAGGCCAAGGACAACAAACGCCAGCACCGTCACGCAGATTTCGCCAGCCAAAAGAACGCCACGAAATATTTGCAAGTAGGGTTGTCCGTTTGCGGCAGTTTGTTTGATGCCGCCCGGTTTGCGGCGTGCCAGCGCAATCACAAATGCAGCGAAAAACCAATACCGTATCATCACCACCATCCACACATTGTAGTTTGACGCCAGGTGACGTGAGATGCCGTCTTGGAGTGCGAAAACAACTGTGGCGGCAATCATCAGGGCGATGCCGAGGTTTATATTGTTTTGGTTCATCGCGCGTTGATCTTTCGCCCGGTCAACATGTGTCGCTTGCGGGCAAATCCGGCGGTTCTGCTAACTGAGAACCCAGCGTCGTCCAAAGTGCGACGCACCTGACCGGCCGCGGTATAGGTTGCAAACGTGCCGTTGTGAACCGTGTGGGCGGCAACCTGCTGCAATAACGGCCCGGTCCAAAGCTCTGGGTTTTTCGCCGGCGAGAACCCGTCGAGAAACCAGGCATTCGCTGTATTGGGCCAAATCGGAACGGTGTCACGCGCGTCACCTATGATGATATTCAATGCCAAGCCAGGCAGGTCAAAGCGACTGTTCTGCCCGGTCCATTTCGCCAGAAACTGCTGTGAAAGATGCGCCAGTTCCGGAAACGCGGCCAGCGCCCGTTCTATATCGTCGCCTGCCATTAGTATGTGTTCAAAACTGGTAAATCTTAGGGCGCCGGGTTGGCCTGACTGGTTCCAGGCCTGCCATGCGACCAACATGTTCAATCCGGTACCAAACCCCAATTCAGCGATGTGAAATCCGGGCGAAAACGCCGCGGGCAAATCGTTGCCGGCCAAAAACACATGCCGGGATTCTTCAAGACCACCACTCAATGAAAAATAAGGGTCATCATAACGCGTCGATACCGGAATAGTTCCGTCGCGCCATTCTATTTCTGCTGTCTGGTCCGCCACGCTGTGATGCCCTAAAAGCCAAGAAGTTGGCGCGACAATGGATAAGGGGCGCAGGTTTGGCAACGGCTGATGTAACGGTGATGGGTGCGGGTATTTTTGGCCTGTCAATTGCCTATGAATGTGCCCGGCGCCGGGCGTCGGTGACGGTGATTGATCCAAATGGACCGGGGTCAGGGTCTAGCGGTGGCATCGTTGGTGCGTTGGCACCACACACGCCGGAACGATGGGAGCCGAAAAAGGATTTCCAACTGGACAGTCTGTGGATGGCGCAGGGGTTTTGGGCGGCGGTTGATACGTTATCTGGGCTGACATCCGGGTATGGCCGTGTCGGACGATTGCAGGCGATCGCGGATGATTGGACGCTAAAACTGGCGCGCGAACGCGTTGGGCAGGTGGCTGAGCTGTGGCGCGGGCATGCGATCTGGCAAGTGCGACCGGCAACAGATTTTGCCGGTTGGGCGCCGCCCACCCCAACCGGGTTGGTCATTCATGACACACTGTCGGCGCGGCTGGATCCGCGGCGCGCTTGTGAAAGTTTGGTTGGCGCATTGGCCGCCCTTGGCATTCAAATCCAACAAACTGGTCCGGCTAATCGTGCGGTTGTTTGGGCGATCGGGTACGAGGGTATGCAGGCGCTTTCTGAAGAGTTTGGCTGCGAAATGGGCAACGGTGTTAAAGGGCAGTCAGTGCTATTGGAATATGATCAGGGGTCGGCCCCTCAGATTTTTGTCGACGGCATACACTATGTCGCCCACAACAACGGGACGCTGGCAATTGGGTCAACCAGCGAACGGTATTTTGACAACCCAAAGTCCACAGATGATCAGTTGGAAACATTGCTGGCGCGGGCCATCGATATTATGCCGCAATTACAAGGCGCGCCAGTGCTGTCGCGCTGGGCTGGCGTTCGGCCCCGGGCCAAAACACGCGCACCAATGTTGGGCCGATATCCAGATCGTGATGGTCATTTTATCGCAAATGGCGGGTTTAAGATCGGCTTTGGTATGGCCCCAAAAGTGGCGGTGGTAATGGCTGATCTGGTGTTGGATGG
>CAXMPY010000200.1:0-3675 GCA_964195275.1 uncultured Paracoccaceae bacterium
GGTTCGATCAGTGATTTCTGCCTTGGCCCAAACAGGCGACTGGCCAGCACCGCGATCAAATAGGCCACAACCAATAGGGTAAACTGGGACCATGCCGCCGGGCTTGTCAGCCAGCCCAGCGCCAACTGCCACAACCGATCAAGATAGCCCAGTATTGTGTTCAAAATCTCAGCTTGCCCGTTCATTGCCTGCTCCTGCGCGCCTATCCACCGATATGTTTCTCACCTCGGTTGTCTGATAATGCAATCTGCTTTTGTCGTTCGCGAAACCGGCCCTTGGCAGCGGCAGTTGTTTGGTTGGCACATTGGTGGCACGAAACACCATGTTCATATTCCGGGCGCGCCATGTCAGCGGGCAATATTGGCATGCGACAGGCGAAACACAGCGCGTGTGGCCCCTCGGTCAGCCCATGCCCCACCGATACGCGCGCATCAAAAACGAAACAGTCACCATTCCAACTGCTTTGCGCTTTGGGGATTTCTTCAAGGTATTTCAGAATGCCGCCTTTCAGATGAAAGACATCTTCAACACCCTGCCCCAACAAGTAATTGGTGGATTTTTCGCAACGAATGCCGCCTGTGCAAAACATTGCCACACGCTTGTTCTTAAATCGATCTTTGTTAGTGTCCCACCAGGCCGGAAATTCGGTGAACGATTTAGTTTTCGGATCAACCGCACCGTCAAAGCTACCGATGGCGACCTCGTAGTCGTTGCGCGTGTCGATCACCACCACGTCGGGCGCGGCGATCAGGGCGTTCCAATTCGCAGGTTCGACAAACCGCCCAACAGCAGCGGTCGGGTCAACATCGGGTTGGCCAAGCGTCACAATTTCCTTTTTCAACCGCACTTTCATCCGGTTAAAGGGTTCTTGTGTTGCTGTGCTTTCCTTCCAGTTAAGTTCCGCACAACCTGGCATCGATTTGATGTGGCCCAATACAGCGTCGATACCGGCGCGGTCGCCGGCAATTGTGCCGTTGATGCCCTCGGGCGCCAACAGCAATGTACCCATGACTCGGTTGGTCCGGCAGGCGGCAAGCAATGGTTCGCGCAAGGCGGTCGGGTCATTGAACCGGGTAAATTGATAAAGCGCGGCAATTGTGAACATGGCGGCGGGATACTGTAAATTGCGCTACAAAGGCAATGATATTCCAGACCGGCCAGTCTCCAAATTGGCAAGCCCAGCCGTTACACTGCGATCTGAGGGCATCAGGGGGATTAGACAGGCCTGCAACGCGTGGTACAAATCGGGTCTTCCGACAAATACGCCACCGTCTATTTTGACGCCAGCATTGGCATCAGGCCACCAGCCTCCATTTTCATGGTCGATGAATGTACAATCTATATAGTCCCAAATCTGACGGTACCAATGTTCAAAAACGTCATCGTCAAAAACCGATGCCAACGCTGTTGTTGCCCCAATTCCTTCGGCGCAGGGCCACCAGTATTTGGCCGCTTGGTCAGGTTGACCGTCCCAGTCCAGCGTATAGAAAAACCCGCCTGAATTGTTGTCCCAGCCCGCGCGGGTCGCGTGTTCCAACAATTGCCGTGCTGCTTGTTTCATCCAATCATGCTTGTGGTCACCTAATGCCCAAAGATGTATCAAAAGGCGGCTCCATTCCAGTGCGTGTCCGGGTGTTGTGCCATGGGGTCGAAACATTGGGTCCCCCCGGTATTCCCGATCCACCTGCCAGTTGCTGTCAAAATGTTCTGCCACACGCCAGCCCATTTGGCGGGCATGGCGATTGATTATCAGGTCGGCAATCCGTTCAGCCATCTCAAGATACTGACGATCCCCGGTAACTTCAAACGCGGCCATCGTCGCTTCGGTCAGGTGCATGTTGGAATTCTGCCCGCGATATTCGCTGGTATGCATCCAGTCCGGGCTGAATTCTTCGCGGCTCGCGCCCGCATTAATATCCCAGAACCACTTTTTTAATACAGTGCCAATATCATCCAGCAATCGGTCCGCATCCGGATGTCCGACAATCTTTGCCGAAGCAGCCGCCAGCAAAACGAAAGCGTGTGCATAGGCCTGTTTATTCGCGTCAACCGGGCCATCGTCGTCTACAGAGTAAAAGTAACCCCCATTTTTTGTATCTCGGTGCCGGGCCCACAAAAAATCCATGCCGTGATCGATATTTCGTTCACAACCCAGCAAACCCAAAAGATCGCCGATCGCGTAACAATGCACCATCCGCGATGTGTCGTGCAGATAACGCAGCGCAGATGTCGCACCGGTGTTTGGGGGAACAGGGCGGCCAGTGCCGTCCAGGCTGAAAAACCCACCAGCCGGATTAACGGCGGCATCCTGATAAAACCCCAGCAAAGAAACTGCTTGTGATTTTAACCAATGTCGATGCGCAGCCTGCTTCACAGACCGCGACCCACCTGAGCCAACCCATTTCAAATTATTGGTCATAACCATTCCTTTGCGATTGGCGCTGTTGACCTGTATTCTCTACCTTCGTACCGACTAAATAAAAACCAAGGAACCTGACATGCGGCCACAGAACCACGCGCTTATCGTTATTGATGTACAAAATGATTTTTGCCCTGGCGGTGCGTTGGCGGTGCATGAAGGTGACCAGATTGTTGGTCAGGTCAATGATCTTATGACCGCATTTGGCGCGGTGATATTCACCCAAGATTGGCATCCCGTTAATCATTCGTCTTTCGCGACAAACCATGCAGGTAAAAATCCGTTTGATCTTATCGAAATGCCCTATGGTTCACAGGTGCTTTGGCCAACCCATTGTGTGCAAGCAACCCCAGGATCTGAATTTCATGCCGACCTGAACACCGCGCGCGCCGATTTGATCATCCGCAAAGGCTTTAACAGCCAAATCGACAGCTATTCGGCGTTTTGTGAAAATGATCAAACTACACCAACCGGGCTGCACGGCTATTTGCAAACCCGGGGTATCGACACCGTGACCTTGGCGGGCCTCGCTACAGATTTTTGTGTTAGTTTTTCAGCACAGGATGCTGCTCGGCTGGGCTATGATACTACGGTAATTCAAAGCGCTTGCCGCGCGATTGACATGGACGGATCACTTGCCGTAGCTCAGAAAAAAATGGCTACCGCTGGGGTAAAGTTGTTAGCCTGATCATGATTGTGACAAGGAACTATTGAAATGGATATTGCCACACGGGTCTATAACCATAAATGGAAAATCGACCCGATCGTGCGGTCGCTGATCGACACCGATTTTTATAAACTGCTGATGTGTCAGTCGGTGTTTCGCAACAAACGCGATACCGACGTCACGTTTTCCCTGATCAATCGCACTAAATCTATCCGTATTGCCGAAATGATCGACGAGGGCGAGCTGCGCGAACAACTGGATCACGTGCGTTCCTTGAAACTGTCGCGCGGTGAAAGCACCTGGCTGCGCGGTAATACGTTTTACGGCAAACGGCAGATGTTCCGCCCGGAATTCATGGAATGGTTCGAAAACATGTCACTGCCCGCCTACCATCTGGAAAAGCGTGACGGTCAGTTTGAATTGACCTTCGAAGGCAAATGGCCAGAGGTGATGATGTGGGAGGTGCCCGCACTCGCCGTGGTCATGGAATTGCGCTCACGCGCGGTCCTGCGCGAAATGGAATATTTTGAGCTGCAAGTGCTCTACGCCCGCGCCATGTCGCGGCTTTGGGAAAAGGTCGAGGCTTTGC
>CAXMPY010000201.1:0-3654 GCA_964195275.1 uncultured Paracoccaceae bacterium
CATCTGTCTGTCGGGCAGTGCTTTAACGCCCGGTTCGGTTGCAGGCAAGCATAGGGTGTTTCCATTTGCAGCTTGTCGGTTAGACTTGGGCAAATATCAGGAGAACGGATATGAAAATTATCTGGCTGGGGCATTCCAGCTTTCGCATTGAAATCGGTGATCAGGTTCTGCTGATTGATCCCTGGCTAAGCGAGAACCCAGTTTTTCCCCAGGCGCGGCGGGCCGAGGCAATTTCTGGCACCACCCATATATTGGTCAGCCATGCCCACACCGATCGGCTTTAACAAAGGTGGCACGGTGCCGTTGGGGGATGTGGCGGTAACGATGGTTAACGCGGTGCATTCTTCGTCGATCGCCTTTGACGAAGGCCCACTTTACGGTGGCGCTGAAGCCGGGTTCATGATTGCCGGCGAGGGCCATGTGATCTATTTTTCCGGCGACACAGATGTGATGGCGGATATGGCGGTTTTCAATGACCTGCATGCACCCGATATCGGTATTTTATGCGCCGGTGGCCATTTTACGATGGATATGAAACGCGCGGGCTATGCCGCGAAGAAATTCTTTGATTTCAAAACGGTGATCCCCTGTCATTACCGAACATTCCCGTTGCTGGAACAATCAGCCGAGACCTTGGTGGCGGCGTTGCCGGGGGTGAATGTGATTGAGCCAGAGGTTATGCAGGCAATCGAGATTTAGAACAATTGAGCGCCTGACGGCGCCCTTTCCTAAGCACTGCGTGCGGGTCGCACCATTGGGGTATATTTACGAAAAGAAGATGGGATTGGGATGGCTAAGTTCGGCGGGCGACAAAAAAATCTTTGAGCATTTTCTCGGAAATGTCGGCACCAATACCGCCATAAACTTCGGGCAAATGGTGGCTTTGTGGGTGGGTGAAAACCTGTGGCCCGTTTTCAATGCCGCCTGATTTTGGATCAGACGCGCCATAATACAGCCGCCTGATCCGCGCCTGCGAAATGGCACTGGCGCACATTGGGCAAGGTTCAAGCGTGACGTACAGGTCGTGATCTGGCAGGCGTTGGGAACCAAATGCAGCACAGGCACTGCGGATAGCCAGAATTTCAGCGTGGGCCGTTGGGTCATTTAGCTGCTGGGTTTGGTTGCCAGCGCTGGCAACCACTTTGCCTTCTGGCGATACGATAACAGCCCCGACCGGCACTTCGCTGCGCACCGCCGCAGCGCGGGCCTGATCCAATGCGGCGTCCATATGGCGTTTGAAGCTCATGCACCCTGTCTGCCTTGTGGCGTGGAAATTGCCAAGGTGCTTTCCCTTTGGCGCCGGTGGTTGTATGGCCAACGATATGGCTGAAGACACCCCAAAAGGCGACCGGATCGCAAAAGTTATGGCGCGCGCCGGTTTGGCATCGCGACGCGAAGCCGAGCGGATGATCGCGGCGGGCCGGGTCAGCGTGAACGGTAAAAATATCGACAGCCCGGCACTGAATGTTACGGCAACGGACAAAATCGTTGTTGATGGCAAACCGGTCGGCGAACCGGATGCGCCGCGGATTTGGCTTTATCATAAACCCCGTGGGCTGGTGTCAACAAATGCGGACGAAAAAGGACGGGAAACCGTTTTTGATGCGTTGCCCAAGCATTTGCCAAGGGTGATGACCATCGGTCGGCTGGATCTGAATTCCGAGGGCTTGCTTATGCTGACCAATGATGGCGAGGTGAAGCGCAAGCTGGAATTGCCATCAACCGGTTGGCTGCGCAAATATCGTGTGCGCGTAAATGGGCGGCCCAGTGATGAAACGCTGGAACCCCTGCGCACGGGGATTACCCACGAGGGTGAGAAATTTCAGCCGATGGAAGTTCGATATGACCGCCAGCAAGGTGCGAATGCCTGGGTAACCCTAGGCTTGCGCGAGGGTAAAAACCGCGAAATTCGCCGGGCGATGGAAGTAATCGGCCTAAAAGTTAACCGGCTGATCCGGATTAGCTATGGTCCCTTTCAATTGCGCGAACTGAAACCCGGGGATGTTGAAGAGGTGAAACAGCGGGTGGTGCGTGATCAGCTGGGTCTGGAACCGGCACCGTCGCAGCAGCCAGTGCGAAAACGCCGTGTTCGCCGCCCGGATTAGGCCAATTGCCGCGTGACGGGGAAACTGACAGCTGCTGTACCCTTGCTGCAATTTCCGCCATCTGATTTTATAAACAGAACAAAATACCGGGGATTGGGACATGGCAGATCTGCTGACACTAGAAAACATTGGGAACTTGCTGATCCTGTGCTTTTTGCAAGCGGTCCTGGGGTTTGACAACCTGTTATACATTTCGATCGAAAGCCAGCGCGCGCCAAAAGCCGCCCAAAAATCGGTACGGTTCTGGGGGATCATAATCGCCGTAGCTTTGCGGGTGATTTTGCTGTTTTTGATGATCCGGTTGATCGACGCGTTAAGTGTGCCGTTTTATACATTTGATATCCCTGGCATCATCCAAGGTGGCGTCAATTTTGCCACTTGCGTGTTTGTTTTTGGCGGCATTTTCATCATGTATACGGCCGTCAAAGAAATATCTCATATGCTGGTCATCGATGATTTGCATACCGATGTAGAACGGGGTGCTGGCAAATCTGCGGCCCAGGTGGTGATAACGATTATCATGATGAACCTGATCTTTAGCTTTGATTCAATACTGTCAGCATTGGCGATTACTGATGTTTTCCCGATCCTGGCCATCGCGATCATCATCTCGGGGGGGGCGATGTTGGTGCTGGCCGATGGGGTGACGGTGTTCTTGCAAAAAAACCGCATGTACGAAGTCTTGGGCCTGTTCATATTGCTGATCGTTGGCGTGGTTTTACTGGGCGAAGCGGGGCCAGCGGCGGCACACGCGATGCATGATGACGGTTTGCAGATTAAACTGTTCGGCCATGACTTAATTCCGATGTCTAAATCGACATTCTATTTCTCAATTGTGGTTTTGGTCGCCGTTGAGCTTATCCAATCGGGGTATTCCCGCAAACTGGCGGCCGAACGATCATCGCAATCACACTGAACAGTAGAAATCGACTAATACCGGGCTTATACTAAGGATTGGTGCCAAAAGTGAAACAATGATGGGCGTTTAAGTGACAGGAACCGGGCTGCAAAAACTGGCTTTTATTTTGCTTGTGGCGGTGGTGCTGTATGTTGCCATCACGGGGGGTGTTTGATGGCTAAACCCTATGGTGGACCATACAGCCCGGATGAACCGACAGGCGACACGGTGCCAGATCCTGCTCCAAAATCGGGTGGTCCCTGGCGCGGTAAGAAACCTAGCCGGGCTGGGGCGCGGGTTAACCTGTTGTTTCTGGTACCACTTCCGTTGCCGATACGGGCCTTTTTTCAGGAACCGACCGGATTGTTGCTGACGCTGATGGGCCTTGGTTTGCTGCTTTTGGCGGCGTGGATGACCCGCGAAGGGGAATTGGCGCAGGAAGCCTATGAATCGCGAAAAGTTGCCCGACGACCGGCAATTCCGCGGAAAATTCTTGGCTCTGTACTGACCGGTGCGGGGCTCTTTGCCGCTATTTTTGCATCTGATGGCGGCATTGCTGCCCCGGCAATTTTCGGCGTCTTGGGGGCGGTGTTACACGGTTTCGCCTTTGGCCTAGACCCAATGGGTGACAAGGGCATGGCAGGCGTTGAT
>CAXMPY010000202.1:0-3616 GCA_964195275.1 uncultured Paracoccaceae bacterium
ATTCTGATCAGGAAATCAGAGTAGCTGCCGACAAAAAGAATGAATACTACGTCGAGAAAATCGACGCGGGCGAATTTCAGGTGTTTGACGCTGCGATAGTTCTGGTCCGCCAATGCCAGGCAGCTGGCCTCGGATTGGCCGCTGCTTCGAGCAGTGCGAACGTTAAGACTGTGCTTGAGAAGGCAGGGTTGCTGGACGCTTTTTCGGTTGTCATTGGGGGGGACGACGTTGAAAAAGGAAAGCCAGATCCCGAAATCTTTTTGACCGCGGCCAAAGGTCTTGGCCTGAATGTCGATGAATGCATTGTGATTGAGGATTCGTCGTCGGGCGTTCAAGCGGCAAAGAACGGTGGTTTCTATTGCGTGGGACTTCAGCACGACGGCCACATTAATGATCTTCAGGCCGCTGATCAGATTGTATCTTCTTTGGCCGAAGTGAATGTTGAAGCAACTAGGAACGTCAATGGCCTTTTTGCCATCGACTTAGCCAAGGTCTTATAGTGAGTTCCATTATTTGGTTTTTGTTCGAGTCGCGCATTTTCCTTGCACCGGTTGCGATGGTGGGCTCCGGATTATCCGGCACGGTCTCAGGTCACATTTGAATTTGACCCAATCCTATTGCAATCTGCTTTCGTATCTCATTAAAAGTGAAAGCAGTTTCTGGAGATTTGGTGAAATGAAGGGTGCACGAAGCACAAAGGCGCGACAAATTGCGATTCTGAAACATCTGAAACAGAATGGGCGGGCTCTGGTTGACGACCTGGGTGAGTTGCTTGGCGCGACGCCCCAGACCATCCGCAAAGATCTTAACACACTCGCAGAAGGCAGTCAGATCATCCGTTTTCACGGTGGCGCTGCGTTTGTGGCGGGCACGATATACACAAACTTCGACGCGCGCGCCGAAATTGCCAAAGACGAGAAAGACGCTATTGGTCGCAAAGTGGCGTCAGCGCTGCCAAATAATTCAAGTGTGATCATTAATTCTGGAACCACAACAGCTGCAACTGCCGCCCACCTGAGCCAACATGTGGGTCTCAAAGTCGTTACCGACTCGGTCTCAATGGCCAATATTTTAAGGCGTCACGTGGGTATTGAGGTCATGGTACCCGGCGGTATTGTTCGCAGCTCTGACGGTGCTATCCTTGGCGATAGCGCTGTGGAGTTTATTAGCCAGTTTCGGGCCGACATTGCGGTGATTGGAGCTGCGGCAATCGCTTCCGACGGCGAACTGCTAGATTATGATTTGCGCGAAGCGTCAGTTTCTAGAGCGATAATTTCATGCGCGCGCAATGTCATACTGGCGGCCGACAGCTCTAAATTCGGTGGTTTGGCACCGGTTTGTTTCGGTCATCTTGATCAGATTGACACGCTGGTCACCGATCCAAATTGCCCTGAACTGCTGCGAAATCTTTGTGAAGATCGAGGGGTTAGCCTGCTGACGTGAAGCGAGCAACAACGATCTTGACTATTAGTTTCGTTTGGGTTTCAATACGAATATAACGAAACTGGATCCGCGCAACTCATTCGAGTTCGGCTGGTCAAACTGGGGGGACAGCAATTGTTGGTTTTGTTGCGCCCCATTGCAGTTATCAACACGCATGTACTGCGCATTGGCCGGCAATTGGCTTGGATGGCGCTAGCGCTGATGGTACTTGTGATCCTGCTTCAGGTCATCATGCGCTACATTTTTAACAATGCGCTTGCCTGGCCCGACGAGGCCGCACGTTTTCTGATGTTGTGGATGACCGGTCTGATTGCACCAAGTGCTTTGAGATGGGGTGGCTTCGTTGCCATTGACATGGTCCCTCGCGCACTGCCCCACCGGATCGGTTCGGTGCTCGCGATAATTCTTTTGTTGCTGTCATTTTGCGTACTGATCGTTGGCATCCAACACAGCGCCAACCATGTTTTTGGGTTTGGCGGCAATTTCAATTCATCGTCCCTAAAAATACCATTGGATTGGATCGGGATGGACACCATTCGAGTCAAGCTGCGCTACATGTACGGGTCGCTTTTCATAGGGATTGTTCTGCTGATCTCAGTCAATATTGAATTGCTGTTGCGCGCGGCGATCGGTCTGATGTCACCGGATCAAGAACTACCGGGTGACGACGCCCCTAACGAAATGTTGGGGGCTGACTGATGCTTGTATTCTTTTTACCTCTTTTCCTCATTTTCTTGATGATCGGGCTACCGGTATTTTTTGGGCTGCTTGTAGCGCCGGGATTGTTGCTGTGGCTGAATGGGCAGGAAAACGATATCGCGTTACTTTACCGTAATGTTTACAACGGTATGGACAGCTTTCCACTCATGGCCCTGCCGTTCTTCATGCTCGCGGGCGAACTGATGAACCGCGGTGGGATTACCACCCGCCTGGTTGAGTTTTCCCAAGCACTGATGGGGCATTTTCGCGGTGGGCTGGCGCATGTGAATATATTGTCCTCAATGTTATTTGCCGGAATGTCCGGTTCTGCCGTGGCAGATACCTCAGCGCTCGGTTCAACATTAATTCCGGCGATGGAAAAAAACGGCTACACCCGCAAGTTTGCTGCTGCAATTACCGCCGCAAGTTCGGTGATCGGCCCAATCATTCCACCATCTGGCATCATGATCATTTACGCCTACGTGATGGGCGAAAGCGTGGCAGCGCTGTTTTTGGCGGGTATTGTTCCCGGTGTGCTGGTTGGGCTCGGGCTAATGGCCGTCGTGCGGCTGCTGGCGGATCGCTATGACCTGCCCAAGGCCGAGCGGATCGTCACCCGCAATCAGACAATGACACCGCTGGAAGACCGCATATCATTTTTGCTTTTACGCATAAACGTCGCCGGGGTTTTGATCGGCCTGTTCTTCGGCGTGACCGCATTTCTACGTGCCACCCTAGATATTGGCGCCGATGTGAATGGGTGGATTCTGTTTGTGGTGTTCTTGCCCGTCGCACATTTCATGATGGTGCGTATGCGCGGCACAATGTCATCAGATTTTCGCATCGTCTGCAAAAAAGCGGTGGCGCCGATGCAAACCCCAATTATCATATTGGGCGGCATTCTGGTGGGCGTGTTCACACCGACCGAAGCATCTGCAATCGCGGTTGCCTACTCGCTTTTGATATCGTTTTTTGTGTTGAAATCGTTAAAACTCCGCGATTTGCCTGCCATATTGACCAAATCAGCGCTCGGGTCATCGACGGTGCTATTGTTGGTCGGCGCCGCAGTTGCGTTCAAAACCGTGGTCAGCCTAAGCCATGCGCCTGAGCAGCTCGCAGAATTCATTCTGGGGCTCAGCGAAAATCCCTTGATCCTGTTGTTCTTGATCAACATGCTGTTGTTCGTCGTTGGCATGTTTCTGGACGCGGGCCCTGCGATCATCATTCTGGGACCGATCCTGGGGCCAATTTTTGTCGATCTAGGCGTACACCCGGTTCATTTCGCGATCATTATGTCGGTGAACCTGACCGTCGGTTTGGCGACACCGCCGATGGGGCTTGTGTTGTTTGTTGCCTCTTCGGTTTCCGGCGAGAGAGTCGAAACGATTTCTCGCGCCATACTACCATTTCTGGCTGTGGAAGTATTTGTGATTTTCCTGATTACGTATGTCCCCGCCATCTCAATGACGATCCC
>CAXMPY010000203.1:0-3572 GCA_964195275.1 uncultured Paracoccaceae bacterium
TCAAACAACAATTCTTTCGGGCCAATTAGTTTATGTCCCGTGATCGCCAGCTCTCGCAACATCGCGGCCAGTTTTTGCTTGGCATATGGGATATCAAAAGTTGGGCGTCCCAGCGGAAGAATACCAAGTTTCATTCAACCGTCTCCGAAATCAGCGTACCCAACACGAAAACTTTCATCAGCAGGGCTGAAGCGGGCACCGCCGTTGCCATAACAGGCATGCCCGGCCCAGTTTGTGGCTTGGGCGTCGGCCAATGACGAAATGTCGGCCATGTATTCAACGGCTCCTTCGTCCAGTTGGCTGCGAATGTTTGCCCAGTCCGGGTAGACCTGAAACGCGTCGAGCCAGATCGCCCGGCCGGCAAGGAACCCAGATGCCCCAGCAGCAAATGCGTGCTTCAGAACCTCGCGAAACTCTGGTTTGCCGGCCCCGGCGGACAACATAACCCAGGGTCTGCCAGCCAGCTGACCCATTTCGTCAAACACCGCCTGCACTTCGGCCGATCCATCAGCATCAGTGGCATTCACCGGGCTTTCCAATTTGAAAACATCCACCCCGTATTCAGGTTTCGCAAATTCTTCTATTGAAGCCAGAACATCATCCGCCTTTTTGCCCTGCATTTCGATGTATTCTTTTGTCTGGTGGGCATCCGTCGCTAGTGGGTACACCAATAGTTCAAAAAGGAACGGAATATCATATCGCGCACATTCTTCGCCAATTCGTTTTACGTAATCCTGCTGCGTTTTGTTCACATCATCAGAGGCGTCTGGGCGATACCAAGCCAGTACTTTCACCGCATCGCCGCCCATTCGTTTTATCTTAGCAACGGACCAATCGCTGATATCAGACGACGTGCGCCCGCCCTGCGCCTCAGTAAACAAACTATCTTCAAGTGTGACAATCAATCCTTTGTGTGGTGACAACCGATCCATGCTGTGCGGGATAGCGTAATGCGGATCCAATAGCATGGCGGTACTTTGCGGCTGTAACGTTTCAACAAGCAAGTCTTTGAACTTTGCCACCTGATCCCAAGGCGCCGGATCGACACCTAAATGGGCGGCAATCGGCCCCTTGATCGGCGGACGCTGATCGACCGCCGTCATTTTGAATATGCCATTTTCGTCCGCCATACGGCGCAGGCCCCAAAGTTTGCCGGGGGTCAGATCCATCACGTGTTCTCCTTAAGGTAATTTGTAACATCTGCGCGGCTCGGGCATCCTGCCCGGCCACCGATTTTTAAACATTTCAGCGCTGCAGCGGCGTTCGCAAATCCGATTGCGCCGCGTTCGGATTGTTCTTCGGCCAGCGCCAGCGCAAATGCGCCGTGCCAAACATCCCCTGCACCAAGTGTGTCAACCGGTTGGATCCGGAAAGCGGATACATGTTCCACGCCCTGCAATCCCGTGAACCAAACGCCATTGGCACCATCTGTCACACAGGCCCAACAATCGTGGGTTTGCGCGATCTGGATCAGGGCCGCCCCCGGATCGGTGGCCGCCAATTTCGGGAAAAGCGATTTCAACCCCTGCATGGAAAAGGCAACATGGCTTGCTGGGGCAAGAACAGCTGGGTCGATCGGCGCTTCACCATCAACGATACCCGGCACAGACCGGGCTTTGGCCATTTCCAACGCAGCGATCGCCGCACTGGTTCGCCGTGTGTCAGTCAAAACGGCGGCAATATCTTTCAGGCTTGAAAACCAGCTTGGGTCCAACACCAATCCGTCGCCGCGAAAATTCACGATCTGTCGCTCGCCGTTTTGGTCAATATAAACCGAGGAATAAGAACTGCGCCCGCCTTTGGTGCGTGTAACATTTGAAACATCCACACCTTCCGTGGATAGTTCAGACAAGACTAAGTCACCGATCTGATCATGCCCCAATCGCGCGGCTAACACAGGCGAACCGCCAAGTCGCGCCACCGCCACTGCGGAATTTGCCGCGCAGCCACCGCCAACGATGGTTGCTTTTTCGGTGCCATATTTTTCGGCATTCGTCGGAAATTCATCAAGGTAAAATACGAAATCGATGACGGCCGCGCCCACACAGAGAACCCGTGTCATTTTGACACCTCCAAACCACTTGGCACCTGGTCTGGAACACCCAGCTGGCCCTTTATTGAATCCGTTCCTGTCAGCGCACCTAAAAATTCGATCAGCTTGTCCACTTGGGTATTGGACAGCAGCACCGGCTCGATATCCACTTTGGCGACCAACCTCGCGCGCTCAAACTTATCATCAAGGGATCGGAAATCTGCGGCGGCAAGCCACGGCACAACGGGTAAATTTGCGTGTTCCGGTTGCCATTTTGAAAACCCGTCTGCCGGGTTCAGGTGGTGCCGGACTATGCCTTCCAGTGTCGGGTATGCACCGTTATGACCATATGGCGCAGTTAAGGTTACATTTCGCAGCGTGGGTGTGCGAAAGCGATAGGCATCTTCGATCCGGTCCGAGGCGGCCATCCGCCCGACGTCGCGCACAATCGTATCCCATTGGCGAGTTCGTCCGGGGCCAAATTGGGGCAACATAAGCGCATAAAACCTATGGTCGGTCAAAAGCGGGCCAGAATGACATTTGCTGCAACCAGCTTCGCCGTAAAACAAGTCCATTCCTGCAAGTTGGTCTGATTTCATCGCAGTTGCATCACCCGACAAAAATGTATCGAACGGACTGTCGTAACTTTGGTATTCTAACGTCTCATAGGCGGCGATCGAATTGGCAATGTGGCTGATCGATATGTCCAGCGAACTGTTTACATCTTCAAACGCGTCAATGAACATTTCGGCGTATTCGGGGATGTTCCGAACCCGCTTGGCCAGTATCGGCCAGACCGCATCAATACGGTCATATGCGGCACCCGCGACTTGATTTTCCTTCGGGTCACCGGCCATTTCGAACTGTGACGTTACCGGAAACAGCGCCTGCACCGACAAGATAGAATTTAGCCCTGTTGGTAGCCATTCCTGCGCCGGGCTGTTGAAACCGTTGCCGTAAATGTCAGACTCCGATACGCGACCGTCGTGAAATAAGGTTGTCACTTCGCGCGCGCCAAGGTTCCATAGGGCCGGGGAATTGCGCGGAATGCGCTTGATAATGCGGCTTACGCCAACGCCCGGTGTCCGGTCGCGGCCTAAACCCTGGCCACCTTCGCCAATCCCCAGTGACAATCTATCTGCGCTGCCTAGGGTGGGATGATGGCAGGTGGCACAGGCGATATTGCGATTGCCAGACAGGATGGGATCAAAAAACAACAAATGCCCTATGGCTGCTTGAGCTGGTTCAAACAAATTGAAATCTGCGGGTTGCATCGGTTCAGGAAGCGCGTTCCCATAGGCGGGCGCAGCCGCGAACGCCATAACGACGGAGAAAATATGAAACGCCTTGCCCTTGCTTTTTTGTTGATGCCGACATTCGCGTTGGCCGAAATCGAAACCGCGCGTGATCTGATGGACGCGCAGGATTACACGGCAGCGATGCAAGAACTTTTGCCAGCCGCCCGATCTGGAAACGCTGAAGCCGAAGAACTGATTGGTGTGTTGTATGCTTTGGGGTTGGGTGTCGCCCGAGATGACGA
>CAXMPY010000204.1:0-3517 GCA_964195275.1 uncultured Paracoccaceae bacterium
GGCGTCGGTAGCCAGCAAAGGACGTAACACCAGTCGTTCTGTTTTGATGGTTTCGTTCGCCATCGAACTCTCTCCCTAAGAACCCCTATCATTCATCCCAGCGGGATCGTCGGGGCCTGCAGGTCGCGCGATCTTCGGGTGTCCCGGGATCGCGCCTGATTAGGCCTATTCCCTAAGTCGGTTCACATAGGTCCATGTCTGGACCGTGGCATCACGGGCTACCGAAAATGCCTCGGCGTCGCCCAAATATTGGAACCCAGTGTTTGTGACCACGCGGGCCGAGGCCGGATTGTCCTGAAACACCTCGGCAAACATGGTTTTTGATCCATGTGGGTTGGCAGCAACCATGGCGCGGACAGCTTCGGACGCCATACCGGTATTCCAGAATGCGGGTGCGACCCAAAACTTGATCTCGGACTGTTCGCGATCCATTGGTGTCAGGCTGACAACACCGGCGACTTCGGCATGCCCGCCCGTGGATCCATCCATTATCCAAACGTCAGCCACACGATCTGGTTCGCCAGCGCGCGCAATAAATGCTTCGGTTGCGCCAGGCGGCAGCGGATGCGGTATCGATCTGGTGCCGCGTGCGACCCGTTCATCGCCGGTATACAATTCAAGCAACCCGGCATCAGATTTTCGCAATGAACGCAGAATAAACCGGTCTGCCGCAATCGATGGCTGGTTGGTGATTTGGTCGATAATCATGTTTTCCCTCCTAAAAAGAGAACAAAAAGGACGCTGGCGACAGTTAACCCAGCCAAGGTCCACATAAGATATTTTTCAGCCCTGTGGCCGGCGAAAACCTGTGCAATTTTTTGCCCGCCCAATGTCCAAAGCGGATGCAACACCAGCTGGCAGGCTGCCAGACAGATGGCGATGGTGGTCGTTGCCTGCAAGGCAGACGTTCCTGGGCTCACGAAACTTGTGAAACCCGCAGTTATCATCGCCCAGGCTTTCGGGTTCAGCGGATGCACCACCAATCCCGCAATAAAACCAGGGGCTTGCACGTTGGTATCGGTTATTGTCAGGCTCATATTTGCGATCCGCCAGGCCAGCCAGCAAATATAGGCGACACACGCCCATTTGAGAATTGTGAACAGCCCGGGTACTTGTTCTGCCAAAACCATCAGGCCAAAACCGATCGGCCAGATGATCAACTGTTTACCCAGCACAACGCCTGCAACAAACGGCAACGCACCGCGCAGGCCAAACCGCGCGCCGGTAGCAAGCAATGCCATATTGGCGGGTCCAGGGCTTCCGACCTGGCTGACTCCAAAGGCCAGAAAACTTGCAACTGCGACGCTCATCTAGTTTCGCGCTCCTGAAACGAAAAAGGGGATCGGTATTTCTACCGACCCCCTTATAAAATATTGGTTAAGGTTTTCGGTTATTCGGCGGCCTCCGCGACCGGGAGGACCGAAATAAATGTGCGACCCTTTAGGCCTTTGTGGAAGGTAACGGCGCCCTGCACAGTCGCAAAGATTGTATGATCCTTGCCCATACCCACGCCTTCGCCCGGCCACATCTTTGTGCCACGCTGGCGTAAAATGATATTGCCCGGAATGGCAATCTGACCACCATACAGTTTTACACCAAGACGACGCCCGGCGCTGTCGCGACCGTTACGTGATGAACCACCTGCTTTTTTATGTGCCATCGGTTCCTATCCCTTCTTTGCCAGATCTTTGGCCTGAGCGATCCAGCCTTCACGCTCGATCCGGCCTTTGAACGACAGTTTTTCGTCCATATCAGCAACGTCGGCCTTTTTCCAGCCCGCAACTTGGGCGAATGTCGTGACACCAGCCTCGTTCAGCTTTTTCTCAAGCGCCGGTCCGACACCGGACAACTGCTTTAGATCATCCGCTGCCGCCGCTTTGGGCGCGGCCTTTTTCGGGGCCGCCTTCTTGGGTGCTTCTGCTTTAGCTTCGATTTTCTTTGGCGCTGCCTTTTTGGCAGGCGTTGCCGCTGCAACTGCGGCTACTGAAACTGACCCGGCCCCAACCGCTGCCTTAACGCCAGATTTATCGCCACCTTTTTCAAGAATGTCGGTAATCCGAACCAGCGTCAGTTTTTGACGATGACCTTTGGTGCGCTTTGAATGGTGTTTACGACGACGCTTGACGAAATGGATAACCTTTTCGCCCTTAATCTGATCAATCACGTCGGCCTGTACGGCAGCGCCCGAGATCGTAGGCGTGCCAATATTGGCGCCAATCATCAGAATTTCATTGAATTGAATTTTTTCGCCGGCCTCAGCTGCGAGCTTTTCAACGCGGAGAGTATCACCGCTTCGAACTCGATACTGTTTGCCACCGGTCTTGAGGACCGCAAACATGTCTTGTCTTCCTTTTTATGCCGCGTTCTGTGGTCCCCGGTTGCCCGGTGTTGTGGCAAATGCCGCCGTCAAACTGCGCGCCTCGTTTTGGGCGTCATTGATATGACCTGCAGGATATGCCCGACAGGAATGGCGGCTTATCTTGGAAATGCGGGGTCAAGTCAAGCCGGAAATCGTGCGACATCAAACACACTTTGTACAGCAGACCCGCCTATATACCAGCTTGCGCCAGCGCCTCTGACCACATGCGCCGTTGGTCAGTGTCATGCATGCCGTGATCATGGGCGTACAGGCCATTATTGATGGTCACGAACTGGGCCACCTGATCGGCGATGTACCGGCCCAGTTGCTGGTGGCTGCGGTACTGGGATACCTGTCGTCTGGTCAACCTTCCGAAACCAGTGCCAAAGCTGCATGATATCCAATACTTTCAATATCGGTAGGTCGCGTCAAATTTTGATTTGGCGCGACCTACCGGATGAACGTTAAATTCGGTTTCATCTTCATCCCCAAGCTATGCTAGCAATTCGGCGCGATGATGATTTCTGGATTTGACAATTTCAGATCAAAATTAGAGGTCTTCGCTGGATATGATCCGAGCTGCCGCCAACCCAAGATCGCGCGAAATATCTTCGAACAACTTATCGAAACCTGCAAACAGCGCCGCATTCAGCGCCTGCCCGGCACGGGTCTTGGAAAATTCAATATAGACCACTAATTCAGCATCGGACAAAGGTGAATAGGCCATCGTCAGAAAACCATATAACCATTCACCGGTATCGATGCGGATCTCTGGTTCCTGTTCCCAAACATCCGCCAGTATTTCGCTTTCTGAAATCGGTTCCGCATAGGCGCCACCATCCACCAGCCCGGTATAAAACGCGAAATTTGAATTTAGGGCGCCAACTACATTTATTTCCAACAGGTTGTTGGCCTCGATGAACTGACGGATCAAATCGATGCGCGGATTCTGGTTGTCGATCAATTTGGCTGTATTTGCCTTATTGGCTTCGTCAGCGGCATCATCCATCAGCGCCCGCCGAGCTGCAATTTCAAGCGCGACGATCTCCACACCTATCTGGCTTTCAAAAAATCCGGTCAGTTCCGAAACATCGTTATCGGCAAGCGCTTCGCCAAACCTTTGCAGCGCAATTTCGCTCATTCGGTCGATATCATAAA
>CAXMPY010000205.1:0-3513 GCA_964195275.1 uncultured Paracoccaceae bacterium
CGGGCAAGGTATTGGGATCATATTTGAAGATGGTGGTTATGTTGAGCGGTCTTACGGGATGGTGATTCCGAGCGTTAGTGGTACCGCAATCGGGGGTTTGGGCGGGGCGTCGTCAGGTAATATGGCACCTTCATATTCTCAGCTTAGCTTCGGCGTAAAACAGGACATCAACGATAAATTCAGCGTCGCGCTGATCATGGACGAGCCTTTTGGCGCCGCAGTGGATTATCCTTTAGGTACAGGTTACCCCCTTGCTGGCACTACCGCAGAAGTAAGTTCTCAAGCAATTACAGCAGTCGCGCGCTAGCGTTCATGGCGGTGTGCGTTCTCAAAGCCTGGCGGGTGATATACTGATTACTTTCCCTGTAGCCTATACGCTGACAATGGAATCCTCTGGTGACATTGGCTATCTGGTTGGCGCAGCCTATGAAATCCCGGATATCGCCCTGCGTGTGGCTGTCACCTACAATTCTGCAATTGAAACGACGCTAACCGGTACAGAAACGATCACTGGCGCGTTGCCTCTTGAAGTAACATTGCCGCAATCAGTCAATCTGGATTTTCAGACGGGAATAGCAGCCGATACTTTATTGTTTGGGTCGGTAAGATGGGCAGAGTCGACAGCGTTTGATATGATGCCGCCATTTTTCGCCTCGAGCAATGGCGGAGATTCATTGCTTGATTATGACAACGACGTCTTCACCTATACGATTGGCGTCGGACGTAAATTTTCAGATGCATTTTCGGGATCAATTGCTTTGAGTTACGAGGCCGCGACAGCCACGCCGGCTGCGCCTTCCTCAAATTTATCCCCAACGGATGGTTATTTGAGCGTTCAGGTCGGTGGCAAATACACCATGGGCAACATGAACATTTCAGGTGGTGTGCGGATCGTAAAAGTGGGCGACGCCGTTACCAGCGGAATTGGTTCTACATTCGCCGATAATACTGCCGTCGGTGTCGGGATGAAGGTCGGCTATAGCTTTTAGAACAACCTGTCGCGGACAAAAATATTAAGCCCATCCTCGTAAGGGCCCTTCAACCTCACCTAAAATCAGACAATATTTTCCTACCAACTTGGCCGCCTAGCCGTTACCAAATGGCAAAACGCAATTTGGAACAGCCGATGATCTATACCTCAGCACAAGCCTGGCGGAACGACCCCCAAAAACGGGCGTTGGTTTTTGGCATGTCGGGTCTTGGCAAAACCCATGTTTCCAACATGCTGCGGGCATCTGGGGATTGGTTTCATTATTCCATCGATTACCGGATTGGCACCCGGTATCTGGGTGAACAAATCGTCGACAATCTGAAACGGGAAGCGATGAAAAACCCGTTTCTGGGCGATATGCTGAAGACGGATTCAATTCGTCTTGGATCAAATATCAGCTTTGATAACCTTGAACCATTGGCGGCATATCTGGGCAAACCGGGTGATCCGGCCAAAGGAGGGATCGAAATTGGCGAATATATGCGCCGTCAGGTGCTGCATGAACGCGCAGAGGTTTCTGCGTTATTGGACACAAAGCATTTTATTGACCGGTCGCACGAGCTGTACCAATACGACAATTTCATTTGCGACAGTGGTGGTTCAATTTGTGAAGCGGTGGATCCGGAAAACGCAGACGATCCCATATTGAACGCGTTGTCACAAAATCTGCTGCTTGTCTGGATAAAAGGGTCTGAGAAACATTTCGGCGAGTTGGTCAAACGATTTGACCGATCGCCAAAACCGATGTGTTACCGATCAGGATTTATGGCCCAGCTGTGGGAAGACTATTTGGCCGAAAATGGCGGCGCACCCAATCAAGTCGACCCCGATGTTTTCGTCAGATGGGCCTACGCGCAGGCCCTAGCACAGCGGCAACCTCGATATGCGGCAATGGCCCAAAACTGGGGCATCACCGTTTCAGCCCAGGACGTGGCCAAAGCAACAACACCGGCTTCGTTTGACGACATGATTGCCAGCGCCCTTGAGAAGCACCACGCCTAGGCGTATCCCCGCCCTTCAACCAGCAAGAAATGCAATCCAGAATGCCCATTACCCTGCCTACGGACCTGCCCGCGTTTGACGTTCTAAAGAACGAAGGGGTTATGGTGATGTCTGACGAACAGGCAGCACAGCAGGATATTCGGCCGCAAAAAATTGCGTTGCTGAACCTTATGCCGAAAAAGATACAGACCGAAACGCAGTTTTCCCGCCTGATTGGGGCAACGCCGCTGCAAACCAGCCTGACATTGATCCGAATGAGCGACCATAAGTCAAAGACTGCGACACCAGAGCATATGGATGAATTCTATTTGCCCTTTAATCAGGTCAAAGACCAAAAATTTGACGGGCTGATCATTACTGGTGCGCCGATTGAACATTTGGCCTTTGAAGACGTGAGTTATTGGGACGAATTGCGTGAAGTGATGGCATGGACCCAGACAAACGTGCATTCAACATTTGGTGTGTGCTGGGGCGGCATGGCCATGATTAATCATTTCCACGGTGTACAAAAGCATATGATGGATCACAAAGCGTTCGGCTGTTTTCGCCACGATAATCTTGTGCCCAATTCCCCCTATTTACGTGGTTTTTCAGATGATTGCGTTATTCCGGTAAGCCGCTGGACGGAAATGAAAGCACCGGAAATTGACGCAGCTACTGGGCTAAGAACTTTGCTGGGATCAGACGAGGTTGGTCCCTGTCTGGTCGAAGATCCGGCACACCGGGCGTTATATATATTCAACCATTTTGAATATGACAGCCTGACATTGAAGGATGAATACGACCGCGATATCGCCAACGGCACACCCATAAACGTGCCGGGTAATTACTATCCCAATGACGATCCCAGCCAACAACCACTAAACCGGTGGCGCAGTCACGCCCATTTATTATTTGGCAACTGGATCAGTGAAGTTTATCTGACAACGCCATTTGACATCAACCAAATCGGTCGCGAAAGCACAGATTTGCGCGGTTAATCTGGGGTAGATTGCCTTGAAATCCGGCGACGGGCATACTGCCAAAAAACAGGACACAGGCCATGCCTTTACCTTTTGACGGTGCGATCAGCGCCTTTTTTAATAATGCAGCGCCAGACGATACCCGCCAGCACATATTGGATCGGGGTAAAAAAGAAATCTTGTCTGACAGCTATCCCTACAAAAAGATGATGGACAAGGACGAATACGAAGACGCAATGTCGGACCTGCAACGAGAACTTGTTAAACTTCAGTCAGACGTTAAATTGACCGGCAAGCGTCTGGTGGTCGTCTTTGAAGGGCGTGACGCGGCTGGAAAAGGCGGCACAATCAAACGGTTGCGCGAAAACCTTAATCCCCGCGTGGCCCGTGTGGTCGCGCTGTCAAAACCAACCGAAAGAGAAACTGGTGAATGGTATTTTCAGCGCTATGTGAAACATTTACCCGCAGCTGGTGAAATCGTGTTGTTTGATCGCAGTTGGTACAACCGTGGTGTCGTTGAAAAAGTGTTTGGCTTTTGCAACGATGATCAGCGCGCCG
>CAXMPY010000206.1:0-3477 GCA_964195275.1 uncultured Paracoccaceae bacterium
ATGCACACCGTTACCGGTGCACTTTAGCTGCCAACCCGGGCCTTTGGGCTAAGACGTCCCTGCGAGCGGTATCTGTTGCCAGACCGGCCCCGCGTAAGGCCCCTATTTGGCATTGCTCCTGGTGGGGCTTGCCGTGCCGGTTCTGTTGCCAGACCCGCGGTGCGCTTTTACCGCACCTTTTCACCGTTACCTCGGAACACGTCCGGGGCAGTCTGTTTTCTGTGGCGCTTTCCCTCGGGTTACCCCGGCCGGGCGTTACCCGGCACCATTGCCTTATGGAGTCCGGACTTTCCTCGACCCCGGATGAATCCGGTGCCGCAGCCATCCAGCCAGCCGCGCGAGGTGTAATTTAAGCGTTCAAGTCCGGTTGGTCAACGGGGAAGCGACGGGCAAGATCGGTAATCATGGCCATGTCAGTACGATCTAGGGGTCCGATCGCCCAAGGACGAAATCGCATACGAAACGCATTTAGAAGTGTTTGAAACCCATCGGTTTGTGAATATCCAAACGCCAGCGCAATTTTTGAAAACTCTTGTTCGTCAGGGGTTTGTCCATCGCTCGTCTCTGGCCAAACCGAGAGTCCGCCAAGTGCCAGCCTGCGCCAGTCAAACCGGACACCCGGATCCGTTTTACGCGCTGGGGCCATATCGGAATGGCCAATAATCCGTTCCGGCAGTATAGCGTGGCGCGCCATGACATCGCGCAACAATTTTTCCAACGCATCGAATTGACGGGCGGAAAATGGTGTGCAGCCATCATTGGCCAATTCAATCCCAATAGACGCAGAATTCACATCCAAACAGCCCCCCCAAGACCCCGCCCCGGCGTGCCAGGCACGTTTATCTTCGGCAACCAGTTGAAAATCCGCGCCATTTTCACCTATCAGATAATGTGTCGAAACCTCGTAAGCCGGATCGCACAGCCGTTCCAACGCTGCCGTAGCGGTCGCCATTGCGGTGTAATGCAATACGATCAGATCAGGTTTGGCATCGTTGCGACGGTCTGAAAAATTGGGTGACAGGTGCGCGGTGATATCCACCTAGTTGCGTACCGCCTGGCGAAATGGCGCCGGATCCCAGAAACAGGCAAAGCCATCGCCGTCTGGGTCGATGCCTTGGCGATCACGTTCTGGACCACCATTCTTCAGAAAGGCGGTCTGCGCAAGATCAGGCGCTGGAAATTTGGCGCAATTGCGTTGAAAACGGTTATTACCAGACAGGGTTGAACGTCGGTGTACCGACTGGCCAACCAAATTGGTTGTGGACAGGGCGAAATTGACAATCGACGCGTTTGGTTGACCCAGCCGCGTTGGCAATGCCGTGGGTTCAATTACCTGATAGGCCTGTTGCTGTGCTGCACGGCGCTGTGCGTCGCTTTCAATCGATTCCCGTGAAGATACTGCACTGAAATCCTGTTCATCCGAAATTGTTGGGTTATCGCGGTTTAGTTCAACTGGTGTTGGGGTTTCATCTAAGACTTTTGCCGTTGTCGTGGGTACTGACGAAACCGGCGCACCGGGTTCGTCAGATATCTGTGCATCCAACGTTATTGGCCCGGTTCCGGCCAGTTCGACCGCTCGCTGGTCTTGATAATCTTGCAGGGTATCAAAGCCGATCCCGCCATTGGAATCCGGCACTTGCGGCGCGCAACCCGCGACGACTAGCGCTGTAATTATCGTAGCTGAAATCCGCATGTCCTGCCCTTTTGTTAAATTGCCCGACCGGTCATTACCACCATTGCGCGGGTTTGGAAACAAAGCCCGCGGCGGCCTCCATCACATAGGCGGCATTCAGCAATTCGCCTTCTTCCCATGGGCAGCCGATCAGTTGCAACCCCAACGGCAGGCCCTGTTTATCAAGTCCGGCGGGTACTGAAATTCCGGGCAGACCGGCCAAATTAACCGTCACGGTAAACACATCGTTCAGATACATCGCCACCGGATCAGCATCGGTCATCGCACCCAACCCAAACGCCGCCGAAGGGGTAGCCGGGGTCAGGATCGTGTCAATGCCCTGGGCAAACACGTCCTCAAAATCTTTTTTGATCAGCGTTCGCACTTGCCGTGCGCGGTTGTAATAGGCGTCATAAAACCCCGCCGACAGCACGTAGGTGCCAATCATAACCCGGCGCTGAACCTCTGGGCCAAAACCTTCAGCACGGGTTTTTTCGTACATTTCAGTGATGCCATCACCGGCATCCAGTTTGGCGCGATGGCCGTAGCGCACACCGTCATAGCGGGCCAGATTACTAGACGCTTCGGCCGGCGCGATGACGTAATAGGCGGGCAGCGCATATTTGGTGTGCGGTAGCGAAATATCGACAATTTCAGCCCCGGCGTCGCGCATCATTTCCGTGCCTTGGACCCAAAGTCTCTCAATCTCGTCGGGCATACCGTCCATGCGGTATTCTTTTGGAATGCCGACTTTCTTGCCTTTGATGTCACCCGTCAGAGCCGCTTCAAAATCCGGCACCGCAATATCGGCGCTGGTGGAATCCTTCGGATCATGGCTGCACATCGCCTCAAGCATGATCGCCGCATCCCGCACCGATTTTGTCATCGGTCCGGCCTGATCCAGCGAGCTGGCAAAAGCCACAACGCCCCAGCGTGAACAGCGCCCATAGGTGGGTTTGATACCAACAATGCCGGTGAACGCAGCGGGTTGGCGAATGGAACCGCCGGTATCGGTGCCGATGGCACCAAGGCACAGATCAGCCGAAACAGCCGCCGCCGAGCCTCCTGATGAGCCACCCGGCGTCAGAGCCGCAGTGTCATTATTGCGCCGCCATGGGCTGGTTACATCGCCATAGGTCGAGGTTTCGTTGCTGGACCCCATCGCAAATTCGTCCATATTCAGCTTGCCCAACATAACTGAACCGGCATCAAATAGGTTCTGGGTAATAGAGGATTCATAGCCAGGTTTGAAACCCGCTAAAATGGCCGACCCGGCCTGACTGGGCACGCCACGCGTACAAAACAGATCTTTGACACCGAGGGGAATGCCGCACATATCTGGGGCATCGCCCGCCGCAAGGCGAACATCGGCAGCTTTGGCCTGGTCAAGCGCGATCTCGGGCGTGTGGTGAACATAGGCGTTCAGGACTTCGGCCTGATCAATGGCACCAAGGCAGGCCTTGGTCAGATCAACCGAGCTAACGTCACCCGCCCGCAATTTATCGCGGGCATCGGCAATGGTCAGGGCATTGAGATCAACCATTATTCCACCACCTTGGGCACGGCGAAAAAACCTTCGCGAGCGTCCGGCGCATTGGTCAGAACCTGATCCTGAATGCCACCATCTGTTACTTGATCGACCCGACGCTTTAGACGCATCGGTGTAACTGATGTCATCGGTTCGACCCCGGTAACGTCAACCTCGTTCAGTTGCTCGATAAACCCAAGGATGGTATTGAATTCACTGGCCAGGGCGGGCAGGTCCTTTTCTTCAACTTTGATCCGGGCCAGTTTTGCGACATGGG
>CAXMPY010000207.1:0-3457 GCA_964195275.1 uncultured Paracoccaceae bacterium
CAGGGTCGCCAGTTCAGCAAGCAGCGCCAAACTGCCTTCCATTGAATAGACACTTTCCACCGCGATCCACACCTGTCCGGCCCCGCCAGAGGCACGCCAGTCGGCAATAACCATTTGCGCCCCGCCGACGTCGTTGTGGGCAAAAGCCCGCGTTTCCGCCCGCCCCAGGCGCATGCCCTCATGGGCGCTGGCATGGATCAATTCGTCATAAACCACCAGGTCGTCGGCGGCGGGCAACGTTGAAAAAATCGCCTGATTTGCCTGAAACCCACCGCCCATGAACAGGGCAGATTGGGTGCCGAAGAAATCGGCTGCTTGGGCTTCAAGTGCTTGGTGTTCAGGGTGGTTTCCCCGCAGCAGGCGTGATCCACCAGACCCAAGCGGAACCCCATCTTCCAGCAGCTGACGGGCGGCCGTCTGCATCAAAGACGAACCAGCCAGCCCCAAATAATCATTTGATGCGAAATCAAGCCCAATTTGGGGTGATAGTTTTCGCAGGCGGTGTCGCGTGGCCAAGGCTTCCAGCGTACCGCTTAGCCTTGCAGCTGCATTCATTCGGCAGCGTCCACACTGACCCGCGTTGCCAGCGCCATCGGCTGAATACCTAGTTTGGCAAACAGCGCCATATCGGTATCTTCTTCGGGGTTTTCAGCCGTCAACAATGTCTCGCCGACAAAAATAGAATTAGCCCCGGCAAAAAAGCACATTGCTTGCATTTCATCGCTCATTTCACTGCGACCCGCGGACAGACGGACATGGGAATGCGGCATCAATATCCGTGCCAACGCAATGATCCGCACAAACTCGATCGGGTCAACCGGCGCGACATCTGCCATCGGCGTATCGGCTTGGGGCATCAGCATATTGATCGGTACGGATTCTGGCGGTTCGGACAGGTTGGCCAGCGTCAGTAACATATCGATCCGGTCAATATTTTCTTCACCCATGCCCAATATGCCACCTGAACAAACCTTTATGCCCGCCTCGCGTACACGTTCCAGCGTGTCGATTCTGTCTGCAAAGCTGCGGGTGGTGATAATCTCTGGGTAAAAACGTTCTGACGTATCGATATTGTGGTTGTAATAATCCAGTCCCGCATCGCGCAACTGAAATACCTGGGTGTCGTCAAGCATGCCAAGCGTCATGCAACTTTCCATGCCCAATTCTTTGACGCCCTCAACCATCGCCACCAGCGCGTCCATATCGCGCGCCTTTGGTTCGCGCCACGCGGCCCCCATGCAATAGCGTGTTGCGCCTGCGTCGCGGGCTTTCTTGGCTTCGGCCAGAACGCTCGTTATCTCGATCAATTTGCTCGCCGGTAGTTTTGAACCGTTGCGCGCAGATTGCGAACAATAGGCGCAATCTTCGGCGCAGCCCCCGGTTTTGATCGACAGTAACCGGGACATCTGCACTTTGTTCGGGTCAAAATTTGAACGATGTATGGTCTGCGCTTTGTAAAGCAGATCCATCAAAGGCAGCGCGTAAATGCCTTCAGCTTGATCCCGGGTCCAAGTGTTCGAAATTTCGGTCATTTGCTAACAAACGCTCCATCACTGTCCATATTCCACTTAGTTATCGTAATTCAATTTGAGTGCAATCTATATCACCCAAAATTGCTGAACCAGAATGCTCCATTACTGGATGCAGGGCACGACATTTGGCGAGTATTCCTACAACTCCAGGCGGTCAATCTGACGATACCCGAACCCCTACACCGAAAGGTTCTATCTGTTCATTTCCGATTAGCGCAGTTTGATCTTTTGCAAGTGGTGCCAAGATTTCAGCGGCGTTGAAATTGAAAATAAATTCCATGTCGCCGCGAGTTGTCTGGCGTTGGTATTGATGGCGTTCCCCAATCTTTATACCGGCCCATTTCAGGCAATGTGCGGCGAATTTAACCAGAAACGCGCGCTCCGGAATACAGCCGATATAACAGCACTTGTCGTTTTCAATGATCGCCGGGCCACCGTCGCGATAGTCCCCAAGAAATCTTGCGACGACCTTTTCAGTTGTTTTAACGCTTTCGCGCCATCCGCGTGTTTCAAATTTTTCATTGGCAAAAACAACTGTCTCGCTGTGGATCGGCGGCAGCGATTAAACACGCGCGACGGTCATGTCTATCAATCTGACAAATGCGCCCGGGGCCAAGTTTTGCGGCGAATTAAGTGGTGTAATTTTGCTGCCAACCCGCGGGCCAAGAACCACTTTGGCAGGTATGCTGGCCAGTCGTTCAACAAGCTTTTCACACCCCAAAATCATGTCAGGGATCAGGATCAGTTTGTAGTCAGCGAAATCAGTTTTGGGGCCGACAATATCAACGTCAACGCCAAATTCTGACATTGCTTTGTACCAGTCATAAGCGATCTTCGGGGCAAACATTGTCTGCCCTTGCGATAGAATTTCTGCGGCCCAACGCGATGGGTAATCGACAATCATCGCGACGCTGGCTGGTTTGCGGTGTTGTTGGGTCGACAACAGTGCGCGCTCTTGCGCGACCTGTGCAATCTCGTGATAGGCTTGGTCGGGGGTCCCATCCGTGTGCAGCAACGCGGTATGATATTGTTCCTGACCGTATTGTGGCTGTCGCCACCTGAAATAAAACACCGCTTCGGCGCCGTGTGCATAGGCCATCCAGGTCCAAAGCCGGACCATCCCATCCGCAGGTGCCTGATTAAAGCTGGCCCAATTCACGGGGCCAGGTTGTTGTTCGGTTATCCAGACTTTGCCCTTGCCGACATGCCGATACAGATCACAATAAAACGACTGGTAATCCGGGCTGCCGGTGCGCAAATGGTCCCGCTTTTCCTGATCCGATTGCGGGCCCTCCATCAGTGCGCCCAAAGGATAGCTGTCCCATGCCGCAAAATCGAGATCGCGAGCAACGTCAAAATGGTCAAAATCAAAACTGTTGGCCATGAAATTGTGGGTTACTGGCCGGTCTGGCGCATGGGCATGCAGGATGTCGGCCTGTAACTTGTTGAACCGGCAAACCTGATCGGAACTAAAACGCGCAAAATCCATCGCGTGGCTGGGGTTTGGTTCGTCAACCAGATTGTTGGGTAAATCAATGGCGTCAAAACTGTTATAGGTCATCGCCCAGAACGCTGTCCCCCACGTCTGGTTTAATGCATCAATCGTGCCATAGGTTTCAGCCAGCCAGACCCGAAAGGCGCGACAGGCAGCAGCAGAATAGCTGCGGACAGTTTCGTGATCGCCATATTCATTATCGATTTGCCAGGCTTTGACATGGGGGTTGCGGCCATACCTGCGGGCGAATTCTTCGGTGATCCTTGCGGCCTGTTTTTTATAAACATCGCTGGAAAAACAATAGTGTCGGCGCGCGCCGAACTTTCGGGTCACACCATCTTTGCCCACCGGCAGGATTTCAGGATGCAAATCCACCAGCCATTTTGGCGGCGCAGCAGTTGGGGTCGACATCATGATTTTAAGGCCCGCA
>CAXMPY010000208.1:0-3410 GCA_964195275.1 uncultured Paracoccaceae bacterium
ATAGCAAGGGCTGCGTTTTTATCCGCGCCGGGTTTGGCGGCAATGTCGTTTGGGTCCCCAGGGTTGGTCGAGATCGAAAATTAGTCTGTGGATTTGAGCCGTCCGTGGCAAATGTTGCGAAGACTTCGGCGAAGCCCAACAAAGCGCTGTCTACCGTTTCGGTCCCAGTTGTGGCCACTGCAAAACCGGTAATTAGCTCGCTAATCACGGCCCGTCCGTCGAATGGGAAAAGCACCCATAAGCCAGCGGATGCACCAATGCCAAATGGGTTTCGCCCGGCTTGGTCAGACGGCCGGCTGAATGAACTTCGCGGCCCCAAAACGACAACTGGTGATGCGCAGATGTTGATGATTTGGACTAACACAGTGCCGCGCAAATTGGTGATAAAGAAAAATTCGCTTCCCGTGCGCTAGTTGGCTATCAATTCAACCTTGAAATCCGATTAGTTTCACTCTCCGCAAATGCCCTGAAGACTAACCCAATCTCCGTCAGCCAATATTGGTTTCGCTGAATGGGCCGCAGCTGCATCGCTCTCGATCAATGCAAGCGTCGTTTCACCTGAAATATCAATAGCATATGCATATGGCGAAGATCGAATTTCCGCGTTCTGAAACCACTCGACGATTGCCTTTTCCGGCACGGTTTCTGGCTCTGCGATTAACAGATGTTCTGAATAGCTGGACAGTACCGTTTCTGGAATGTCGCCTGTGGTAAGCAATCGGAATGCAGCCATAAGCCCGGCTTGGTCTAATAGTTGGACCAGCGGGTCATGCTGACTGGCCCTCAGGTTTTCGACAATTGCATATCCAGCCGCGACTTCTACCTGTTCGTGATCTTCAACCAGTTCACGATTTAGCAGGATAATTTGCCCTGGCAGATGGCTGGCGGGTAACACGCCGTCCGATAGCACCACAATCTTCCCGGGCGTGTCACCAAATAATCGGGCCTGAAGTCGCGAAAGCGACTGAGTGCCTAGGACCGAGTCACATGGTTTACCGGCCACCCGTTTAATATTCGCCAAAAGGACATCGCCGATTGCTATGCGTTTGGCAGAGGGCACCACGGATGCCGTATAAGATATCATCGCATTTGGCAGCCAGAACAACGCCAGCGCCGCTGTTAGTGCAATGGATCCGCCAACCAACCCGAACCGCAGTCTGCCAGGATGTGGGCGCTGTCGATTGACTGCGGATTGCACTTTCGCAATGGCCAGGATCATGGTCTCGTCGGTTAATTCCAGCGTTTCATTCGCATCGGCGCCGGGACGAAAGATCGCCGGCCGTTCCCCACCGTTTACGCGTTCAACAGCAGGCAATGACCAATGGGCGATTGCCAGACCCTGTTGATCGGAAATCGTTAAGGTGGCTTTGCCGACAGATACAATGACATCGCGCCTTTGCGAGTCGGGCGTTGGTCGCCAGATGCCCTGGCACTCTAACCGTTCGAAATCTGTTAGTGCCGTCATCGGCTTATGCGACCTGCCTATTAAGTCTTTCCCAAAGGATAGCCCAGCCAGTTGAAACCGACAATATCAGACGGCAAAAACATGCTTAGGTAGTTCAGGTTTTGCATTCGGCACACCAAGCTTTGTGGCCAATCAAATACGGCTGGGTTAGCGTGATATGTATGATAATTTCCCGCGGACGTCGGTATATCTGTGCATATCCCCAAGACGGGTGGAACGTCGCGGTCTTTGGCATTGGAACAGCGGGCCATGCGCGATGATATTCTGATTGATGACACGCCCAAGGCCAAGCGTCGTCAAAAACCAACAAAGCAGCTAAAGGCCGCCGGGCGGTTGTGGAAGCATTCCAGACTGCGTGACATCGATGGTCTGTTCCCCCAACAGGATTTTCCCAGCTATTTTGTATTGACGATGGTGCGAAACCCCTGGGACAGGTTGGTTAGTTACTAGCATTGGCTACAAGTGCAATCGTTTGTCCATCCTGCGGTCGATCTGGCTAAGAAGTTGACATTCAAAGCATTTATACAAGCTGAGCCAATTCAGAAATCAATTCAAGGCAACCCAAGCGCCAGTTATGTAACCGACCGGGCCGGGGTTGAACATTGCCATCAATTTGTTCGCCTGGAACATTTTAATGAAGGCATTAGACCATTTGAAAAGCATTTGGGATTTTCGCTAGGGGAAATCCAGCGAACCAACACATCACCCCGCGATGCAGATTACCGCGGGTATGATACTGATGCGGGCGCTGACATCGTTGCCAGAATATGTGCAACAGATATATCGCGTTTCGGATATGAATTTTAAGGTACAGGGTATTGCAATTAAGCTCTTTTAGGCGGCCTTTTCAGTATTCTCGCCAAAGCGACCATAGAATGTTTCAGATTTCGCCGCGATATCCCGTAGCAATTTTGGCGCTTCAAACCGTTCGCCAAAATCATTTGCCAGCGTGTCACATAATTCAACGGCGTTGGCCGCGCCTAACATATCCAACCAACTGAACGGGCCACCGGACCACGGTGCAAAACCCCAACCAAGGATAGCCCCAACATCGCCCTCGCGGATATCTGTCAACACGCCTTCTTGCAGGGCGTGCACTGCTTCCAGCACCTGTGCCATCAACAATCGGTTTTGGACGGCTTCCAGATCAGGTTGTTGCGCAGCTATGGGGAAATTTTCGGCCATGCCGGCCCACAGACCGGTGCGTTTGCCCTTGTTGTCGTAGTCGTAAAACCCCGCTTGCGCTTTGCGGCCCAGGCGTCCTTTTTCGACCATCCAAAATAAAACTTCGTCAGAATCCTGATCGCGATAGTCGTCACCCAAAGCGGCGCGTGTTGCGGTTGCGATTTTTGCGCCAAGTTCGATGGATGTTTCGTCGGCAAGTTGCAGGGGACCAACAGGAAACCCCAAAAGGCGCGCGGCGTTTTCAATAAGGGCAGGCTTGACGCCCTGATTAACCATGCGCGTGCCTTCATTAAGATAGGCAATCACACACCTGTTTGCGAAGAAAAAGCGCGCGTCATTAACGACAATCGGCGTCTTGCGGATCTGGCGAACGAAATCAAGCGATTTGGCCACAGCCCGGTCTTCTGTCTGTTTTCCTTTGATGATTTCAACCAGCAACATTTTATCAACCGGTGAAAAGAAATGGATGCCGATAAACTGGTCTGGGCGTTTTGATGCCTTGGCCAACTGCGATATCGGCAGCGTTGATGTGTTGGTGGCAAAGATGCAATTCTTGCCAACGACCGCTTCCACGCTTTTTGTGACCTCAGCTTTGATCGCGACATCTTCGAACACAGCTTCGATGACCAGATCAACATCGCCCAATGCGCTGTAGTCCGTCGCGCCGTTAATGAGCCCCCTGCAATCTGCCGCTTTGCCTTCGCTGAGCTTGCCGCGCTTGACGCTGCCCGCGTAATTCTTGTCAATAATCGTGAGCCCA
>CAXMPY010000209.1:0-3394 GCA_964195275.1 uncultured Paracoccaceae bacterium
GACAGCGACACAGCATTTTTAACCGACGCGCTGCAAATGCATTTATCGTCCAGGACAGATCAGACTTGGTTCGCCCATCCGACCTATATTCGCCCGCATCCGCCGCTGGTTGCTCCCGAACCTTACAACCAGATGTACGACCCCGAACAATTGCCAATGCCAACACGCTTTCCAAACCGGGAAGATGAATCGGCCGTACACCCGTTTCACGCCGGTTCTTTGAAAAAACCAAAAATGGAAGATACGGTTCAGGGACTTGAAGGACAAGTTAACGCTGATGACATCGCCGATGTGCAAGCCTTGCGTTCAATTTATTTGGGTCTGGCCAGCGAGGTCGACACCCATTTTGGCCGTATCATCGCTTTTCTGAAAGACACCGGGCAATTTGACAATACCATCGTAATTTTGACAGCCGATCATGGCGAAGCCCTGGGCGACCATCACCACTGGGGAAAACAAAATATTTACGAAGCATCTTTTCGAATACCATTGATTATACGGGATCCGCGCCTACCCGGTCAGTTCGGAAACACCGTCGATAAATTCACAGAATCTATCGATATTACCCCAACTATATTGGACCTTATCGGCCAACCCATACCACACACAATAAATGGCGCTTCATTGCGGGCTTTTTTAGAAGGCAACTTGCCTGCCACATGGCGCGATTGCGTGCATCACGAGTTGGATTTTGGCGAACCGGACCAAGTAACAGTAGGCCAAAAAGCGACTGGTTGCAGTTTTCACGAGGCAAATTTGGCGATTCTACGTGAAGAGCAGTTCAAACTCGTGCATTTTAACGGCGGTCTGGCCCCGTTACTTTTTAACATGCAGGCCGACCCAAGCGAACTTAACAATCTGGCAAATGAACCGGCCCATTTGGCCACACTTCTGCGTCTGACCCAAAAACTGTTAAGCTTTCGAATGCGCCACGGTGACCATACTTTGTCTGACATGAAGATAGGGCCCAGCGGAGTTGTCAAATACTCTTGAACATTAATGCCAAACAACCCTTGAAAAACAAACAGTTTCGGCGCATCTAAGCCGCGCCTGCATTTAGGTGGGTGAAACCAAAGACGGAGACCACATGGCCAAGGAAGAAATGCTCGAATTTCCCGGTATTGTTAAGGAACTCCTGCCGAATGCGACATTTCGGGTCGAGCTGGAAAACGGCCATGAAATAATCGCCCACACGGCAGGCAAGATGCGTAAAAATCGTATTCGTGTATTGGCCGGAGACAAGGTGCTGGTTGAAATGACCCCCTATGATCTGACAAAGGGTCGGATCAACTATCGCTTTAAGTAAGGCGCGAACGTGCGCCTGATCCTTGGGTCTGGCAGCCCACGTCGGCTGGAATTATTGGCGCAACTGGACATTGTTCCTGATGAAATCCGGGCGCCAGATATCGATGAAAGCCCGTTGAAGAACGAATTGCCGCGACCCTACTGTAGGCGTATGGCCCTTGAAAAGGCACAGGCTGTTCCTGCGACAACCGACGAAATAGTGCTTTGTGCAGATACCACGGTTGCGCTTGGGCGTCGGATACTTGGCAAACCCGAAGATGCAGGCCAGGCAGCAGAATTTTTGACCAATCTCGCAGGCCGTCGCCATAAAGTTATCACAGCCATTGCCGTCAAATCAGGCGGCCAGATATGGCAAAAAGATGTGGTGACCAATGTCAAAATAAAACGTCTTTCTGATCTTGAACTTAACGCATATCTGGCAACCAATGACTGGCAGGGTAAGGCGGGCGGATATGCAATTCAGGGACCGGCCGGGGCATTTATACCGTGGATTGTGGGGTCTTATACCGCAGTGATGGGTTTGCCCGTAGCAGAGACAGCGGTTCTGTTGGCAACCGCTGGGTATCCAGTTTATGGGGCCAAACAGTGAAAGGCCGCACGGTCGCGCTGGATCACCTGAACGGGCGCGCTGCTGCTGCGCTGATTGTTGATGGCGTGCTGGACGATTTTTTGATTGATCCAGCACCTGGTGAGCCTGTTCCTGGGTCGATCTACCAGGCGATTTGCGACCGCGCGATAAAGGGCCAGGGTGGCGTGATAATGCGGCTGCCGGAAGGCCCAGGTTTTTTGCGTCACGATAAGAACCTGCGCCCCGGACAACGCATTTTAGCGCAGGTAACCGGTTTCGCAGAACCCGGCAAAGCAATTCCCGTTACCCAAAAAATTGTATTCAAAAGCCGCTATGTCATCGTGACGCCGGACGCCCCTGGCATCAACGTGTCGCGCCGCATTCGCAACGAGGTCGAGGTGATCCGATTGCTGGAAGCGCTGGATGCCGACGCAATAACCAAAATCGGTTTCGGGATCATCGTCCGATCCCAGGCCGAAGGCATTGATCAGATTGAGATTTCGCAAGACGCCGATGTCACGCTGGCCACCGCGAATGCGGTGATGTCCGAAACCGGCAATGATATCAAATTGCTCGCGTCAGGATCCAACGCTCATCAATTGGGCTGGCGTGAATGGGCAGCACCCCAGCAGGTGTTCAAAGAAGACGGATCATTTGAAGATCTGGGCGTTCTAGAAATGATAACGCAACTGCATGATCCGCAGGTGATGCTGGGCCGGGGTGCCTCAATTTACATCGAACCAACACGGGCGCTAGTAGCAGTAGATGTCAACACCGGCAGCGACACATCCCCGGCCGCCGGCATAAAATCCAATCTGGCCTGTGCAAAGGAATTACCGCGTCAGCTGCGTCTGCGCGGGCTTGGCGGACAGATCACAATTGACCTGGCACCAATGCCAAAAAAAGACCGTCACCAGTTTGAAAATGCTTTGCGCAGCGCCCTCAAGGCTGACCCGATTGAAACCGCTTTGGTTGGCTGGACCCCGCTGGGACACTTTGAATTGCAGCGAAAACGCGAGCGGTTACCGATCGCCGAAAGCTTGCCAATATGAAATGCCCGATCTGCAAAAAACCAGCTATCCGTGAATATCACCCATTTTGTTCAAAGCGGTGCGCCGACGTTGATTTAGGCAAATGGTTGACCGGTGCGTATGCGGTTCCGACCGATGAAGATGATTTGAATGACGGTACGGGGCTAAGCACTGATGACCCCACAACAAAACCGCATTGAAAACTGCTGTTTTGTGCTGGACAGCCCATCAAGCCAAGTCTAAAACGACCGCCACCCGAACGGTTTGATCCGTTCACCCGTGCCCGGGTAGCTCAGGGGTAGAGCAGTGGACTGAAAATCCTCGTGTCGGTGGTTCAAATCCGCCCCCGGGCACCATTCGAATCAATAACTTACGAACAAATCTCGAATTCACCGGATCGCCTTAGGTCATCAATGTGTCATCAGGCGACCAGTCGAACCTCGCCCGATATCACGGGTTCGAATCCCGTTGGGGACACCAGTGTTTTCAG
>CAXMPY010000210.1:0-3376 GCA_964195275.1 uncultured Paracoccaceae bacterium
ACTTTTTTGAACGCGCCGCAAAAACCTTGATGTTGGCCTATGCCAGTGGTCAACCACTGAACGTGATGCCCAATGATGTCGCACTACAAACCGCCGCAGTTTGGGTGAATTACAGCGCGTCTGGTGATGCACATTTTGAGCAGCTGAAAGATATGTTGGACCGCACTGACCCCAGTTATCGGGACTAGTTCTAGCCCAAAATCAACCGCAATGACGCAACGATTGCTGCCAGTCGAATAAGCACTCGGAATAGTTCAACATTTACGACCTTCAATAGCCAAAATCCCAATCCGGCGCCCACCAGAATCACCGGCAGAAAGGTCAGGTCTAACAGCAAGGTCTGTGGCGTAATCAGCCCCAGCCCGGCGGCAAATGGCAGTTTAGCACCGTTCAGGACTAAAAACAGCCAGGCCCGGGTGCCGACAAATTGGGCTTTGGTTAATCCGAGTTGCAGGAAGTAGACCCCAAAAACCGAACCAGCGGCGTTTGCAATCATGGATGCAGCACCACCAACCGCGCCAACAATTGCTGTGACCAACGGGCCTTTGAAACTGCGCCGCGTGGTTTTGGCCAGGCCCAGGTCGAGGGCCAGCATCAGCAGAATGACACAGCCGATTATCCGCTCAAAATTCAGGTCGGGAATGATCCAGAGAAACCAAAACCCTAGAATGATCCCGATAAATGTCGCTGGAAATAGCCCAAGCAGTATGCGCCAATCGCAGGCGCGCCGATAAAGTATCACGGCAGCAATGTCGGCGACCACCAGCATTGGCAACACAACGCCGGGCGACGCTTTGCCCGGCAGCGCCAGTGCGACCAGCAAAATAGCGAGGATCCCAACCTCTAGCGAGGTTTTGGAAATACCAATCAGCAGCGCGGCCAGACCGATATAGAAATATTGTAGCGTTGAAAGATCCATCTGGCCCTGCTGGCAGATTTTCGCAGACAAGAGAAGAAACAAAAAACGCCGATATCCAGGGAGGCTGGATATCGGCGTTTCTTTCAACGCGGCGCAATCTTTCGGGAGGAAAAGAAAGCGGCGTTATCTGACGGACCAATCGGCCCGGTTTTGTTGCAGCGACATACGGGAGGATACCTCGCCGCTTCGTTTCAGGTGCCTTCGGGAGGAAAGGAACCTAAATCCGAATTCTTAAGCAGCGAATGCTGCGCGTGTTGCGACGGCTTTGATGTCTTTGCGGGCAATGCCTAGATCGTCAAGTTCGCGTGTTGACAAAGAGTTCAGTACACGTGCTGTCTTATGCGCTAGACGAGATTTGGAAAAATCTGCGAAAAGGCCCTGAAATACAGATGCAATCCGGTCTGCAAAGTCAATTTCGATTGTGTTCACTGTGTTTACGTATGTCATCTTATGGGCCTTTCTATCGGCTGGGTAATTTTTAAGCATCATTGCTTGTGTGACCAGTACATACGCCTGTTCGGCCCAGCTACAATCCGGTGTTTGGTCAAACCCGATATGCAGCCCTTGCATGGGTCGCGGCGTTAATGGTTACTGTTTTGCCGAACGTCAGCCGTTGTGCTTTTGGTCTTGGGCAGGGCATGGTAGCGGACAGAAAAACCGGGGTGATAGTGATGGCGATTTCTGAAATAGAAATAATGACCGAACTGGCAAAGATCGAGATACCAGGCGGTCTTAATCTGAAAACCAGCGATATGGTGCGGGCGGTTCAGATTGATGGCGACAAAATCAGTTTTGTGATCGAAGCTCCAACACCCGAGGAAGCCGCGAATATGGAACAGGTGCGCGCGGTGGCGCAGCGCGCGGTTCAGGCTTTGCCGGGTGTGTCCAGTGTTTCGGTTATTCTGACGGCCCACGGCCCAGCTGCGCCTAAGGCACCGCCGCCAAATTTGAAGATTGGTGGCCATCCCAAACCTCAGGCAGGGCCATTGCGGGTTGAAGGCGTGGACCGCGTCCTGGCCATCGCTTCTGGCAAAGGTGGCGTGGGCAAATCAACGGTTTCGTCAAATTTGGCAGTGGCGCTTGCGGCGCAGGGTCGCCGCGTCGGGCTGCTGGATGCTGATATCCACGGCCCCTCGCAGCCTCGGATGATGGGGGTGGATGCCCGTCCGAAATCGCCCGACGGTAAAATGATCATCCCGCTTACCGCCCACGGCGTCACGATGATGTCGATCGGGCTGATGGTGGACCCGGATCAGGCGCTGGTCTGGCGCGGGCCGATGTTGATGGGCGCGTTGCAGCAAATGCTGGGGCAGGTGGTGTGGGGGGAATTGGATGTGCTGATCATCGATTTACCGCCAGGTACTGGTGACGTGCAATTGACGCTATGCCAGAAAACCGAACTGACCGGCGCCTTGGTGGTTTCAACACCGCAGGACGTCGCGCTATTGGATGCGCGCAAGGCCATCAACATGTTTGAAATGCTGAAAACACCGGTGTTGGGGTTGATCGAAAACATGTCGACCTATATCTGCCCGAAATGCGGCAACGAGGAACATATCTTTGGCCACGGCGGAGTGCGTGCAGAGGCTGAAAAGATTGGCGTGCCGTTTCTGGGTGAATTGCCACTTTCGCTGGATGTGCGGCTGGCAGGGGATAGCGGTACGCCGATTGCGGTGGGCAAAGGGGCGATTGCGCAGGCTTATGCAGATTTGGCGAGGCGGCTGGTTAAGGATGGGATCGCTTAGGAAAGTTACATTGAAAGCTTTGGTTAACAGTGCTGTGACGGTCTACCACAGACCGCCTCAATTTCTGGTGCACAGGCATTAATTGGCTTGTCGCGCCAACGGTCTTCTTCTTCAGACCAATGGTACGTTCTTGGCTGCCCGCGTAGGGTTTTTCAGGCCGATATGACAAGGATTGGTACGCGTCAGCTTCCAATAGGACCTTCAGGGCGACCATTTCGATTGCAACGAAGCTCGGTCGCGTGACTTCACCCTTGGTCGTGCGGGGATCAGAACCTAAAAAGCATTGAAACGATTGACCAAAAGCCACAATGTTCGACCAGTAATAGGGGATTTCGGTAACATGAGGCAGTTGCCATTCATCTCCTTTTCTAAGCGCATCTCGACACACATCTCGTAACGGAGTTTGGTGGGTCGAAAACGACTGGAACGGGACGGCTAAAATCTTCTGGAACGGGACGACTAAAATTTCGGTCCCTCCGAGATTATTTTGGTATATATTGCTGGCGGCCCCTTCAAGCCTCCGGCACGGGCGAACTGTTTTTCGTAGCAGCCAACCGTTGCTGTGGCCGTTTTGGCACCAAGCGCTTCATCGGATGACACCTGCACCGTGACGCGCAAAGCATGACCATTTTCCCAATTTTCGGTATTCCATACCGCAGCTTCATCTTGAAGGTGCAGGTAACGCCCAGGATGGCTAATTTCCAATTTATAA